>NZ_CP077107.1:308466-616933 GCF_019263745.1 Methanospirillum hungatei
AAAGGAATGAATCAGAGATCTATATCATTGAAACTAAAGGCCTAGAAGATCTGGATGTCCCATTGAAAACCGAACGTCTTGATCAATGGTGTAAAGATGTCAATTCAAAAAATACAGATGTCACGTATCATTGGTTATTCGTGAAAGACGATGAGTTCCGGCAAAAGATCCCCAGAAGTTTCCAAGAATTGATAAAACGATTTTCATAAATTTTATTCCCTATTATTGAGGAACATGGCATTCTAAATATTTTAATTAGTACCCGGGCATCAGTTGACCTACCGGGCGACTACAGCGAGCCGGAGAGTTAACTCATATCCGAACAATTCTCAATACTTATAGAGGACTGGGATTGAGGATATTCAGATTATAATTCACATTACGCGCCCTTGGCTAAAAAAGCCTAAATTATTTCTTCAATAGGAATTTTAAAGATACAGTGAGGTCACACAAAAAGGACGAACTCAAAAATTCATTGAGATTTACCCAAGGGAGCGGAACGTGAGCAATATGTGATATAGAGAACATATAACCGAACTTCCTAAATATCCTCTACGGTATTAGGCTAGGAGCATACCTACGTAGCCGATTTGTTCTCAATGAATATGGCCGTTATCTAAAAAAGATTGGAAGTTGGCAACGATGGAAATCTCCCCCGGACTAATGTACCATCAGTCAGTCCGGCCGGGGTAAATGAATTACTCAGGACAGAGTGATTCAGACCGAACTTTCTAATGATACCTCTAACCGAAGAGTTCGGAGTAAACAGGATTTCAGGGTGACAAATTTAGTTTGTGAGTGATATTTTTATTATTTAACCATTAACACTATCCAAAACTCCACTATTCGCCGTAAACAAAGTAACATCCCCGACTGAAGAGAAATCAGCATCATCACTAATGATCTGGAGAGGAATCCCTTCAGCATGTAGCGACTCTACCATACAAGCATCATATGCATCCAGTTTATGACTCCCCATTCGTTCAATGACTTTATGGGTAAAATCTGAAGTTAAATGAACCGGAATCGAAACCGACATAGCCTCAACCTGACTCCAGGCTAGTTCAATCTCTTCAATAACACCCGGACGTCGATGAGCATACTCATGACGATAGGCTTTCGGAGAGATATCAATTCCCGTTTCCCTCTTAAAGATATCATACTCAGTTCGTTCAATCAGGTTGCTCAGTTCAGAAAACGATAATTCAGAACGATAGAGTGTCCCCTTCACATTCAGAACCTTCTTAATAAAATCGGGATAGTTTTTGATCTGTTTTCCCCTGTACCTGGGAAGCCCCTGACCGGCAATCTGGGATGCTACCCAGAACCAGACATTCGTATCGACAAAAAAAGAGTCCTCCGGGTGAGGATCATACCGGTTGATGTCAACAATCTGTGACACAACAATATATTTTCGAGAACTCACGCACTCTCCGCAATCCCTAGAAGAGTGTCATCAATTGCCTTTTGCAGACTTGGATTCGAATAATACTCCTTAGCATTCGAAATAACTTTCTTTGCCACCTGGTTCCCATACGGTGAAAGATTGACAAATTTCAAATGGCCCTGTAACTGCTCAATTGGAATATCTTTGAGCAACTGTCCTATTGCGGTATTAAAGAAAGGTGATGCACAGATATGAATATCTGTGAAGTCAAGCGTAACGTCTTCTCCCTTTTCAAGGACCGGATGGACTAGATCAAATATTTTTTGCCCATCATCCACCGAAATACAGTGTTCACCGGTAAGGGTAATAACTTTAATATTCATAATTCTCACCTCATGCCCAGATATCATCAATTGTTTCATCTGAAAAATGATAGTATTTCTCATCACACCGGAGCATCAGGTTGATAACTGTACCTTCAAACTCCGGTAATCCTGATTCATAGATCTCTTTGTCATTTCCTATAAAGACATAGCCATCATTACTGTAAAACTCAAGAGTTCCTTTGTTTAACCGGATGAACTCTTTCAGGAGATCAAGACCGACTCCGGCATTTCTCTTCCCTTTCTTCGTAGAACTCCCTTTCGTAAATGCCCATTGTAATGCCTTATCGGAAGTGATACTATCAATATCACGTCCCTTTTGGATAGCGTATCTTCGAACATTGACCGGAATACCAACACCAAAATCAACCAGGGTAAGATTGAGTTCATTCAGAATTGGATACTTTTGGCCACAGGTAAATATCCCATGCTGGGTTTCACTATGCTCAAAAGCATTCGTGAATATTTCCCATACTGCCCCAACAATCTCGTCCAGTAAGCGGGGACTAATGGAGAGCCAGGATCGCAAAAGCCACTCTTCGTGTAAATAATAGATAATTGCATCCTGATCAGTTTTTTCAAAATTTTGAATGGAAACAGCATTTCCTTGCCATTTCGGTTCATCATATCCACAGAACGATAAAAATCCATTTTGGGCCAGGTTTGTATGAACATTTCTCTTCATTGATGGAATGTTAAGCTCAACCCGACCACCATTTCTTTTAATATGAGTAACCAATCCTCCCAAAACCGCTACAGCATTATGACGGATAAATAAACAACGATCAAATGTGAAAAGTATGTGACCTGAAAAATCCCGATATTTTTTTGAGAGAGAGAATAGGTAATCAAAGTCCGGATGATGATCGTTTAATGTGGGTATCGAGATTTTTTCCGGGGGACTGAAAGAAAATAATGATACTGTCATGCGATAAAACGAATTTTTACTGGTCCTTATTAAGTTACCAATGAATGAATATCACAATTTCCAACACTTTTTCAGATGTGGCTCTTGAACCCGTTTTAATCAAGGCTACATCTTATAACAGTTCATATGACTCACTCACTGCGAATCTCAAGTGTCATGACCTAAAAGATGACTTGTTCAACGTCAATTACTCCTCTAACACTTTTCCTTCCCTCCCCGGTTCATCACAATCACCCTCATCTCCCCTCACTCTCCATCAACCCTCTTCGTATGCGTCCCCACATTCTCCCCCTCACAATCCTCCCGAACATATAATCCACCCTTGCGGCACGTATGGCGCAGGAAAATCCGAAATCTCGTAATATAACTCACAGCGCAAAAAATTCTCATATAACTTTCCAGGTATTTAAGGAGAAATCCACAAGTTCGAATCATCCTAATGAGGTGATCCATGCATACCGTTTCCTCCCCATATAAATCCATATATCACGCATAAAACCTTAAATCAGCCCTATGAATCCGGAAATTGCGCATCTTTAACGTCTGACAAGTCCGGATCTCCTTACTCAGTTTAAAGGATTTCGGTCATCAGACTACATAGGAAAGGTGGGAATTATTACTGATATTTTCAGACATTTGAAGGCTCGGCATGAGTACGCCGGGCAGGTGAAACCATAACAGTCTTAGGAACCATCTATGAGTTATACGAAAGATTAACCGAAAAAGAAAGAAACCCCCGCAGAATCTACCTGTCTGGAAAACTGTGGATCGCAGCGGGGTTAAACAGGTTATTAGATCCTGTTCTTTCATCTACTTTCTCATACCAAAACACCAAAACCCAGATTATTCACTTCTTCTCCGGAAGGTGGTTTTGTGGCTGAACTCTCACGGGCCTGCCGGGTTTCAATCCATGCAGCCTGTGCCATGCTTACTTCTTTTGGGTATACTCCAGAACGAATATCAGGGAAAACCCGATGGTTTGACATCATCGCATGGAAACAGGAAAAAATCCTTGGCATCGTCGTCAGGACAACACGAAGCGAAGGAATAAACCACTTTCCGTCACTTGTTCAAAAACTCTCTGAAATAGTCAGAAGACGGCTGTTTCCCGGAGAGATTCAGGTATGGATTGCCCAGTCTCATGAATGGCACCGGTATTCAGTCCTGCCTGGAGGAGCCATTTCCATAACCGGGAGATTTGCATGAGTATCCACGCTATGGATGAGATCATCTATGTTGTGACCGAGATAATCGGTGAGAAAACAGGTCTTGTTTCTCAGAGACATATCGAAGATCACATCCTTTCAGATCCTTCCCTCTTTCCAATTCTTTCCAGACGGTCACAAAAATCACGAAGGAATATGATCTCCCGGATCATGAATGACCGGTATGAACTCTGGAATAATTGCAGCCGGTTCAAAAAAAGAAACTTTGTCTGGAATCTCCATAGCAAAAAGGAGTCATCATGAGTCGGGAGGAGATAGCCCAAACCCTCTCTCTTCTCTTTCCGCCTGGATCGGTTGTAGAACTTCGGGCTCTTCGAAAAGCCGGAGGGATGGCATCCGGATATTATACCGATTATTCAAAACTTGCACATGATGCAGAAATCCTCGATTCTACAAAAGATTTAGTCGGGATGTACATCATCCTGAACAAGATAAACCCGGTCCTCTTCTCCCGGAGAGCAAACCGAATCGAGATGAGGCTTTCAAAGGATGAAAAAGCCACAAGTGACGAGGATATCATGCATCGATGGTGGTTTCCTATCGATATCGATCCCGTCCGGCCGTCTGGAATTTCTTCATCTGATGAGGAACATAATGAGGCCCTACGGAAAGCAGAAAAGATCAGGGGCTTTCTCAGCGAAATGGGATGGCCTGATCCGATCTCTGCAGACTCAGGCAATGGAGCTCATCTTCTCTACCACATAGACCTCCCAAATGATCCTGATTCAGCCAATCTCATCAAGCAGGCTCTCACCGTCCTTTCTGCATTCTTTTCTGATGAAAAATCCGGAGTAGATATCTCAGTCTCAAAAGCAGCCCAACTCTGGAAACTCTACGGAACGATGGCAAAGAAGGGGGATTCAGTTTTGGACCGCCCTCATAGGCGATCCCGGATTCTCTCATCACCAGAGAATGTGGATATCGTGGGGCGGGAATTACTCGTTCAGCTCGCATCTCTCCTCCCATCTCCACCTGAACCTGTCAGGACTCCCTCTCGAAAACAAAGTGACATCCTGGACCTTGGGATCTGGCTATCCATTCATGGTCTCTTCTACCGGGAAAAACCATACGGAAACGGCAGACTCTTTCTCTTTGACCAGTGTCCGTTCTCATCCGCCCATGCTGACGGAGCATACGCTATTCAATTTGATAATGGAGCCATATTTGCTGGATGTCATCATAATTCCTGTGGCGGTGGAGAGCAGCGATGGTCTGAACTTCGGGAACGGTTTGACGGACCACAGCCAAAACAAGACTATGAAAGCCGGCTCAAACAACAGGCACGAGAGAGAGCAAAAGCAAAAGCAGAATACTATGGAAACATTCCAGAACGATGCCCTTCAGAGAGAAAATCCACATCCATACCGGCACCTGATCCAGAATCTCATAACTCAAACACCACATTCAATACCTCTCCATGTGACATACCAGAAAAAGCAACAGAGATAATTCAAAACGGCGATCCAGTTGCGTACCTCAAAAAATCAATCGCAGTAGATCATGAAGGCGATGATGTGGTTGCATCCTGTCTTATCATGTCCTTTGCATCAAGATCTGTCCTCAACTCAAACGGTCTGCATGTTCTTGTTACCGGAGAATCAGGAAAAGGAAAAAGCCACATCTTTGACACGATGATTCAGCATGTTCCACCTGAAGAACGCCTTGACGGACGACTCTCTGATAAAGCCCTCTATTATACCGAAGGACTGAAACCCGGGACAGCTATCTGTCTTGATGATGTGACCCTCTCCGAAGCAATGCAGGAGACACTCAAGGGAGTCACCACCTCATTTAAGAAACCGTTTGTGTACCGGACAGTGAATAAAGATCGGAAAGGACAAGTCTGTATAATTCCTGAACGGTGTGTCTGGTGGGTTGCAAAAGTAAATGGTACCGGTGATGATCAAGTATGGAATAGGATGCTCACCTGCTGGATAGATGATTCATCAGAACAGGATGAGAAAGTCCTTGCACGGGAACTCGCCGCTGCTGAAGAATTTCCGGAAATTTTTACCGAAACACGCGAAGAAGTCCTGGTCTGTCATGAGATCTGGAAACAAGTAAAACCAGTGCATGTCGTCATTCCATTCGCAAAACGAATACGATTTACCTCTTCGACAAATCGGAGAAATCCTGGGATGCTCCTCGACCTGATAAAGTCACATACAGCTCTTCATCAGTATCAACGTCAGAAGGTCCAACGGAGCAATGTTGATGTTGTAATTGCAACTGAAGAGGATTTCTACTTTGCAAATCAGATCTACCAGGCATTAAACAGTGTGTCCGGGGGTCAGAGTACAAAACTGACTAAGAGCGAGTCCTTACTGATTGAGAGCATTCGGAAAGCAGGAAGAGGTGAGTATACCATGAAGGAACTCCAGGACCTGACCAATAAGTCATATGAATCTATCCGGAAACTCATCAGAGGGAGTGGTGAAAAAAGTTCACATAACGGTTTACTTGAAAAATGTCCGGCCATTACCTACCTGTACCGGACAGATATGACCGATACCGGAAACAGGTCCCAACTCGTGTATATCTGGAACGAAGTACTCTATCAGATCTGGTCAGCCGGTGGGGGATGCTGGTTATCCAGGGATGGAAATGGAAACGACAATAGAAACGACAATGAAGATAATGATGAAGATGGAGATCTTACTGAAAATATCTCGCAGAATACCGATACGGTTGATGCTCAACCTGACACTGAATCAGGTAAACCAGATCTGATTACCGGAGAGACCGGAGAACGTCAGCGGGCCACTGGAGAAAAATTTTCTCCACCAAAAGAAGAGCAGAATGAAGAGTATTCTCAGAATAATAAGAATAATAATAGATTTTATTATGACCGGAGAAAAAATCCGGGTGCAGAGAAACCTCATAACCCACTGTATGGACCTCTCTCTTCCCCTGGAAGTTTTCTCCAGTCAGATGAAAAGGTGGATACTAAAACCATTCTGGACTCCGTTCGTGAATTGGAAGAAAAAAGTCCTGGTGAAAAAATTTCTCCGGTCTTCTCCGATCAGCCGGTTTTTTCTCCAGTCACTCCAGTCACAGCAGTCACCCATCTGTTTATCGACCCTGATGACTATGGTCGTATCAATGGAGTGTGGAGTGGACCCTGTGCAGTATGTGGCGGAAAGTGGGTTCATTATACCGAGAAATTCTCCCCACACATGAAAGCTGAAGGACGGTTTTCACATAAAATCTGTCAGAAATGTTATGATCGGGCGAGGTTGAGAAAAAGTGGAACCTACACGGCCCTTCCCGGTCTCTTAAACATCAATCATATGATAATGGCAAACAAAGACCTTGGCCGGTGTGATGTGTGTAATACTGGTGCTGCAATATGGATTGATCCTGATACAAAACAAAAGATATGCCAGGTTTGTTACACACGTGAACAAGATAAATCAAGAATAATATCATGAGTTTTTTAATCGATCCGATGGAGAAGAATTTTTCTTGACAATAGATGCACAGGAATCGGATGGAGAATATCTGGTCCGTTGATTATGTGTGTTATTCAGGAGAAACAAGAGGTGCTTGTATGAGTCAATACGTTAAAGTTGGAAGACTTCTTGCTGGTGAAGAAGGATGGATACGTATTATGAAAGACGGATCAGGGGAGATTGGAAGAATCCACCAATCAGATATTCTCCTCACTCTGGCCGGGATGGGACCAGTGGAACGGTTAAAACTCTCCAGTTCTGGTAAATCAGTACGGTTTGTAGTTCAGGGTTTGAGATTGGTTGTGTTAGCAAAACAGGTAAGAGGTATGATCCGTGACTGGCCGAAGAAGAAGGCAGCATTGTGGCGGGAAATGGAAGAAATGGAGTAAAATTTCAATCGTGATCTTATTGTGTGAAAAATCATACATTCGGAAGAAAGATGTAATCTCCCACCTCTTATACTATTAACAAAATTTACTATGCCCCCTCCAAAGCTTCCAATTCGAATCCAGTCATTTTCAGAGATGAGAACCGGAGGATATGCATATGTCGATAAAACCTGGTTTATCTCATATATGGTCGCAAAAGGGAAATATTATTTTCTTTCCCGCCCAAAACCGTTTGGAAAAAGTCTCTTTATCGATTCGCTTGATTGTACATTTTCCGGAAGAAAAGAATTCTTCTCCGGGCTATACCTCGATTCCCCTGAAGCAGAATGGGACTTTACAATAACATATCCAGTCCTTCGGATTGATTTTGCAGGAGGGGCACTGAGTCATATCTCTGATCTTATCATTAGATTGACCAGCATTATTGACAAGTGGGAAGAATACTATGCGATAGAGAAAAGCTTTGGAGATCCTGGAGATCGACTGCTCTCGCTTATACCAAAAAATATAAAAAAACCCGGAAAACAGGTAGTTATTCTCATCGATGAGGACGACAGACCGACTCTTGATAATATAGCGAATATCAACCTCATGCAGGGAATGAGAGATCTGGTTTTCCTTTTTCGGATCATGAAAACAATTGGATGAATTATGAAAAAAAGAAAATTATTCATTGGAAATCTTAACTATTCAGTAACAGCCGATAAATTACGTTCCTTTTTAGCAACCTATGGTACTGTTATTGATGTTAAAGTGATGGAAGGCAAGGGTTACGCATTTGTTGAGATGGGATCTGAGGAGCAGGCGAAAAAAATTCAAACAACCTTGAGCGAATCGGTATTTGAGGGGAGAAAACTTCTCATTGATGGGGTTCCAGGAACACGCCGGTCAGATAATAAATCAGATAAAGCACAGGATTTCCGAGAAAACAGACCTGCACCTGACTCTGGAAGGAGAACATATTCATCACCTCCCGGAGAAGAAAGAAGATCTCCAAAACCGGAGTGGAAAAATCGTAATGGTCCCGGGGAATCACGAAGTCCTATTCGCCCGGAACGTTCCAGGCCTGAAGGAGATATCAGAAAAAAAATCCCATCTGATCAGAACCGTTCTCAATCCACTCCAGCATCTGACAAAAAAAATTCTCAAAAAAAACCAGTTTTTACAACTCCGGAGGGTAGATCCACTAAAAAGGAATCAGGAAAACCTGAAAAACAACAAATATCTGAGGCAAAACCCTTAAAACCGCAAAAAAAATCCAGAGTGCCAACCTGGGTGAAGGAAAAGAGATCTTCGAAGTCAAAATATAAACCGGAAAAATATTAAAAAATAAAGGGATTTTCGTCTAACATTTTTCCGATCTCACCAAAGATAAAATAAAAATTTTCGAGGAGAGCGCTCAGACCACCTGAATAGTAACCGGAAAAGAAGGAAAATTGATGTATTTCTATTTTGATCTGAATCTCTAATATATACTCTTCATTACACACCGGACAAATCATTGCAGGAATATGCTGAAAAGAAACGAGACTCCATATTTCTCAAATGCGACAGAAGTGAAATCATCAACCGTTACGTCTTCATTCCAGTAATTGCATTTCAATTCTTCACGAAATATGCATAGGTCTCATCCCACAGTTCTGGGTAAGGTTCATCCCTCTCCACATCCACATGAGGACCCTTCTGTCTCACCGCCACAGCAAGATCCAGCCCCACCACCACAACTGCACTCTCCGCTATCCATATCCTTTCCCCGTAAAGCGGCACTAATCATCGCCCAGGCACACCCAACACCGCTTTCAACATCAATTGCCTGGACCGGACAGTTCAGGGCACAGGCACCACATTCCATACACCTTTTCGGTTCTGAAAGTTTTACCCGGCCGCCTGCTTCAGCAAAAACACCGTGTGGACAGACCTCTGTGCAGCGTTTACAGTTGATACATTTCTCTTCATGAAATTCTAGCGTATTTTCAATATACGAATTAAACATCAGATCACCTCCATCAAACGGGATATCCCGAGAGCAATCCCAATAATTATTCCACAAGCAGTCATTGTGGCTAGAATTGGGATATATTGGAATATCTCCTTTTTTACTCCGGTTCGTGACGTAAAGGGAGTTGATCCGGTGAAATTCAGGCCCAGATATCCAACAACCGGGGGCATAATCAGGAGAGGGACAGTAGCACCGGCATATAATGCCCATTCAGGAAGACCAGAAGTACCTGCATATGTGATTGAGAAAGGAATAGCAACAATTCCTCCTAAAATCAGCCCTTTCGTTGAGAAATCTCTGGTCGGAAGGAAAGGTAATAGAAGAGGGAACAGGACTGTACCGGCAAGGACTGCAGTAATTGCGGCTAGAGCAGCAATATATCCAGCTAAAAACCAGAGAATAAACGTTACAATTACCGCCGGCAGAGCAATATGGACAAGCTCCATTGGTGCCAGAACAAGACGGTCCTTCATCGGAAAGGTAACCCTACGCATTTCAGGAGTTAATTTTCCCATCTTCAGATATTCAGGGAGATCAGCAGCTCGAACCGGACCATATTGAACTAAAAATCCACTCCTTCGTTTCACTTCATGAGCAGCAATCCCAGGTGCTCCGAGCTCGGGAACGATGATCGTGCGGTGTGATACAACCTGTCCAAGGCCGGTTAATTCAATTCTCTTGACCAGTTCATCCGTACCAAACGTCCCTTTTCCTGCTGCACACCAAACATTAATTCCCTTGGTATCCAGAACAAGGATGTATGCATCCAACCCTCTGAGGTTTGAGCGGAGTGCATCAAAACTGAGCGTATAGTTGGCAGATGCAAAGACCGGTGAGTCAGCATTGGGATTGCCAAGGTGGTACAGCCCGGGTGTTACCCGGTGTCCTGACCGATTATATCCCCATCGTGCAAGGAGATGATCAATCCGGTTAGCAGTGGTGATTTCACTCGTGACAGGCGGTATTGGTACAGAACAGGAACAACAACAAGACGATTCCATTATTCTGCTCCGGTATCGTTTAGAATTGGACTGAGAACTTCTTTCACCATACCACTCAGGTTCTCTGTCTTCATGAGGGCCAGACAGCAGATGCTCCCTTCTTTTTCCCAGCTGATAAGAGCCAGTTTGTCACCAGGTTTGATGCCTGCTCGTTCTCTGACATCTTTTGGCAGGACCATCTGACCCCTATCATCGATGGTAAGAATGGATTCCACCGTGCAACTGCTCTTTGGGCCACAACTGCATCTCATCTCGTCTGCAGTAATTATTTCGGATTTTTTTAGTTTTCCCATATAATCTGCCTACAATGTAGGTTTTCAGAATATTTAATGTTATCAGAAAATTCAAATTATTCTGAATAATTTTCTTTTTCGGATATATCCTTTCAGTTGTTTAAATGCGACACAATTAGCAAAAAATTATTTCATCGTATTAGGATCTTGAATAGGAACCGTTTTTTTACAAATAAAACGTATAAATTATCATGTTCAATACCTCTTCTCTTTCTATTCAATTCTTACCGATTCAGGAGTCAGAACTTGGCAGAATTAATGAATTGTCCAATATCCCGGAGATTGCCGAACATTTTGAGACGATCCCGCCGGTACCGATGGAAACGACAATAGCCCTGTGGCAGTATATCCAGAATGGGATTGTCTCCCTCTGGGGGATTCATACCGGTGACCGGATAATCGGTGGAGCTGGGTATTATGTACAGCCTCCAGGGACCAGACTTTCTCATTCGGCGACTTTTTTCCTCTATATTGAACCTGGATACTGGGGGAAAGGAATCGGTACAAAAACCATACAATTTTTGGAGGAAGAAGTCAGGAGGAAGGCATATCGACGAATGGAATGTATGGTGGCTGATACCAATCCCCGTGCTATCCGGTTGTATGAACATCTTGGATTTGAACCGGAAGGGAAAAAGAAAGAAGCATTTTTTATTGACGGTATCTATGTGGATCTCATAATCCTGGGTAAAATATTGAATCAGGAGTAACAAATCTCCGGAAGCAGTCATGGATCTTGTTCCAGTAAAACCCCTTGCCGATCATGAAGAGACCATCAGAATGATGTATAATCAAACTCTATCCGGATTATATGAGAAACTTACATCCTGATTTTTTTAGTCGAAAGAAGCAACTTCTTATGGGTGAGATGTTCAAAATAGTCTGAGGTGCTTCATGCACCAGACATGGAGTTCAATATATATGATTTCTATCTCTTATTCCCGGATTACTATAGTTATTCTGATATTTCTTATTGGTAGTTCGCATTCTGTTTTGGCGTTTGAAACAGAACAATCAGAAGTTCTGAATATTGATGGGTTAAAACTTGATGATGGCATGATAATTGCACATATCACTCTCCCGGAAAGTGTTCAGACAAGTATCAGACCAATAACCGTCGGATTATTCGTTCATGATGTATCATGTTCCGATGCTCCCTTGATCGGTTGGGGACAGATGATCCCTGATCCTGATTCTCATGTAGGAATATCATTGTACGGACACATTCCCCTTGGTTTAACCTCTGAAAATATTACCGTGCAGGCAGCAACAAATATGAATGATAAATTTCCGACATTGTGTTCTCCATATATTTCTCCTCCTAAACCTCTAGAGTATGCTGTTTCTTCAAAAGAGCCTGCTGAAATAGATTCATGGTATAATTCCCATACAATAGAGACGAAAAGTAAACCCCAGTATATTATAGAAGATATCATTGTTTCATCAGATTATATGTGGGTGTCTCCTGGTTCGCTAATAAAACCTGAAGTTGTTGTAAAAAATCAGGGAGAAGATGACACTTCACCTATACCGGTACAGGTAGATGCATATCTGGGAGAAAGATTGCTTACCCCAAATGAGGCACAGATTTCACCATTGATGAATGGAGAAAAGAAAACGTTTACTCTGTCATATAGTATTCCTTCAGATCTGGATTATGGCACATATGATCTCACCATGGTACTAGATCCAAATCTTCTCACCGGAAAGGGAGATGCATATTCCAGCGGAGGAAAAATTTCTCTATCAACACCTGATGATGATTCGTTCATAGGATGTGCAGCATGTTGGGCTGCAGCACATAATAATTAAAATAAATATCTCCATGAAAGATCCGAAATAGAGATAAAGATGGATGATACTTCTTGGGATCTGGAAAGATGTATGATGTGACATTATGACAGTAGTAATCCGGGCAGATTGTCTTACAAAAAAATTCGGGAAGAATACTGTAGTGGACCATGTGTCCTTCGAAGTGAGCGAGGGAGAAATATTCGGATTTCTGGGACAAAACGGTGCAGGAAAAACCACTACCACACGAATGCTTACCGGAGTGCTTCCTTCTAACAGCGGGACTGCGACGATTCTTGGATATGATGTCATGAAAAGTCCGGTTTATGCAAAACAGAGGTTTGGTGTGGTTCCGGAGACTTCAAATGCGTATATCGATCTCTCAGCACAGCAGAATATGTTCCTTATGGGAGAACTCTATGATCTTCCAAAATCAAAAATATTACGGCGTACAGAAGAATTATTAACATTAGTAGGATTAATTGAACGAAAGGACCAGAAGGTACAGGCGTATTCAAAAGGGATGAAACAGCGCCTTATCCTTGCAATGTCACTCATACATGAGCCTGAACTCCTCTTTCTTGATGAGCCTACGAGTGGTCTGGATGTGCAAAGCACTCATATGATACTCTCACTGCTTCGGGATTTGAACCGGAACGGAATGACCATCTTTTTAACAACCCATAATATGGAAGAAGCGAACCAGCTCTGTAACCGTGTTGGTATAATCAGGGCCGGGAAGATGATAGCGCTTGATGCACCTGAAAAACTTAAATCAGCAATAGACCGAGAGCACAGGATTGAAGTGAGTTTTGCAAAAGACGTTCCCAGTATAGAACCTGGAGATCTTCCCGGGATTATCAGGGCAGAAAAAACCGGAGATAAATGGCAGATAATTGTTTCA
This sequence comes from Methanospirillum hungatei, assembly GCF_019263745.1. Taxonomy (NCBI): domain Archaea; kingdom Methanobacteriati; phylum Methanobacteriota; class Methanomicrobia; order Methanomicrobiales; family Methanospirillaceae; genus Methanospirillum; species Methanospirillum purgamenti. The sequence goes on from NZ_CP077107.1 coordinate 322,220, forward strand.
GATAAAGATGCAGCGATTCGGTCGATTGTAGCATATTCTATAGAGCAGAACACTGCAATCGTCACTCTCAATACACTGGCACCAACCCTGGATGAAGCATTCATAAGGCTTACCAGAGAGGAAGAAAAATGAGTCCGATACATCCCTATGGGATTGCTTCACAGATACGACGGGCATGGGCTATTACAAAAAAGGATATCCGGATTTATTATTTGAAAGGTCCGGTCCTCATCTTTGGGATTATTATGCCATTATTTTTATTCCTTGCTTTTTTCATGGGTAGCAGGCAGATCCCTTTGTCTTTTCTTATTGCAGGACTTGTCGGAATGACACTCTTCTTTACAGCAACAGCAGTATCTCCGGCGATATTTCCCTGGGAAGGATCGGCAAAAACTCTTGAGCGACTTGCATCAACCCCGATAACCGTAGAAGCGATGATATTCGGTGATATGGTGGCATCAGCACTATTTTCCATTGGCATCACTTTTATTACGGTAATCATTGGTATAGTGCTTGGGCTATCACTTCTGCATGGATTCATTCTCCTCAGTGTGATTATCATTGGAGCCTGGTGTTTTGCAGCGATTGGTATGTTGTTTGCTGCAATGCCAACCAATACGCCTTCAAACATAATGATGATTTCAAACCTGGTGAAATTCCCGCTGGTTTTTATATCTGGAATATTCATTCCTCTTGAACAGATGCCTCCCTGGGGACAGATGTTAGCCTGGTTCTCTCCGCTGACCTATATTGTAGATATTGTCCGATATTCATTTACAAATTCGAACTTCTTGCCAATCATCATTGATTTCGTAGTTCTTATTCTGTTTACTATTGCAGGGACCGGTCTGTCGATGTATCTACATAAGAGACTGATGCCTTCGAGATTGTAAAAACTGAAATATATCGGATTACTCCGGGGAAATCTGGAATACTGTAGTACTACTATCACTGCTCCGACCATAGGCCAGATAACGGAGATTGGGAAAACAGCCGGAGGAACCCCTGATGGTACTATCGGCCAGAGATGATATGATGACCATAGAGGATGAGCGATGAACCGGAAAAATCTATGAGGTCAGGTAATGGGAAAAATGCGATGATAATAAGATTTCAAGTTGTATATCATGCATGAACCGTTGACAGTCTCTTTCTGATCACACCGGATAATTCCTCTCCAAATGCAATTTTATCTCCAAGTTTATACCAGAGTTGTATCTGGTTCTCTGCATGAAACCCTGCCTCATCCGTGTATCCAATCATGAGCGAGGATGAAGTTGGCACGAATCTGGATACAATCTCCGCATTCTCCGGGAGTTGAATATTCACGGATCTGAAGAAGATCTTCCCTTCATCCATCTCCTGCATGAATGATGTATTCATGGTCTCTTTCGCCAGTTCACCAAGCACCCGGCAGGAATAACATTGCTTGGTTTCATGAAAATGATATACTTCAAGAACCCCAGAAGAAGGAATTGATGTAATTGTGCTATAATTTTGAAGGGAGAGATTTTCTACGGTAAAAATCTGGTTGCACCCGCATCCACCTGAAAAGATCATAATGAATGTAATTACTGCGAGAAGGAGGAGCGGTATCAGGATATCCTTTCTTGGAGCTTGCATGAATATTGATACAACAAGGAGAATATTACCTGATTTTTTCCCGGACAACGGATGTTAGTAGTTCAATCTCATCAAATCGGGGTTCTTCCATACCGTTCTTCACAATACCGCATTCGGTTGCGATAATATGAATATCCGGATCATATCCCTGTTCTTTGAGTTTTTTCCTACCGCAACAGTCAGAACACCCATCAACCACCAGGATCTTTTCAGCATGGGCAAGAGCATCCAGCATCTTCTCTGGCTGTGCCCTTGCAGGAAGGCACATTTCTATCTGACCCGGACATCGCCTGATGAGTATCTCTCCAACCTTTGCCGTAAGTTTTCCGGTGTTTGAGATCCCGGAACAGGTGATGAGGGTAATTTCTGAATCATTGAGCATCATGAAAAAAGAGGACGGTTAACCGCATTTTCCGCCACAATCACAGCCACAGCCTCCTGAACCATCGGATTTCTTCTCCCCGGAATTGGACTCCTGCAGCTTTCCTTCCCCTTTCCACGCAGCAGAGACGATTGACTCAACTTCATCTGAAGTAAATGACCGGTTACCGCTCTTCTTTTCAATACCAAGATCGGTTATTACGAGGTGCTGATGAACCGGAACTCCTGCCTGCTCCAGGATCTTTCGTGCACAATCCATCCCGCACCCATCGATTGCGACGACTTCCTGCACCCCTTTGGCACGTTCAGCCAGAGACTCTGATCCTGATGCAAGCAAAGCCGTGCAGACAAAACTGCCATATCCCTCGTCAGATAACTGAATCGCAGCCTGATTTGATATCTGTCCGGTGTTTGCCTGTCCGGAGCAGGGGAATATAAGTCGGTTCTTCTCATTACTTCCACAGGTGCATGGAGCCTGCTCTGCCATTATGCACTCTCCTGAATAATTTCCATGATCTCGTTGACGGTGGGAACCCGGCCGGCAACAACCTCCTCGCCGTCCAGGAAGAGAGACGGAGTCATCATCACGCCTCTGTTCACAATCTCCTCAAGTGCCTCAACTTTTACAATATCTGCCTCAATTCCGGATTTCTTCACTGCTTCAGTCACATTGTCATACATTCGTTTGCATTTTGTGCAGCCGGTTCCGAATACTTCAAGTTTCATATTTCACCTTTATTTGAAATACTTTTGTTATATGAGATAATCATCTTTTGTTTTGAGGGATACACATCTTGTCCCTGCATGGGATTGACGATGTTGAACTCCAGCAGTTATCTTCAGGATTTGTAATATTCTGCCATAATTGCTTTCATATACAACTCCTCTGCTCCTTTGGAGATGTAATTGTACACTTTTACTCTTTTCAACAGAGTTTCTTTGATTTGTTGCTCGGAATTGAGATTCATTTCCTTAACTTCAGCGATTATCTCATTCAGCATAGTGATACCAGTTGGTATCCCGTTAATCGGGATCATCTTTATCCTTCGTAATGCATCCGCCGGACAACAGGGTTTATACAAAGTCATTTAAATCAGAGCCCGCTGTTTCCGAATACAAATCCGGCTAATGTAGAGAAGATAACAACAAGCACGGCATACACTCCGGTCTTTTTTGCTCCCATAACCCGGGTGAGAACCATGAGACTGGGCAGACTGATGGATGGGCCGGTCAGGAGAAGAGCAAGGGCTGGTCCCTTCGCCATGTTCCCGGAAAGATATCCAAGGGTTGTCCCGATAACTGGCACTTCAAGCAGGGTTGGCATGTAGAGAATTGCACCGATAACTGCAGCGGTAAAGTTTGCCAGGAGAGAATTGTCCCCGATATATGGCTGAAAGGTCTCTGGGGGGATAAAGTAGGAGAGTACTCCGAGAGCGAAGGTTCCGATAACGAGGATCGGGAAGATCTTCTTTGTCAGATCCCATATCTCATACCCCCATTCCGTCACCTCATCCCGACTAAAGTAGTAAATAAGCAGGAATGCAACCGCCATGGAGAGGAAATAGACAATAAGGAGCCGGATGAAGATGTCTAGTTGTGAGGTACCAACAAGCAGGATAGCAATCAGGAAGATGAAGAATGCTGGAATAATCCATTTTGGGCGTTCTTCGCTGCTGGAAGAGATCCTAATATTCTTTTTGGCATTTGCACGGACTTCATTATCATGCTCTTTGAATATTATTGTCATGATAAGACCGATGACAATTGACAGAAGAATAGCAGAAACAGCACGGGCAATCCCGATATCAATACCCAGGACTTTTGCCGAGTAGACAATAGCAAGGATGTTAATCGCCGGACCGGCATACAGGAAGGTGATTGCGGGACCAATACCACTCCCTTTTTTTAGAATTCCGGCAAACATCGGGAGAATAGTGCAACTGCATACCGCAAGGACAGTCCCGGATACTGAGGCTATGCCAAAACTGACTGACTTTTTTGCATCCGGACTGAAGTATTTTAGAATTGCATCTTTCTTTACAAAAGCGGCAATGGCTCCGGCAATAAAAAAGGCAGGGATAAGACAGGTAACTACGTGTTCAGTGAGATATGCTAGGAGTATTGTCCACCCGACAAAAAGTGCTCCGGTAAGAATATCGATCATCGATATCACTGATTCTCCATTCTTTTTTGTTCATTCTGATCTTTTCGAGGACCACAACAACAGGGGCAGCATCCTCCTCGCATGATCACTCTTCGCATGATAAGCATCATCAGGAGCATAATGATTGCAAAAACAACCATTATCCCAATAATGTAATAAATGGGAAATCCAAAGAATGGCATCATAAATGGCATGATTTGTTCATCTCAAATGTACTCTGATTGCTCATCAGAGTGTTTCAACATTTATTGAAGTGGATCTTAGAACTATATAACAATACCTATCTCAAATAAATTTGGAATGCCTGCGCGGATTTTTTAATTCCATTTTGAAAGAACTACCTGATATATAGATATCTCATATCTTTTCTATTGCTATACTCCTCGCCGAAACAAGTATTCCCGCGTTGATGAATCCGATATCCTTATTTTATTCATCATTGCAGGAGCCGGAGTGATGTGTTTTGTCACCGACCCGTATTTCTGGCTGCTCCATCGGGAAACAGGTGACGAGGTAAAAAAGATATTCACCTATTATACGCTTCCCCAAATCGTAATAGGGATTACCACGTGTATCTTGGTGGTGATAATTCAATTGCTCTTTCCTGTTTCCCTATTATAAGAAATGGAATGAACCAATATGAAAAAAAGGAATCATTCTTTCTCTTCTTTCTTCTCTTCGGAAGAACAGCATGAACCTTCTTTTGGAACAATCTTCGGACCACAGCAACAGCATGGTGAATCTTTTTTACCGAATATTCGTTCCATGAAACCTTTCTTTTCTGCCATGAATAGTATTGCTCCCCGAGCACCTAAAATTTTATTGAACCTTCTGATCCTCGATAGGAATTATGGATGTTCAGATAATTCTCTATTCAGATAGGATGTGATGCATCAGTTTAGTTGTCTTGGAGGAGAGATCATTCACCGGAATCAGGTAAAGACAACAGATCTTCCCTTAATGATTGTTGGAGATAAGGGCGAGTTTATCACCAACATTCATTTGTGCCTGCTCTCTGACATCTTTCGGGATGAGGACCTGACCCCTGGCATCAATAGTAAGAATTGCCTCAACCTTAGGTGATTGAGATTCTGAACCCGTTGATACCTCTGGTTGTGTACCTTTTTAGTTCATGCTGAATTCCTGAGTGGTTCAAACAAATATGAAACAGGCATGTATAAATAACGAGCATGTCAATAGTAATTTCATTCTTATTTGAATTACATGTGGTAATTATCGTGGCTCTCTGTCAATGGTGTATGGGCTGGGGTGCTGATCCACCTTCCTTTTTTCACTCATAAATTCCGGAATTAGCCGGTAGCACTGCATAGTAGATCTTCACATCTGTATCCCCAGATATCATGACATTTTACAAACTCCACATTGGGCTCCTGTGCTGTGCCCAAATGACCGATAACGTATTGAATCGAAAATTGAATACGCGTTTGACAAGTGGTGATGAATATGACTGCCATTAATGATCTCGTCACTGCCGGTCAGTTTTTTGTTATCATTACCGTAGAACTGGTCATTCTGTTCATCGGAATCAGTTTTCTCGTAGGTCTCATCCGTGAGTATGTTCCGGAAGAAAAAATCAGAACGGTTCTCACAAGTAAACACCGGGGAATGGGAAATATTTTCGGAGCCTTTTTTGGTGCTCTTACTCCCTTTTGTTCCTGTTCAACCATCCCGATCCTGGTCGGACTGCTTGATGTAGGTGTCCCGTTTGGCATTGCGTACTCGTTTCTGATAGCATCACCGCTCTTAAACCCGGTTATCTTTTTCCTACTTCTGGCACTGTTTGGAGTTGTCCCGACATTGATTTATGCAGCAATCACATTTTCTATCGCCGTATTATCGGGTATTTTGCTTGAACGTGCCGGATATGGCAGATATGTGAAAGCGGTAACATTGGAGAAGGGATGTTGTTGTGAATGCGAAGATACCAATAATTCAATTCACAAAACCAGGTTTTCCCGGGCACTCACTTTTGCCTTTTCACTATTCAGACAGGTCATACCCTACTTAATCCTTGGTGTAGCAATAGGAGCATTCATCTACGGTTTTATTCCGGAAGATCTGATTGTAGCTGTTGCCGGACCTGACAATCCACTCGCAATTCCAGTTGCGGCGGTCATCGGAGTACCGATGTATATCAGAGCGGAAACAATAATTCCGATAAGCGCAGTTCTCCTTGATAAAGGGATGGGAATCGGTGCGGTCATGGCTCTCATTATCGGTGGCGCCGGGGCAAGTATACCCGAAGTAACGCTTCTTGCTTCTATCTTTGAAAAGAGGCTGGTTGCAGCGTTTGTTTTTACCGTGCTCGGGGTCGCAATCCTTGCCGGTTTCTTATTTCAGTTCCTTGCGAATGTTGGGATTATCACCTGATCGATAAAAGTCAACAATTTATTTTCTGAAAGGACATCCATCCTTTCTTCTCTCCGGGTACGGTCTTTTATAACAAACTCTGGGGAACCTGGATCTAACCATTTCACAAAAAACTGAGATCCGACTTTGCCTTATAACCAGTTATCTGTTGATATCATTGTATGGTAGCATTACTATGGTTTTTTCTCCCTATTGGAGTATTTCTGATTGTTGGAATCCTATGCATCATCATGATGTGTTGTATGCCCCGGATGGGATTTTGCAACATGCAACAGTGGAGAAAAACAATGGAGAATCAGGAGAAAGAGACTTGTTTCCGGACGATGTGTCGGGACTGGAAGAGGAAGGAATCTAACGGAAATTCCCGGTACTGCCGGTGGATGAAGGACCAGGAGCGATGATGTCATCCCATCATCATTCCTCCTCATCCGGCCCGGTTGTTCTGGCAACCTGCTCCGGGTTTTGTAATGTCGGGCAATTGACTACTCAGGCAGCCATGCACCTAATTCGTCGGTTTCCTGGTATGTACACCTGGATGAAAGCAGAGAAAGGAAAGTCAGTTCATAACCCTGGTACTAACCGACCGGTCTGGGCAATTGTTGGTAGCGAAGATTGTTGTGCCTGTGAAGTGCTTGAAAAATCCGGAGTTTGCTACTCAAAGACGGTAATTGCAACAGATCTGGGTATCAATCGTGATCCTCATGGGGAAGTTTCCTTTGATCAGATATCCCGGTTTGCAGAGAAGATAACTTCCTGATTGTTCATCATTGTATTTTCTGAATACGGGGAATGCATACTATCATCTTTTCTCCTATCCAATGTAAAACCTCATTCATTGTCGTGATATATTATGGAGTCATTTTCGTCAGGATTTGCTCGCGTAGATACTACAACAGATAGCAAATCCTTTGTTCAGTACCTTAATCTCATTCATTCGCTACCCTTTTTCCAGGAATGCAAAAAACAGAGTTATCAGGAATTAAACGTGTGCCCTGGAGCCTCAATTCTTGAAGTCGGATGTGGAAACGGTGTTGATGCATGGGTAATGGCAGGACTTTCCGGACCTGAAGGCCGGGTAGTTGGTATCGATGTAAGTAAAACCATGCTCATTTCCGCGAAATCAGGTCAATATTCAGGTTCTGCATCTCCTCACTTTGTGATGAGTGATGCCATGCATCTTCCGTTTTCAGATGGCATGTTCGATGGAGTCAGGACTGATCGGGTATTACAACATACCAAAAACCCATCTGATGCAATCAGGGAGATGACCCGGGTCCTTCGAAAATCAGGTACGGTAGTAATGTTTGAACCAGACTGGGATACCTATGGTATCTGGCCTGGTGACCGGAAAGTAACCCGAAAAATCATAGATTTCTGGTGTGGACACATACCCTCGGGGTGGGTAGGTAAATCATTATACTCTGCATGTGTGAATGCAGATCTTCATCATATAGAGATGAAACCGATCGTCCTTACCATCACTGATCTCAATATTGCAAATAAAGTATTTGATCTTGAGAATACCATCTCACTGGTGACGAAATCTGAAATAATAACCCCGGAGGAGAGCGAAGCCCTGTTATCTGATTTATATGATGCAGAAAATTCTCATTCGTTCTTTTCCTCTCTTGTCTTTTACCTGGTGACGGGAGTAAAACACTAATTTTTCAGTTTCTCAAAAAAATTTCAGGCCCGGAGATGATTCTTTTGAACATCTTCGGCTACCTGCTTTGCATATGTTGTAAATAGTTCATCTGATACTTCATTCATCCCAAAAGGCAGTGATTCAGGATATATCGTATCTGCAAGAACCACGGTTGGATTGAGATCATCAAGGACTCCCTCCATCATCCGTGAAGCACATGCGATAAAACATCCCTCTATAGCAATCACTTTCCCTGCTCTCCGAACGAGATTTCTCTGGCCGGTATCCTTTGTGAAGGCTCCACCAAGACAGATACGGACGGTCTGTTCCGGAGCAATGATCTGAGCCAGGATATTTGCCGCTCGTCTGGCAACCTCGCCCCGTGCACATGCTCCTTCGCATGACATGACGGCGACCTTTGCTGGACTGGTGGAATTCTTTTCTGCATACTCTTCACAAAGACCACAGACTCCCGTAACCTTTGAAATTTTTACCAATTCATATTCAGTCATCTGAACCAGATTAAAGTTGTTTTAAGTAGTATGAAAAAGGAAAAGGAGTATTTCAGGTTTTACTGAGATCGTATCGATATTATTTCATACTGAACACAAGAATATTGAGAAGAGGAATATGTCATCTACTCGGTGTTGTCCATCTGATTGTGCCTTACGTGAGGACTGGGAAGAAGAGCTGCGCCATGAATCAGAGGCACTTATCCATCCGGCTACCGATACCCTCATGAAGCTCTGTCATCTCATGAGTCACCCAATACGGTTAAAGATCCTTCTTATGCTTTGTCTCCGTGATCATTGTGTCTGCGAGTTGATCTGGAACCTGGAAAAAACTCACAGCCCTATCTCAAACCATCTAAAAATACTCCGGGACAGTGGGATTATCGAGACGTATTACCGGTCAAACCATAAGATTTACCGGCTTAGTGAAACGATGGATCATACCGTTCTTAAGATGATGGCAAAAAAGTGGAGAGAAGAAACCGGATATTCCTTCAGATAACATCAAAAAAATTATCCAAGGACTTCATACAGGATGAAGACCGCAAAGCCAATGAGGACCAGACCGATAATTCCCCGGAGTAATCTCCTCTGTTCGAGTCGCCACTCATTCACCCGTTCTGGTGGAAGTCCAAAGGTGACAAGTATCAGAATTATGAGCAGGGGAAGGACGAATGCAATATTGTAGACAAACAGGTACCCAAGTGCCTGGGTCATATTCGATTTCATTGAGATCATCGATATGATAGAGAGGTAAATCCCTCCGGTACAGGGAAGTTCAAACATCCCGACAAGAATACCTAGAATAAATGCTGCCGGAATGGTTGCCTGTTTCATCACCCGGTTAATAAGACCTGACTGGGATGCAGGAATCCCGAGTGTCGGCTTCTCTTTTGGAAAGAGAGCGTCCTTAACCATTATCAGACCGGCAATGAGGGCAATACATCCGGCAACGAATGAAAAGATGGTTGTAGCGCCTGTAGTCTGGATAATCGTAAAGATACCAAGTCCTGAAAGGTAATAGAAAATAAAGACTGCTCCAGTGTAGACAAGGCCGGCAGTCAGCATCATTTTCCTGCTTTTTTGTGCCATCAGGTAAACGAGCAGGAATACCAGGACCGCAAATGCACAGGGATTAATCCCGTCAAGAAGCCCGGCTCCGATGATAAGCAACAATGGGATCTCATCGGATGGTGAATCCGGAGTCAGAGACGGGGATGTAAAGATATTGGAAAAGAGATTAGAGGATCCACTCTGCTGTTTCTGAAGAACTAACAGTTCTTCCAGGTGATTACTGATGTCCTGAACTCCCTCAACAGAAATATTTCCGATAATGAGAGAAGGGACCGAAAGAAAATTCCGGTTGTATTTCTTCTTGTAACTTTCAAAAATGGTCCGGTTTTCAGTACTATTAAAAAGATCATACCTGAGGAGTGTCATTTCAGTATGATTTGGGGCAAATCCATCAAGAAATGCCATAGCATCATGACATGCTCCGCAATGAGTGTTAAAGAAAAATATTACCTGGCCTGGGGGAAGGTTGCCGGATAGTAACGTGGGATCTGATCGGATCAGGTCAGATAAACTGTCAGGACTGATTTCACTTCCATTCACTGCATACATTGCTCCAAGAGAGGGGGAAACAACAATGAGTGAAAGAAGGGAAAAGATAAGGACAGATATCAGTGTGATCCGGGAGTAGTTGTGTGAAAACATAACAGAACACAATTCTGGAAAATTATTTATTCAGAAAAGTCACCGGCAAAGCGCTTTTCGATAAGTTCTTTTAAATATGTCATGGATTCATCTTTTTTGCCAGCCAGGTACCAGACCTTAATATTCTCTTCTTTATGAAAACCGTCTTTATCATAGACACCAATCATCAATGAAGATCCCGTTACCTCGTACTGCTTTACCAGTTCAGCATTTGCCGGGTCCTGAAAATTTATATGACCAAAGACGATTTTTTTGCTTTCCAGTTCATCCGGGAAGTATGTCTTTACAGCGTCTTCAGCGTTATTTCCCATATTTGTACAGGTATAACATCCATTTGTAGGGTGGAAATGATAGACTTCAATTTTCTCTACGGTTGAGGACTCTGTTCCGTTTGATTCCTCAGCATAGCAGATTCCACATGCTGTTATGAGAATGATTGTGGCTGCAATAACTGTTTTCAGAATAAGACCTTGGTTTTTTATTGATAAACTCATGAAATTCCTCCTAAATTAAAACCAGAAAAAGATATCGTCAGATGAGAATTTTGAAATGAATGTAACGATGAGAGAGTATGTTTAAATGAAAGAGCATTAATTTTCAGATTTATTCTCATCTGCCTTAGATTCAATATAATTTGAAATACATATATACTTTTCGGAAAAAATTAGATTTTTTTGTAACTATTCAGCCGGTCTCAGCGCCCTTATCCCGTCCATCTGAAAACCTACTCTAATATTAGTCCTCTTCTTCTAAAAATTCATTTTTACCGAAAGATCTTTTTATAATGACTATTAACGTTAAATTATCAAATGGACTTTCCAGAAGAACTCAAAGCCAAAATACTTGAATGTCCTCCTGAAGTAATTGCATATATTGTTCACCTACATGAAAGAATTGATCAATTAGAATCCAGAGTCAAAGAACTCGAATCCAGGCTAAACCTCAATAGTCGAAATAGCGGAAAACCACCATCTTCTGATGGGTATGCTAAAAAGAATCGAAATAAATCAGATTCTCGAAAGAAATATCCGGGAGGTCAACCCGGCCATAAAGGGACAACCTTAAGGCAGAGTCCTCATCCAGATCATATCGAATATCATAAACCTCATGAATGCTCCAAATGTGGACATAGCCTTGTTTCTGGAAAAATACTCGGCATTGAAAAAAGACAGGTTTTTGATCTTCCCCCTCCTCCCACAATCGAGATAACAGAACATCAGTCTTTCACTATCTGCTGTCCTCATTGTGGTTTAAAAACATCAGGGGATTTTCCCGAAGATGTTACACATCCAGTTCAATATGGATCCAGAGTCAAATCTTATCTGACCTATTTTTCTCATCATCAATTAATCCCTTATGAACGAGTAACTGAAATCTGCTCAGTTCTTTTCGGTTTTTCTGTTAGTCCTGGAACAATCGTAAATTTAACTCACAATCTAGCGAAGAAATTACAATCATTTAAGGATGATATTGTAAACGTTCTTCAAAATGAGCCCGTAATCCATAATGATGAAACTGGAGTCAGAGTAGAAGGAAAACTTCATTGGCTTCATGTGACCTGTACTCCTAACCTAACTCATTATTCCCTTCAGAGAAAAAGAGGTAAAGAAGGAATGGATAATATTGGAATCCTTCCTGAATTTCATGGGATTAGTGTTCATGATTTCTGGGGTCCTTATCTTTCCTATTCCTGCGAACACAGTTTTTGTTGTGCTCATATTATCCGAGAACTCATCCGGGTTGAAGAAGAAACCTCTCAAAAATGGCCTTATGATCTTATTGAGTTATTATTAGGGGCAAAAGAAAACAAAGAGATATTTCATGGAGTTGGGGTTCCTATTCCTCCAATCATTCGTACCAGTCTGATGGAGTCATACGATGAATTGATACAGATAGGACTGGATGAAAATCCTCCACCGGTTGTAGATGAAGTAAAAAGGGGCAGGAAGAAAAAGGGATTTGTACGAAACTTACTCGAAAGGCTAAAAGAGTGGAGAGAGAGTGTGTTGAGATTTATAAATGATCCTCTCGTTCCATTCGACAATAATCAGGCCGAGAGAGATATTCGTATGATGAAGGTAAAAATGAAAATATCAGGTGGATTTAGAAGCTTCGATACAGCCAGTGCGATTGCTCTGATCAGAAGTTACATCTCAACTATAAGAAAAAATGGAATTAATGTTATTGAAGGAATTGTTTCAGCATTTCATAATTTTCCATGGTCACCAAATAGAACCAAAGATATTAGTGGAGAGTCGTTACTCTCTCAAAATCTTGCATTAGCCTAAGCCGACTGAATAGTTACAAAAATTTTATAGTTAGATGCATCAAAGAAAATCCAACGTCATATCAAAAGTACATTAGGTATATTTTAGAATTTGTTGATGATTATTCTGACTTTTCTAGAAAAATCCATTGGAAACTTGCGATTGCAGAAATGTTAAACAAATTATCGATAGATCCTAAAATTTTCAAATTGAATGAGAATAAATTGCAAGAATTGGTAAAATTAGAAAATAAATCATCTTCTTTTCTTGATGAGAAAATCCCATTAGAATTATTACAGACCCCGATTGAACCAGTATTATTTATCGAAAAAATTGGTGAATTAAAATATAAATCAATATGGAAACCCATAGCAGAAAAAATAATTTATTCATATTCAAGAGAGGAAATTTATAATTTGTTAAATTTAATAAATAATAATTCAGATTTGAGCATTCTTATTGCAAAAAGATTATTTGATCTTGAAGATTATGAAGGAGCAAGAGATACCGCATTAAACGCTATCCATTACTGTGAATGGGGAGGATATGGATTTCCAATTGATGATGGGTTGAAAATAGAAGCAATTTTATTAATAGCAAAAATTGATAAAGAAATTGCAAAAAAAATAACATTTGAAACATTATTCAATGATTTAAGTATTAATTTTCCATATTTTACCTCAATAACTTTTCAATTGCATGAATTTATACCAGATATAATCGAGGATGAAAATGAAATAAAACAAATTTGGATTGAGATTTTTGAATACCTCAAACAGTTACTAAAAGAGTATAATCTTCCTAATCACATTCCAGAACATTTTACTAAAAACATTGAAGATGATAACGAGTTGTCAGCATTTTATAAATTCATTGAATGTTTTTATTAATAATAATCATAATTATTTAAATTGCTAAATATCAGATAAAGATGGAGAAATTTTTTTAATTTTTATATTAAAGTTTTAAAGCTTAAACTCTAGTGTCTGTCGTCTCTAATTTTTCAATATCATTTCCAAGAGAAATTACCCTCAATTTTAAGTGAAGAGTGGTACTAATTCTATTAGTAACTTAAATTGTAATTGATATATGTGAAAAACTCTCCAACAATTAAAGATACGAGGGGCGGTAATCAAAAACAATTCAAATAGTTTATTTATGCAATAGATAAATGTAGAATTGCATGCATGCCGGGGTCGTACCACTCGAAAAATTATTCGCTTCAGATAACTATTTCTCATTACCAATATTTCAACGAAGATATGAATGGAAAAGTAAAGAATGGGAGGCATTGTGGTATTCAATAATTCAACAATATGAATATGAAATTAGTGGAACATCAAATAAATATCCAAAATGCTTTTTTGGGACTATCGCATTAAAACTAATTAAAAGTTCAGAAGGTTCTCATAAACATGATATTATTGATGGTCAACAACGAATAACGACTATAATTTTGTTATTAGCAGCGATTAGAGATTTTTTTCATAATGATGAGAATATTTTTTCAAAAGTAAATCAACTGTTAAAGATTAATTGTGAGGGCATTGATTGTGTACAACACAAAAAACGACTGGAATTGGCTCTTCAAGATGAAAAATATTTATCAGATATTATATCAGAATTACCAATTCCAACCGAAACCAATAGCAACGTAATCGATTGTTATAATAAATTTTCTAATAAATTAGACGATTCTCTTGATCCTTATAAATTCATAAATTCAATACTTACACGGTTTCAGGTAGTATGGCTCACCATTGAAAATTCAGATGATGCTCCTACTATTTTTAGGACAATGAATTCTACCGGGACTTCTCTCGAAGATATCGATCATTTTAGAATCCATATTTTGACCTTTATCGATGAGAATAATATGATTCCGATGTATCATCAATTTTGGAAACCTATTGAATATCTATTTAGCAACGATCTTAAAAAATTTCCAGATTTTGCAAGATATTTCCTGATGAAGAATGGTGAAAAAGATATTCAGAATATTTTTTCATACATTACAGAAAAAATAAATCCTATTCCTATTAATGAGAGAGAGGATTATATTCGTTCATTTTTATCTGAATTGAAAAAGTCTGCAGAAATTTATGATGATATTTTAAACATATATGATGCTTCAAGATTTACAAACAAAGTTGCATTAAGGCTTAAAAAGTTCAGATACTTATCTGGGGATCAATATCTTCCATTTTTATTAAATCTATTAAGTCAGTATTCAAAAAACCAACCAAAATCAATTGATAATAAATTTGAACATGTTCTTCATCTGATAGAATCATTTTATATTCGAGGATATTTTTGTGATGAGAATATGCCAAATTACACATCATTTTTTTCTGAATTATGTAAATTAATTGATACTCCGATATCCACAGAAAATTTTGACAAAATTGAGAAAAAGTTCATGAATGTTTTACCGGGTGATGAAGCTCTCCGAGTAAAGATACCAATTGTTCCAATATATTCTCGAGGAAGTAAGAATCTTGCAAAATTAATGTTATGTTCAATAGAAGAACATATTTCGCAAAAGGCTTCGTGGTTTACTTTTAATCCAGATGAAAGTAAAATTTCAGTTGAACATATTATGCCTCAAAAAATCGAAAATACTGATTGGGAACCATATCTTAAATCGAATATTGGCGAATATTATAAAGAATCTCATTTTCATTCTTGCAACACACTAGGGAATCTCACATTAACTAGCAATTCTTTTAACTCAAAATTAGGTCAAAAGATTTTTTCTCAAAAAATGGTAGATTTAACAAAGTGTGATGGGTATAATTTAAATTCCTATTTTAATCAAGTAAAAACTTGGGTAGATTCTGACATTAAAAAACGGTCTTGTCAGTTATCAGATTACTGTATCCTTATTTGGCCAGGCGGAACTCCGATAATTGCGCCGCTAAGAATTCCTCAAGAGGGAGACCAATTAGTCTCAATTACGATTAAAAAGAGGAAATATGCAATAAATTCTAGAGAATATAATTTCAAATCTTGGAAAGGTTTGTACGCAGCTACTTTGTATATCATGTATAAAGAATCTGGAGATAAATTTAGAGAGTTGGTAACCCAATATCCTGATTTTTTGTCATTTGAGTCACATAAACTGAAAAAAGAAGAGCAAGTAGGGGAAACCTCAATTTATTATGCACCATTATCCGGTCAAAAAGCAGTTTATCAGCAGTGTAAAATATTCGTAAAAGAAATTGGTTGGGAACCGTCTGATTGGAAAGGTGAATTAAAGGATAAGGAGGGAAATGTTTTCGTATTTTAAACTTTTACGGATTTATTATCCACTTTCCTTTCACTTTTTCAGCTTTAATTCTTCCATCTCGGATATATTTTCGAATAGTATCTTCAGATTTATGAATGATAGATGACATCTTTTTCACGCTGATTTGCCGATATTTATTGAATTCAATCCAATCTATACTATATTTAATATGTTTAAATGCGATAACATCAGACTTTATTAAAAATTCTAATTGTATCGGTGAATAGTTAATTTTACTTTCCAATTGATTTGAATCAATCCAAATCTTACCATCATCAATAATATAGTTTGTTCCTCTTAACACACCAACATTTTCAGCAAAGGTTTTTGTGTTCGAACGCTGTTTGGAATTTTCGATTTCGTTATCACAATTGGGGCAGATATAATAATTGTTTAAACAATCTTCATCATAAAAGGTTTTTGATTTTCCACAGTTTGGACATGTTATTTCATCTTTTATTTTGTAATTCATTTTAATCGCTTAATTAAATTTAATCACCATTGTTAATTAAGACTATGAAAAATAACATTCGACAAAAAATAGATAATCTTCTTGAATATTTCGCCATTTAAATTAATAAATGGTAAATTTCGAATTCACTTTTTCTATTCATATTTTATTCATTAAAAATTGAATATCACTTATATTTAGCTTTAAATAGTTGATCTACCCTCGAAACCATTAGAAATGGAGGATAAGATGCAGTATTTTTACCACCGGACGTTGTTCGGTTTGTTTTTACATTACATCGGAAATCGTAAGAACTAGGTGAAGGGAGAGGACCGGGAAGTTCGTGAAATTGTAGGGAGAGGAATGCGGGAAGGGGGGGAAATGACGGGTGTTTAACTGAGTTTGGGAATTACGTGGTAGATTTATTGAGATGATCGGGGGGTTGAAGGGAGGAGAACGAGAGGTGTTGGAGAGGGGGTTGGACTATAGGATGGTTGTACGGGTTTTTGGCAGCCGAAATACGGGATTGTTGGTTCTTTTTTTGCCACCGGAAGGAATTCGGTTTGTTTGTACATCACATCGAGATCCTTATAAGCACGGGTAAGGGAGAGAACCGAGATTTTACCTAGAAAGGTGGGGAGGCGATTTCCAAAATTGTACGAAGACTTTTGATCTGCTAGGGAGTTTGAATGGGATGAATCGGGGGGTGCCTTCGATGAATGGAGAAAAGATAATATTATATAGGGTAGAAAAAAAATAATCCATTCATCTAATATTCAAGTCTTATTCTTTGTTTCCTGATCCAGCTTCTCTAGAATGTTCATATTCAGGATGTTCATGATTAAGTTGATTTGCATGATTATCTGCTGCTGCTTTATATTCACTTGAACTCCTAGCTAAATTGCCTCCAAATTTACCCATATTATACCTCACTTTTTTGAAACCGTCTTCATCACTCTTGCTTTAAATTTCTGATTTGTTCCAGTTTTATCTGCATGAGATTGAATTCTCTTTGCCGCAGATGCATCTATTTTTTTTGTCAAATATATCCCTCATGGACGAATCAGACCCTAAGATTCAATCCAAAATATTATTCAGTTCTCAGGATAATAAATACTAATATCGCGTCTAATTATTCTATATCTACTGAACGCGTAACAAAAATGTACATCCATGGAGTAGGAGATACAAAGGATCCATATTTCTTCGTAAAAAATCAAGATTATGATCTTGAATGGCAAGTTGCTTGGTACTATGCCTGTTGCACATATTATTCAGAAAAGGGTTTTGATATTAATGGGTTAGGAGTGAATATTGGAGCTGAAAATCCAGAACAGTCATTTTATTCATATCCTTCTCAAATGGTGAGAGATTTTAAAAAGTTAGATATTGATAAGCGAATCAAAAATAGATTAAATCAATATAAAAAATATTTAAATATCATTCTCAATGCAAAAGAATATCCATTGGATTTAGAGGGAGAATTTCTCCCAAACTTCTTCAATTTACTTAATAATTTCCTTAAAGGAAAACATTGCTATTTCAATATATCCTATAATATCCGAATTCATGAGGAATTATATACATTACAATCGGATTTGCTTGAAAACTTAAATCACTTTCAAGAATATATAGAAGACTTTGAGACAGAATTAAGAGTTAAAAATAAAATCTGTAAGAATACAGCAATAGAAAAATGTGAAGAATTAGAGAGAAAAGGAATTCTCAAATTTATTTTAATAAAAGCAAGACGCCAAGGAAAAGAAACGCCACATTATTATTTTAATAATTCATTCGAAGGATTCATCGAAATATTACGCTTAATGTTCATACATGTTTCACCTTGGGAACACTCCTACTATCTCAATTCTGATTATATGAAGGAATGGATTAACGCTAATTCAATTAGACGGGTTCTCCAAGATAAAGGTGGGAATATTCACCGCCTCGTTCCATATCATGATTGGGGAGCGAAAGAGGGAGAAATCCTAATTCAAAGAGATTTTCAAAAATTAAAAAAAGAAAAGGAGTGGGGTATCTCCTTTATTTCAGAAAATGAATCTAAAGAAACTTTACAGAATAAATGTTTACAATATAAGAAAAAAATGTTTCATTCTGATGAAGATTATGTTATCGATAAATATTCAGCACTATTTCATGAAACTAATGGATTATTAAGAGAACTAGAATATGCAGAAGACGCCATTAGTCAATTTAATTTAGCATTTAAAAATTTTTCAGAATACTCAATTGAATTTAAAAAATGGATAGAATTTAATTCAGAAAACAGATTTCCAGGACCATGTAAATTTTTTACATTTCCAATTCTAGTAATTGAAAAGGAAAAAATTGAAAATGAGGTTATTGATAACAAAATAAAAAATAAATATAAAATTCTTGAACGAATTATATCGCTAACCTATCAAAAAAATCACTGTAAATTTTCTGAAAGTTCTAAAGATTTCCTTAATTCTATGAAAAAGAATACTTCTTTCATTGATACACATTATGGCGATAAAGGATGGGAATATTGGCGAATCATTTTCCCGATAATTCTATTGCTGCAATTATCACCAAGCCTTATTCATTATTTTTTCCTTGAAGAATGGACTACCTCAACGATATATGATGATTATAATTTACTCAGTACAAATCAAGAAAAAAATGATTTTCTCACCCATCTCGTCAAAAAAGGTATAAATGTAGTGACATCAGACAAATATAAAGTACCATATAATAGTGAAATAAAATCTATACGTTTAAACCCACAAAATTTGGAAAGTAACAGAAAACCAGGAACATTAGAGATAGAAACAATTGATGGAATCACAATCATATATGACCTTAATTGTAATTATTCTAAAAATGACAATTATTTCACACATTTAAACATTAGAAATTATCCATCAATTTACCAATTAATTGACCCTAATTTATGCAATTAATGGTAAGTTAACGAGTTAAATCGATTTATTACATCTCAAATTAATTATCCCCTATTCATAAA
Organism: Methanospirillum hungatei; assembly: GCF_019263745.1. Lineage (NCBI taxonomy): Archaea > Methanobacteriati > Methanobacteriota > Methanomicrobia > Methanomicrobiales > Methanospirillaceae > Methanospirillum > Methanospirillum purgamenti. Next base: position 341,666 of record NZ_CP077107.1, read on the forward strand.
TTTTTTTACCTAATATAGCCACTTTGACTTCAGAAACACATTGAGATCATCCACTATCGAGATAAAATTTTTCCTAAATTTCATCGAGAAATTGTATTTGACTGTTGAAAATTTTCGTATCAAAACATCATGGAAACACCCAATTAAGGTCCCAAATCATCGTGTTGACAGTATCAAAATTAAAGTAAATGTACTTCTTTTTCTTCCCCATCCACGAATCAATAATTCATGTCAAATTCAATAACGTCGTTTTGATAAATTTTGGTGACATGTATTTCTGTTCCGGAATCTCAAACTGGATGAGTGAGACAAAATCCTGTGTGATAAACCCAATGAATAGTGCTCGTTAAATGCTGTTATCTGTCCATACCCACAATGATTTTATCTCAATCTCGTTCCTCATAGAGTTATCGTCATTCGAGTCCTCTTCTTCCGATAAGTCAGAAGGGTTTTAGTACATCTCTAATTCTTACTCGATTTCATGCAGAAAAATCCCTCTCTCCCAATAATGAACTTTTCTTCAAGAAGCCTGATGGCACCATCTTCGGAGGTTTCCATCAGTTTCGTCCGGATAAAGTAGTCCACATCCACAAGAAAACTGTTTATCCTGAATCCTTTATATGCCAATTTCTTGTCAATACTCTCCGGAATAACCTTTGTTCCCTTTTCTCATGAACAACCTTTCTGACTCTGAATTCCAGCTTTTTGAGAACAAAAATTAGTTACTACTATTCGGCTTCTCGATAATAATTCCGAGAATACCTTATTCCTCATCAATAACCTGAATAGTATATGCTTCAATTTCAGCGGTTATCTTGTCATCGCTCTTATTGAGCTTCTATCCGGTAAGATATTGGAGATTATCTGCCCGGATCAACATTGTATCAGCGATCCTGTTCGCTCCTTTATCGAATATCACCAGAGATCCATTCATAGCCGGTTGTATCAGCTAATATCTCTTCTTGAAATGGGTCTGATTATTGAGATTGCCAGGTTCGATTTCATCCCAATTGGGATATGTATCGGGCCGGAAAGTTCTGTAACGCCAACGGTAATCTGTTTTATCGGGTTGGTGATCCCGGCTGTATCCATACTTTCCAATCCGGGCCTCATTGCCATGAAGGACCAGGCTGGTCCGGTCTATATTGATGCTGGTATGCTCTAAATCATACATCAAAAAAAGAACATCCCGGATGTCAGAGATGATTTCATTGAAATAATTACCAAGGATTTCAAGGATATGGTAAAGCGTTCTTTCGCTGAAGGGAGGGAGGGAACAGCAAGTACTTCAGGCTGGTTGATCCGGTCGTGAGACCACTTCATGCTGAAGGTATCCGGGAATTCGTAGCTGATGAGTGATCGAAACTGATTGTTGATAGGAATACCCCTTGTCTTGTGTTTTCTGGAAATATCGCGAAAACTCAGGAGTATTACTTATCACCAATGAAAATGGTATTTATGGGAAAGGAGATATTTTCATTCGGCTTAGCTTCTTTGGTTCTTAGTTTTGTTTGCATTTTTACCGATTCAAACATCACAAAGAACACATTTTTTTTTTTTGGTGGTAGCAACGTTGGGTTAGTTAGATAATTGTATCCGATAAAGTAGTCCCAACATAAAAGATTGAGAATTATTAAGTAAGGTTAGCAGAATCTAATCTGTCCATTGAATTCCTATTTATCTTTTCTTACAGCCGATCAAGTTTCGACTCATTTTTTATCGGTTTGGATTTAGTTTTCAATTAATCCTCCATTGTTTTCCCAATAATAATCAAATGTCTTATTCCATCGAGAATATCCTTCATTAATTTTATCACTCTCATTTCCCTTTCTAATGACCATCATTGGAGATTTCCCTCCTAATGAACCATCAGATATACTTACACTAAATAGCGGATAAGGTTCAATAAAAATGTAGTTTGAAGTAATTATTAATAAATGTCTAGGAATTTCATTATAATATCTATATTGAATAATATTTTGAGAATCAGTACACCCTTCAGTTAATTTTTGAATTATACCTGTAGCTTTTTCGATATTTTCTCGTGATGGACTCAAATGTTCTAAACTAGTCCATAATTTTCCAGCTTTACTATCAGGATTTAATAATAAAACTTTAATTGTTACTTGAGGATTAGAATTATTTAGATAATCATCGAATAATTCTAAATAATTTCTTTCACTATAATCTTGTTTAGATTTAAAAAAGTCTGAACCTGATATTCCCATGATTTTAATTTCTCCAATTTCATTCTTCGAAAGTTGTTTTGCAACAATATTGAATATTTTTTGCTTTCCTCGAGTTCCCTTCTCTCCTCGTCTTGAAAAAATATCCACAACACCATTATTGATAGCTCCTTGTAATACATCAACATGGGAAAAAAGAGAGTCAGTATTTTTCTCATAAATTTCCATATACCTAGCGTGAATTACTTTTTCTATTAAGAGTGCAACAATGGCACCCACAATTAAAGCTATACCGATATGATTGATAACAAAAAATAATAAATCATTGTCATTTTGAAAATAAAAAGAGATAAATATAAAATAAATTCCTAGGAAAGATAAAATGATGACACCAAAATATAATTTTGCCTCTATTTGATTTTTTTTTAAACAACATAAAAAATTAGTTAATGTTTTTCCCATTTTTGCTTCTTAATTTTTTAGGATATTAAATGTTTTGTTTTGATTTTTAAAAATTTAAAATAAAAATATATTTTCTCTTATACCGGAAAATAAGGTTATTTAACAATATAAAGTGATTTTGTCTTCCTCTTCTGTGGCATTGGAAATAAAACCAACAGAATTCGGAGGAATAAGATTTCGATATTAACTACTGGATATTATTCGGTCTGAGTTTTTCATCATATCGGAATTTGTATTTTTTCAGATTATAGTATAATGCGAAACTTTCTGAAATAATTCAGAAAGTTTGCTTAATACAATGAAGTGCGATTTGCGTGCACGTTATGGAATAATCTTTTTCCAAAATCGATTATTCCATAACGTTTGTCAATGCACTATAATGGAGAGGACGAGATTGGTTGTGAGTTTTGGAACACCAGGGGAGGTTGGTTGAGATGGTACGGGGATATTAAAGGGATTGTCCAAGTTGGGTTTTGCCAGCTGGATTCCAGAGATATTAATTCCAGTCTTTGCCACCGAACAGAATTTTTCTGATATCTCCATCACATCGGGAATCCATAGTGGTCCGGGGAGGGGAGAGAACCGTAAATTTGCTTGGATATTATGGGAAACGATTTCCGGAGTTGGGTGAAGAGAACGGAAGTATAAGGGAAATAATCAAAGAATATATTTTTAGTAAAAAGAATAATTCATGAAGAGATCCATATTCACAATGAGTAGTTATAAAGAAGATGAAAAATAATTATTTTTACCTGCCTGAGAAAAGCAATTTCTGAGCACATATAAGCGACAATAAGAGGTTCATGCCAATGACAGAACGGGATGATGTACTTTCAATTTTGAAAAGGGAAGCCAATGACTTGAAAGACCGGTTTGGTGTGACACATGTGGGTTTATTCGGATCTGTGGTACGGGATGAAGCTAAAGATTCCAGTGATCTCGATCTCCTTATTGAACTAGATCCAGTTTCAATTACATATCAAAAATCTCTTGATCTTGAACAATACCTCTAGTCTTTGTTTCCAAGAAAGGTTTAAATTGTCACTAAGGTTGTCGGTTCCCCTTACATTCTCCCCTATATTTCCCAGGAGGTAATCTGGGCATAAGATTCTGCCCCGTTTCTGTATCACACCCTTGACGAAATACAATATATCCTTAAAGGCGGATTCTCTTCTTCTTGATGATATCAGACTTGACCCGGATTTAAGTCGTTCCATTCCCCGTTCTATAGAAATAATCGGTGAAGCGGTGAAAAATCTTTCTCCTACTATTCGGGATGCTCATCCAGAAATTCCTTGGAGTGCTATAGCCGGAATGAGGGATAAACTCATTCATGGATATTTTGGGATTAAATGGATCGTAGTTTGGTCTGTCATTAAAAATGATCTTCCTGACCTTAATATGAAGATTCGAAAGATCATTGAGAAGATGAGAAACGAATAGAGAAAAATTATTTGACTAAAAAAAATTGTCTTTTTTCAATAAAACGAAATAATTCATTGACTTCTCTTTTGAACTTGACATTGTAGAGATAAATCATCAGATAATTCTTCGTTGAGAAGGATTTCATTCCAGTCTTCATCGCTCATCTCCCAGAATATCTCATAATTTATTCCCAGATTAAGTATGCACACTCATTCCTATTTACTCCCGGTTATACCAACGAATCCTTAAAAATTGATTGGAGAATGAACTGTATCTTACCACCGAACGGAGATCGGTTTAAGCTCGAAATCCCAGGAATTCTTAGTAATCCGGTTAATTGGAAGGACCAGGTATTTTCGTGAATATTAGGGGGGGGAGTTTCGAAAGTGGGTTGAGAGGACAGGGAGTTGGAGCGAATCCAGGAAAGGGGAATAGGTGTTGGAGGTGGGTTTCGTTATAGCAAGGTATATATGTGCTAGTACTCAAGCCCTCAAACCAGATATTATTTAATTGAATAAGAGTACTTAGTTTACTATAATCAAATCTTATATTAAAATGAATAATATACCTCCTGTCGAAACCCTGTCGAATATAATTCGGGAAGAATTTGCAAAGCAAGATGTGATTGTCACATCAGTATATCTCTTTGGTAGCCGTGCTCTAGGAACAGCAAAATCAGAGAGCGATTGGGATTTTTTAATAATCATTCAGGAAAAAATTCTACATTCTTTACAACGAAAAATAATATCTGGAATCAGAAAACGATTTATTTTTGACTTTAATATTGATGCAGATTTCTTATTGCTGGCTGAAAACGAAGTCCTATCTGCAAACAACGACAAAGGTAGAATCTCATACTATGCCTTACGGGAAGGATTACCGGTATGAGCAATAATATTGAAACAATTCGACTATGGTGTCTAAAAGCGGATAGTGACTTAAAAAATGCCTCTCATGAAATTGAACACGAAGATCCGGCTCTTGATACCATATGTTTTCATGCTCAGTAAACCGTTGAAAAATATCTGAAGGCATTCCTGGTTTTCTCAGATACTGAAATTCCCAAAACACATTCTCTAATCAGACTTATTAGAGATTGTATTCTTATCGATACATCTTTTAGTGAACTTATTGATAAAAATATTGATGAACTAACTGATTTTGCTGTGGAAATTCGATACGCTGATGAATTTTACTTTCCTAGCATAGAAGAAGCACGTGATGCGATAGAAAAGGCTGAATTTGTCCGATCATTTGTTCTATCTCGGATTACTCTCATTAAACAATAATAAGAAATTCTCCGATTTAATACAGAAATTCAATTTTTGAAAGAAATACTCAATATTTTCCAATACACATTTTTATTTCTTGTTAAATCCATGGAATAATAACCTAAGTTCCCATTTCGACTTCAGACGCACATTGAGAACATACTCTATCGTAATCTAATTTCTCAGAATTTCACCGGAAAATGGTATTTGACAGTTGAAGGTTTTCCCATCAAAACTTCATATAACCACCCAATTATGGTTCTAAATCATTATGTTGATAGCATCAAAATAAAAGTAAATGTCCTATTTTGTCTTCGTCATCCACGAATCAACCGTATCTGTCAAATTCGATAGCACCGTTTTAAGAAATTTCTAGACGTATGCTTCAGTTCCGGGATCTCAAATCGGATTAATGAGACAAATACATGTACAATAAATCCAATGAATAGCGCTCAGTAAATACAATTATCGGCCCATACCCACAATGGTTTATCTAGATCTCGTTCTAGAGGGAGTAAAATATCTTCATTCGAGTCCCTCTTCCGATAGGTCAGAAGGGCTTTTGTACGTGTCAAATTCTTACTAAATTTCAGGCAGAAATATCCCTCTCTCACCATTATGACCTTTCCTTCATGAAGCCTGACGGCACCATCTTCGGAGAGTTCCATCAGTTTCGTCCTGATAAAGTAGTCCACATCCACAAGAAAACTGTTTATCAAGAATCGTTTATTTGCCTATTTCTTGTCGATATTCTCCTGAATGGTGTTTGTTCCCTTTTCTCCCGGACGACTTTTCTGGCTCTGGATTCCAGCTTTTTGAGAACAAAAATTAGTTAGTACTATTCAGCTTCTCGATATTATTTCCGCGAATCCCAGATTCCTCATCAATAACCTGAATAGTATATGCTTCAATTTCAGCGGTTATCTTGTCATCGCTCTTGTTGAGCTTCTTTCCGGTGAGGTATTGGAGATTATCTGCCCGGATCAACATTGTATCAGCGATCCTGATCGCTCCTGTATCAAATATCACCAGAGATCCATTCACAGCCGGTTGTATCTGCTGATATCTCTTCTTGAAATGGGTCTGATAAATGAGATTGCCAGGTTCGATTATCATCCCAATTAGGATAAGTATCGCCCGGAAAGTTCTGTAACGCCAACGGAGATCTGTTTTATCGGGTCGGTGATCCCGACCGTATCCATACTTTCCAATCCGGGCCTCATTTGCCATGAAGGACCAGGCTGGTTCGGTCATTGTTGATGCTGGTATGCTCAAAATCGTACCTCAAAAATAGGACATCCGGGATGTCAGAGATGATATTATCACGATTCGGACCAAGGATTTCAAGGACACGGTAAAGTGTTCTTTCACTGAAGGAACGGAGGGAATAGCACGTACTACAGCCCGGTTGATCCGGTCGTGAGACTACTTCATGCTGAAGGTATCCGGCAATTTGTAGCTGATGAGGGCTCAAAATAGATTATTAATTTCGATACCCTTCGTCTTGTGTTTCCGGAAATATCGCGAAAACTAAGGTATTCATACAGCTATCACTGAGGAAATTGGTACCGATAGGAAAGGAGATATTTTCATTCGACTCCAGTTCATTGGTTCTTTTTTTGGTCGATTCAAACATCACTAAGGACACATATTTTGTTGGTAATGGCAAAGTTGGATTATTATTAAATTACAATATCAAAAATATCTTGATCTTGAACTATACCTCCAGTCTTTGTTTCCAAGAAAGGTTGAATTTGTCTCTAAGGTTGTCGGTTCCCCTTACATTCTCCCCTATATTTCCCAGGAGGTAATCTGGGCATAAGATTCTGCCCCGTTTCTGTATCACATCCTTGACGAAATACACTATATCCTTAAAGACAGAATCTCTCACTCTTGATGATATCAGACTTGACCCGGATGTAAATCGCTCCATTCCCCATTCTATAGAAATATCCGGTGAAGAAATAAAAAAATCTATGATAAACCCGCAACCTTTTATTCCGGAAACACTATCTTGAAAGTATGAAGTATGTCGACGGGTTTGTGATAACGGTGCCGAATGACAAGATCGATGAGTACCGTGAGATGGCAAAGATGGGAGAAAAAATCTGGATGAAGCACGGAGCACTCGAGTACTTCGAATGTGTAGGAGAAGACCTCGAACCGGGGAATATGCCAGGAACGACTTTTTTAAAAATGGCAAATACCAGACCTGGTGAGACAGTGATCTTCTCGTTTATCATCTTCGAATCCAGAGAACACCGGGATAAAGTCAACATGCTGGTGATGAACGATCCCATGATGAATGACCCTGCCTGGACAGACAAAACAATGCCGTTCGACATCGAACGAATGGCATACGGGGGATTCAAGGTTATCGTCGAGGGAAAAAAAGATGGAACCTAAGTGTGCCATTTTGACTTCAGATTCTTAATAAGATCATCCATCATCATGATCTAATTTTCTCATATCTTCTTCGAGAAACGTATTTGATATGTAATGGTTTATCCATCATCAGGATAAGGGGGTATATTTTTTATGATCTCCGGTGTATTACCCACTCCTCCAGTCGACCCATGATAGAAAGAACTGCCGGCATGATGATAATCGCTCCAAGCAGGGAGAACACGACCGCTATGACCGTCATTATCCCGAAGTTTGAAATAATGGGAAACGACGACAGAAGCAAGGCTGAAAACCCGAATGCAGTCACAAGGCCGGATACGGTAACCGATGCTCCAATCTTTTGTACACCGTTCTGAATAGCAGTCTGTGGATCCGGACTGGTCTCCTTCTCCTCCAGGTACCGTTCCATCATCAGGATAGTATACTCTGAGGAGACACCAATGGTAATTGCTCCAAGTGATGCAGTGATGAACGTGTAATCAATCGAAAATACCCACATAACAACGGCATTCCATCCGACTACACAGATAATGGGAAACAGCGGAGCAACTGCCACAATGTGCCGGTATGCAACAATCAGGAAGAGGAAGATCATCAGAAATGCAAGAGCGGTCATGAGTGGCTTATAATACACAATATAATCCAGAGTAATCGCATTTATTTCAAAATCACCAGTCGTCCTGACGGTAAGTCCGGGTGGAGTCTCAACCCATCCCAGGGTATCAAGAATGACCTTTCTCATATCACTCGATTCCTGGGAGGTGAGATCAACGGTCTGTAATTCCAGAAGCCCGGAAGTAATTCCATCAAGATACTGCCGTTTCTCATGTGCCGGGATAACCGCCATGACCTGATTTAATTCGGTTTGCGAATATGGGATAATGCCATTATTATACTGCTTTATCAGGCTTGAAATTCCGGATACCCCTAATATTTTATCAGGATACACATCCTGGATGAAATTTCCATACCGGTCCATCCATCGGATTACATCAAGAGATGTCACATCCGGAGCAGTAATAAGCAGTTCAACCGGAGTTTGTGATCCCAGCATTGCGGTTACTTTATCCATGACAACCTTTGCAGGCATATCAGGAGGAACCATCGAATTTTCCGAGGTATCAATCGGTATCTGATCATCAATGACCATTCCCACTCCGGCTAACATCATCACGAGAACCAGAAGAACAAACGGTCTTCTGGCGATATGAAGAGCCATTTTAGATAGGAACTGATTATATGTATCAAACAGATTGAAACCACCGGAAACCATGACCTTGGGTTTATAGTCCATCAGGATAGCAAGGGCAGGAAATCCAAAGAGTGTCACTCCATACGCACAAATAATACCTATTATTGCAGTCTGCGTAAATCCGGTAAGAATCGGGAGCGGAGTGATAAAGAGAACGATGAATCCCAGAGCGGTTGCTATCATTGCATTGAGCACGGCGTACCCGGTATTACAGATAGTGGTTCGAATCGCTACCGGAAGCGGTGAGATGAGAAGTTCATCATTCAGACGCGACTGGAACTGAACGGCATAATCAATCCCCAGACCAAGAAGGACAGGAAATGCACCAATAGCGCCGATGTTCATCGGAATTCGTAACACCCCCAGAATACCAAACAGGTACACAAGGGCGGTAAGAACAAACACCAGGGGAAGGAGGCGGTACCTGACCGAATCAAATAAGACGAAAAGGCCGACAAACATCAGGGCAAATGCACCCAGGATAAGAACAACAATCTCTGTTGTCATATTATCCAGCATCTGGTCATTAAAAGCGTCGGTTCCGGAAACCTCAATCGTGACACCAGGGGGAAGGACCGCACTGTCAATGATCGTCTGGATTGGAGAGAGGAGTGCAGATGGATCACCCCGGGCGGTGATCATACCGAGCATATGCAGGGAATCCGGCACCAATGATTCCTGATCCGATTTTGGCAGTCTTTGAAAAACCGTAGTAATCTCTGCATTTGTCTTGGGGAGAGTTCCTCCATGTGCCGCAAGGATAGCGTCCGCTGCCGTCTGCGTCCCGATAACACCCGGAATTCGGGAGAACTCTCTCTCCATAATCAGCAGATCATGGAGCAGCGTGTAATCCAGGGGCTGTGGAGCATTAATATAGAGGAGAACAACTTTTTCAAGAGAATAATCATCGGTGTAGGTATTGTACCATATCATCGACGGATCATCGGCTGCAAGAATGATATCTGAGCCTGAATCCATGGAGAGATTGCCAATAACAGTAAATGAGGCAAGAAACAGAAGGGCCATCACGAGCAGTACACCGGCAGGTTTCGCTATGACCAGATCTGCTACTTTTTCATAAAAACAATGAACCAGAGACATTGTCAGCCTCTTTGTAGAGTAATCATCAGGCCAGCCTGCCCATTCGTTTCATGTAATAATACCCTCCGATAAGGAGAATCCCCAGAAGAATTACCAGGGATAAGGGGGAGAGAAGCACCTCTGCCACACCAGGGGCAGTTGTTTCCAGTTCTATCTGCATGGGATCAGAGAGTGTAATCAGATTATCCTCACCGCGATATTTGACATCCGTAAGGAGTCCATACGGTTTTACCAATGCAGAACTGTCAAGATCAATCTCATACACTGCCTCTGCAGAGTCATTCGGGAGAATGGTTCCCAGAATAATACTGGACTGTGGAGAAGAAAGCGGTGCAATCGGTACAATTTTTGCAGCAGCATCATATGCCGGGGCATCTCCAACATTGGTATAAACCACCCTGACCGAAACTGATCCTCCCGGTTCAATAACCGGTTTATCATAGGTAAGGGTAAATTTGGGGCCTTTCCCCACAGGAATCCCGATTACCACCGGATGTGAACTGGTCCAGATCCCGTTCTTATCCTCATAGGAGATAATAAGAGAAGCGGGAATGGATGTGGTATCAATTATATCCTGCACTGATGCCCGCCACTCAACCGTTCGCTCTTCCCCTGGAGGAAAAGTGCCCAGGAAGTAGGTCCCTTGGTAGGGGCTGAGCAGACCATGTGGCTCCACAACCAGTTCAGCGGTAGCATCTTTCGGGGCATACTGTCCGACATTTCTGATTTTTGCCGTTATTCGTCCATCCTGACCGGGTGAGAGATTAGAGACGGAGATCTCATCTACCTGGGCCCTGACAACGCTTTTCACACTCACCGGAATCTGAAGGGTCAGGTTCTGATCTGCATAGGTGAAGACATTTGAGAGATCTGCCATCGCAACCGATTGGGCGTATTGTGAATCGATACGCAGAGCAAGATGATATGATCCGGCAGTAGCATCAGCAGGGACAATGACCGGAAAGGTAACGGGAACACCGGTATCAGGGGGGAGGATTGGAATGGTGAAAGGATTTGCAGGAATATCAACCGGGGCAGTTCCCGGCTCAAGAGTGAGCGTAACCCCATATCCAACTGCAGGACTTGAAAGAACCGGGTCTTCCGGGTCCAGGATCAGCTCCGGTGCATGACCGGTATTTCTGATTGAAATCGTAAGAGGGGTGATATTTCCAGGTTCCAATTCGCTTGAGCCGGTTATAGTGGCTACATATACCGGTTTACCAAACGGGACCGGTACCGCAGATATGGAGAGTGAACTAAGTGAAAGGATGAGGCATATCATCAGGCTCATCCGGATTATTCTGATTAATTTTTTACGATTCCAGGTCTTTGTACGCAACGGTTCATTCATGGTGGCACCGTCACATCTGTTTTCGCCGGTAATACAGATATCCTCCACCGATTAGGATAAGAATGAGAATGAATCCTGGCAGGATAAAATCTCCACCGGATGAATCAGTAACCTGTACCGGGACCTTGATTGGATCTGATACATATTCGGTCAGATTCACATCAGTATACCTGATCTCTGAATCCAGAGCATATTGTTTCATGGTGGCTCCGCCATTTACATTCAGTTTAAACCGGGCAGTTGCATTATCTCCCGGCTCTATCGTTCCAAGATACGACTGGTCATCTTCACTGGTGAAGGGATCGACAATATTGATTCCCGCCTGGGCATTATAGACCGGAACAGAGCCCGTATTCTTATATTCTACTGCAATCTCTCCCTTTTTACCTGAATTCAGCGTTTCAGGATCACTTATGACCGCAAAGGTTACTTTTGGGCTGAACCCTGCACTCACATCTTTATATCCGGTTTCCGCAGGAAGACCCTGGTAATCGGTATATGTTGCATAGACTTTCAGGGGATATTGTATCGATGGATCGGCATCGGTTGCAACTGATACCTTATAGGAAAGGGTTGCACTCTCCCCTTCAGCAAAATTACCGACATAAATACTGTCCTGGTAGGGAACAATAGGACTGTTTCCAACCGGCTCAAGAACAAACACTGTTTCTTTTCCGGTATCTGATCCAATATTCCGGGCGGTGATGACGATGTGTCCCTCTCCCCCCACATTCAGATCGCCGGAATCAACCGAGGTTATCTCAAGAGTCACCGCAGGTCTGATGGTCACCGGAAGGGTCAGGGTTTTTTCCACCGTCTTAAATGAGTACTCAATATCATCAATTCCGGTCTGGGTAGCCTGGTCCATATACTGGTACGAGACAGTCAGGGAAAGCAGGTACGAACCGGTTCGTGCAGAGTCCGGAATAGTAACAGGAAAAGTGGCCTGAACAACGTCCCCGGATTTGATATCACCTAGGATTTGGGGATCTGCAGTGATCTGAACAGGACTGTCCCCGGGTCCAAGCCCGGCTGAAAGGGAAAGGGCTGTGGTCGGGAGATAATCAGGAGTAATTGCTCCATCATCCACAAATTTCATTGTGAATACACCAGAATTGGAGAGAGCAATGGTAAGCTCCATCTGCTCACCGGTATGAAGCTCATTGCTTCCGACTATTGCGGCAGAGATATCTGGCTGCCCTGAAGAGTACTTATCTCCGGCCATTACCGGGAATATCAGGCAGAGAATGGAAATGAGTAAAACCATTCCGATTATTCGGAAAAGAGGGGGGAGCACCATAGGTTAGGATTGGAGATGGTTTTAATATATAGATAATGGTTTGAGTCATGGTACAGACCATTGTATATATTTGTTTTATAAATTGTCGATTATTTTTTTTATCTGTAAATTTTTTCAAAGGTTTTGCATGAATTGGTACAATAGCTTATCTTAAAGAGTGGTTATTAATTGAATAATTAAAAAAGAGTTAATTATTCTGTCCTTTGATTATCAAAAGTGTGATATCATCAAATTGAGGTTGAAACTCACTAAAATTCTGAACTTCATCAATTATTTTGGTAAGTATTTCATGTGATGATAATGATGCATGTTTGTGAATAAGAGATTTTAAACGAACCTCCCCAAACATTTCATTTGAAGGATTTACAGATTCTGTAACACCATCAGTATAGAGAACGATAATATCATCTTCATCAATCTGGATAGATACCTGTTTATATTTTTCTTCTTCAATAACTCCCATTGCCATTCCGGTTATTTGAAGTTCCTCAAATGAATTGGATTTTGAGCGATAAATTAAAGGAGGATTATGCCCGGCATTAACATATGTCAACGTCCGGTTTTGATCCGAAAGTATCCCATAAAACAAGGTTACAAACATACCCGCTTTTGAATCCTGTGATATGATCGCATTCGCAGTTGTGATCACTTTTTCAGGTTCCAAAAACCACGTAGCATTTACTCGAACAACCACCCTGGACAAAGCCATAAACAATGCAGCCGGAACTCCTTTCCCTGAAACATCAGCTATTAGGATGCCAAACATACCTTTCCCTAAAGGTGTAAGTTCCATAGGAATAACATCGAAAAAGTCTCCACCTACCTCTTTAGCCATAATGCTTTTCGCAGTAATATCAAATCCTTGTATTACTGGAATACTATCCGGGAGAAAACTTCGCTGAATATCTGCCGCAATTTCAAGTTCTGCTTTCGAACGTGCCAGAAGTTCTTCCATTTTCCGGCGGTCAGTGATATCTCTGATGGTCTCTATTGCTCCGGTGATATTTCCATATGGATCATAGAGTGGAGTGGCCTTAGCCCAGACAAATTTCCCATTCATACCACATTTTGGAAGATATGTATCTACAACTAGTGTATCTCCTTCACGGGTAATTTGTGAATATTCACGTTCTAGTTCATGAGCTGGTTTGAATACTAAATTGGCTAAAATGGGTCTTTTCTCACCATAAAAAGGAATGGCATATTCATACTGCCCTTTCCCAAGTATTTCTGTAGCTGGAATTCCTGATAACAACTCCATTGCAACATTCCATTCTTTTACGATGTCATTTGTATCAATTACAACGGTTGCATCTGGGAGAAAGTTAATTATCTCTGCAAGTCTTTTTCTTGCATTTTCTGATTCTTTCTCTGCTAATTTTCTTTTGGAAACATCTCTGATGCTTTCTATCGCTCCAAATATTTCCCCTTCTTTATCATATATCGGAGTTGCTTTTGCCCAGATATATGTCCCGTCTTTCCCAAATGTTGGAAGAAAGAAATCAGCTATGAGTGCATCTCCATCTCTGATTATTGATGCATACCTTTTTTCTTCTTCATCATCAGGCCATAATATGAGATTAGCAAGGAGAGGTCTTCGTTCTCTATAAAATGGGATAGCATATTCAAAATCTCCCTTACCGTGTATTTGAAAAGATAATACTCCAGTCATTTCCTCCATCGCTTTATTCCAGGTGATTACTTTCCCTTCCAGATCTATGACAAAAGTTGCATCAGGGAGGAAATTTATTATCTGTTCAAGTCTGCTAATTGTTTTTTTAATCTCTATTTCAGCGTTTACTTTTTCGGTAATATTGCGGATTGATTCAATCGCTCCGATGATTTCTCCTTGGGAATTATAGAGTGGACTTGCTTTCGCCCAAAAATATGCTCCTTCTATGCCAAAAGTCGGGATACATATTTTTGCGACAAGTGAATCTCCATCCCGGATGATCTCATCATATTTCTTTTCCAAATCCTCATCAGGCATCTATATGAGGTTAGCCAGGAGTGGTTTTGGTATCCCGTAAAAGGGTATTGCATATTCATACTCTCCTTTCCCTATAATTTTTTCAGATGGAACACCAGTAATATCCTCCATGGCTTTGTTCCACATGGTGACTTTTTCATCTAAATCAATGACAAAGGTTGCATCCGGAAGGAAATTGAAAATATCACCGATATATTTTTGTGATTCCATCAATTTTATTTGAGATTTTTTCTGATGAGTAACATCCCGGATTGATTCAATCGCACCAATTATTGATCCATGAGAGTCCAGTATGGGGCTGGCAGTAATCCAAAAATAGAGAAGTGACCCATCGGAAAGGGTCATAGTAAATTCAGAAAAAATTTTTTGACCTTCAATAAGCAGATGGGGATAGATTTTTTTAAGTGTTATTATATCTTGATGAAGAACATAATCGATTAATATTTTTCGAGGTTTTCCAAAAATCCAGATAGAATATTCATAATTTCCTTTTCCGATCATCTCTTCTGCAGGTATTCCACTAAATGCCTCCATCTCATGGTTCCAGGCAACAACAATACCGTTTTTATCAATTGCAAAAGTTGGATCCGGAAGAAAATTTATTATATCTTCGCTGAACCCCTCCATTTTTTGTTCCATTTAAGTCTAAATGTTATCATTTGTTATGATCCTCTATATCTACTTATCAATATGATTCCCATCGTTTTTTTACTCATTCATTCGTTTTTCGAGTTCAGTTTTTGAATTCGTACAACTGGTACCTACTATATTATGAAGACAAAATGAGTTGATGATTTAATTCAAGTCCAATATGTACGCTCACATGATCGTGAAGATATTTGTAGAATGCTTGAAAAGGAATCAGTATGTAAGTGTCATTTATTTTCCGAAACAATCGGCTACTTCCTGTAAATATTCTCGTATGGGCAGACCCTGCGGACATTTCTCCTCACATTCTCCACACTGGATGCAACAAGAGGCATATCCCGGTATACCTCCGGAAAAGGCACCGCTAAGAGCCCAAAGGTACACGCCTTTTGCTTTCTCCTCGGCTTCATAGGTGTATGCCTGGTTATAATAATTGAAACACTCAGGGATATCGACGTTATTCTGACATGGCATGCAGTACCGGCAACCGGTACATGGGATCTTCAACCGGGAAGCAAAAGTATTCCGCATTTTTTCGACAACTGCAAGCTCTTCCGGAGAGAGAGAATTTGGCAGTCCCTGTGTTGCACTTGCAAGGTTTTCTTTTACCTGTTCCAGAGAAGACATACCAGAGAGCACAACGGTGACTTCCGGGTGATTCCAGACCCAGCGAAGTCCCCAATCCGATGGAGTTCGCATGACGGGAGCGTTAAGGATATGCTGGTGGATTACCGGGACATCTCCTGAAAGAAGGCCGCCCCGGAGCGGTTCCATGACAACAATGCCAAGACCCTGTTCTGCTGCATACTTCAGTCCCTCTGATCCAGCCTGGTTTTGTTCATCCATGTAATTATACTGGATCTGGGCAAATACCCATTCATAAGCATCGACAATCTCCCGAAAGACCGAAACCTGGTCATGGAAGGAAAATGCGGGGAACCGTATCCGTCCATCGGCTTTAGCACTGTCAAGGAATTCTAGTACGCCCAGTCGCGTGAGGTTCTCCCATGTTTCACTGCCAAGCCCATGAAGAAGATAGAAATCGATATGATCTGTGTTCATCCGGACAAGTTGTTCGTCCAGATATCGGTCCATATCCTCCCGACTGGTGATTAGCCAACTGGGGAGTTTGGTAGCGAGAAAAACCCTGTCACGGTATCCATCGTCCAGTGCCTTCCCGACAACCACCTCGCTCATTCCATTGTGATACGGATAGGCCGTATCGATATAATTTACTCCGTTGTCAATGGCAGTGCGGATCATCTCGATTGCCTGTTCCTCATCGATATTACCCGCATCCTGCTGATCCCCGGCGAGTGGTAACCGCATGGCCCCAAAACCGAGAATAGAGATATCATGACTGCACCGGGGGAATTTTCTATATAGCATCTTTACACCTTTCTCTGGAGTATGAAGGTCTCAAGGGGATAAAAAATGATCAGGGAAAAAAAGGTTAGTAAGATTGGCCGGTGAGAATCAATCTCGGTGTAGGGAAAAACCCGGTAACCCGCTTTCGTTTATTTTGTCTGCCATGTAATGAAGAACAACTACATCCCCATACTGCTCCAGATTTTGTAGTGAGAGTCTTATGCTCGGATTCCCATCACGGAAAAGCCGTACACCATCTCCAAGTATTACCGGAATGACCGTTACCCAATATTCATCGATAAGAGAATACTCCATAAAAGTATTCGCTAATGCAGCTCCCCCAACCAACCAGATATTTTTTCCAGGTTTTGATTTTAAATTATGAACAAAGGAGAGAATATCACCTGTAAGAAACTCTGTGTTAGGATCACAGGGGTGATCCCGATTGGTAAAGACGTAACATTTCTTTCCAGCATATGGCCATTCGATTCCAAAGGACAAGATCTGGTCATACGTAGTCCTACCCATGATAAGAGTATCAATCGTTTCATAAAAATCTGAATACCCAAAATCTCCTTCCCCTTCTGGGAGCCAGTCTACGCTGCCATTTCTATCAGCGATAAACCCGTCAAGACTCATCGCGATGTAAAGGATAACTTTTCTCTCTGATGCCATATTGAAGAACCAAAAAACGCAATTATCCCCTGGCGTAAACCTCTTTGAGAGTTGCCAGGTCAATTTTTTTCATAGGGAGCATTGCTGCCATGACCTGTTGTGATTTTTCTGTATCCGGATCATTGAGAAGATCGACCATTTCTACAGGAATTACCTGCCATGAAACTCCATATTTATCTTTCAGCCACCCACATTGTTGAGCTGCCGGGTCGCCTTCTTCAGTAAGTTTCTCCCAGAAATAATCAACTTCATCCTGATCAGAACAATGGATTATAAAAGAAATTGCTTCAGAAAACTTGAAAATTGAACCACCGTTTAATGCTAAAAAAGGTGTTCCATCAAGAGTGAATTCCACCGTCATAACACTCCCTTCCGGTTTTTGGTGATATTCAAACCCTTCCTTTCCATATCGGGTTATTCTTCCGATTGAAGCGTTTTTAAAGATGGCTGTATAGAACTGTGCAGCTTCGAGAGCTTCGGTATCAAACCAGAGACATGTTGAAATCTTTTGAACAGATGCCATATGTACTCTATTACGAACTGATAATTGTATCCGATACATATAATTGAATTGGTCGGTAATCTGCCTTTTTTGGATTGAACTAACTGGATAAATCCGCTCACTATATGTGTATCGAACACGTGACAGTAGGTAAGTGTTGTGTCATAGCGTCATCAGAAGAATTTTTTCTTCATGATCAAGAACGTCTTTGAATGAATCAGAAACTGCATGATAATCAACAATAATCAAGATCAGAAAATTTCTGACATCTTCCATGAACCCGTGATCCAAAAGCAAAAACATCACAATTTTTCAGGTGAGATCTCAGAATAATCAAAACTTCCTTAAAATCATCAGGATCAAGATTAAGCATTTTGCCTTTCTAAAACTGAATACAGGTAAGATGCTTCCTCAAGCAAAGACGTGGCAAGATGTAGGACCTTCTCAGCTTTTTTTCGGTCATACGTATGAGAGGTAATATTTCTGGCATCAGTAAACGTAAACCATAGAGTGGGATCCTGAATCAGCCTGTTTCGTGCTGCAGTCCTAAAAAGATCCCGTTTTGTCATTGGTGATGCTGCATCCGGGGAAATATTAAGTGAGATCCACCGAACCATAAACTTCCATGAAAGTTCATAGGTGAACTTAAAATTCAGAATTACTCCGGCCTCAATAACTTCTCTGACATTATCCCGCTCATTCCAGATCCTATCTTTCTCCTGATAGACAGAAAGGGCATTGTTCATCGAAGATATTGCATCCTTCAATGATGTCAGATCGAGCATTCATAGAAGTTCTCAAAAATGATAGATATTAGTATTGAATTTTTACAATAAGCCATTTGAGCCCATCCATACTGGTTTCACACACGGTTGCATCTGTGATAATTTCTAAAAATAGGATTAAGATAAAGAAAAAACCGGAAGTGATAAATTTCTGGCAGATTGCCACGACACTCCCGGGAAGAAAGGACCGTTATTGAATGATAGTTGTATGTGTCAGGATAATTTATCCGTTCCTAATCTGTCATATCTCCCAGAAGTAAAATCCAAAGAGAAGGATGATCCCTCCGATGATAAGAAAGAGAGCCAGTGAGCATTTTTACCGAATCTTTCATCAGGAGAATTCCACCATCATAACCCTCCCTCCGGTTTTTGGTGAAATTCAAGCCTTTCCTTCCGATATCTGGATATCTTTCCGATTGAAGTGATATTAAAGATGGATATATAGAACTGTGCAGATTCGAGAGTTTCGTTATCTAACCAAAGACATGTTGAAATCTTTTGAACAGATGCCATATGCACTCTATTACGAACTAATAATTGTATCTGATACTTATTCTACAAATGGTCCGGACTAGATTTTTTGGTTTGAAATAACGACAAAATCGATTTTATGGTATAACAGCGATTAGATGAAATATTGAATCCTCGCATCTTCCTAATAATTTCGTTGGCGGTAAAAACGAAATATTTAATGAGATAACGTTCATAGGACATAGTGAAAGCGAAAAAACTAAAAATAATACCCTGATAAAAACCCCTTTTTTTAGGCATTCAATTGTAATGCAGCATACATGTAAGCAATAGACAGAGATTGAATATTTCAAAAAAATCCAATAAAATTTCAGGATTTCAAATCACAATTTATATTATTCATTACATGGTATCAACAATGATAATCGTATGACGAAAAAGGTTTTTACCCCTTGCTCTTTAAACAGACTTTTGTATCTCTGTTTTCTTGGTCTTTGTGTGTTTGCCTTCCTTGGCATTACAGCATCTGTCGCGGATGACAACCAGACTGCATTTACTCCCGATGTTGTTGGTATGACTGTTGGCGATGCAGTTGGTGCATTTAAAGACGCAGGATTTACGAATAGTCCTGATATTGTGACAGATGCTCTAGTTACCGGACAAAACCCTCCGGCCGGAACCGAGGTATCAATTCAGGAGATCTGTACGATTACAACCGATTCTGATACAGTATCTGGGAAGAGTCCTGTACAGAATCCCTATCTGGCATCCTCACTCTATGCTATCACTCACTTTGATTCTTCCCAGAGTGATTCAACACCCTATGGCCCACCCAACGGCGTATTCACCATAGATCCAACATCAAAGCCTATTGTAAACGCCGGGCCGATAAACATCATCACCCTTGCTTCTACTCAGAAGGATTACATGTGGGGAGTCGGGTCTGACCGGGTCAGTTATGTGTATGTTGGAGATGGAGGGCTGACAGAAGTTGCAGGATTTGAAGCACTGGAGGATGCCACCGGTGGTCTGATAAAGGCAATTCCTAAAGAAAATTTCCAGACATTTGCGAAAGATACTGCGGTAGGGATGAATACTACAACCATGGATGACTCCCTCATGGAACTTTTCGGAAAGAAATACTCGCTCCGGTTTGGGAATGGTATTTATTCCGTTGTAGATTCTGAAAATGTTCTCTATACCAACTATGGATCAAATCTGTATGCATTTGCCCTAACCGATCCTGAAAATCCAGCAGCTGGTATTACTCCCCGGTATGTGATTAAAGATATTGTTACTACAATACAGGGAGCAGATCATTCGGCAAATGCCCGATTATTTGGCCTTTCAATGACCTATGACGGATACCTTATTGTAACTTTCAGTAATGGGGTTGCTGTCATAAATCGTGACCTTGATATTGCAACTGCTTCATTCTATCAGTTTGGAGATGATGAATATGTCAGCAATTCTCTTGCAGTAGATGAGAATAACGGCATCTACATCGCAAGCGATAAAATCATGCGAAAACTTGTCTGGAATGGCACAACTATATCAGATGTCGAGTCAGATGGTGCCTGGTCATCTATCTACACACACTCCACCCAGCCCCCAATCATCAAGGTGGGTATCGGGACCGGTTCCACTCCGACACTGATGGGATTTGGGGATGATGACAGACTTGTGCTCATAACTGATGGAGCACAGCAAATGAACCTTGTAGCTTTCTGGCGTGACGAGATCCCTGAAGGATCAGAGCGTATTGCAGGTCAGATTCCGGTAACGTGTGGATTTACTACATTGCCAGATTGGATTCAGTCCGAACAGTCTGTGGTTGTGTCAGGATACGGAGCATTTGTCGTCAATAATATGCCAAATTCTGTCTCTGATGATCTCATCGGACAAAATAAGATCTTACAGGTTTCACTGATGGGCCCGGCGTATGAAACTTCGTATGGTGCAGAGCGGTTTGAATGGAATCCGGAAATGAATGAGTGGTCCTCGGTCTGGAGCCGGCCGGATGTGTCATCCACAAGTATGGTTCCCATTCACAGCGATTCTGGGAACATGGCTCTGATTAACGGGTATCGCTCACCAGGTGGCTGGGAGATCCTTGGTCTTGATTGGGATACCGGAGAAACGGTTCATCAGACCATATTTGGCGATCTGAACGGGGGCAACGGAGCTTATGCCATTCTTCAGTATCTTGAGGATAGTGATGCTCTCTTTAACTCGTTTTCTGGTCCGATTCGTATTGATTACAATACCCAATAACCTTTTTTATTAAATTATGGGATCATTTCCGACTGGTGTTATGGGTCTGAATGGGCTCAGGCTTATTTCCGGAGATTCGTAGAGTGCGACCGCAATTATCATTTTAAGAATCTCTCTTGTATTTGCCGGAAATTGATCAAATGCCTCTAGAATTTCTTCAGAAATCGTACCTCTTGGAATCACCATGTTATATTGGATAGTATAGTACTGTTCTTCCTTTTGCTGATTGAATATTTTTTCTGAAAAAGGTTCTGTTCTTTGTGGAATTTAGTTTGATTGTTATCAATTTAACCAACTCAATAAAAAAAAGGGGAGAAAATGGATAAACGAGATATTCTGTAAACAACCTAAATCAATGTAAGAACAGCCTCAATGTTCTTTATCTCACTTTCATTTACCGTAAAGTTGCCAGCAAAGTCTGAATAGCCGGGGAATGAAAGAGTTACATTATATTCGCCTGGAATCAATCCTAATATTTCCTTGGCTTTTAAGGAGCGGGTAATTCCTTCATTTGCACCATTTACAAAAATCTCTGCACCAGGAGGTGTACTGGTAATGCTAAACCCAGTGTTCGGATCATATTTGGGAGCAGAAGTATCAAAAGACCCTGCTTTAAATTCAGCATCTAATTTTGCTGCCCATGATCCATAATAATCATTGGGGTCATATTCTGTATCTGCTGTTCCAACAGATGCCAGACTACCCAATATTAACAGGATTCCTAATAAACTAACGATAATTTTTACCATTTGAAACAGCTTATGTTATCCTCGGATAATCATAAGGTTTCTTGACCAAAATTATACGATCCTCACCCATAATCTGTTCGTCATTCTTTAGTTGTGGGGATAGGAGCCATGAAAATAGATATCAGAAAAAATAAAAATTTCTTTATTAAATAAGAGTATTAGAACGTTTTTATAGTACGCCCCGGCTGGGACTTGAACCCAGGTCTAAAGCTCCGGAGGCTCCAAGGATATCCTCTACCCTACCGGGGCAACCCTACTATATACTCACTAAACACTGATAAAGGCTCTGGTTCAATTTGTTTTATTATTTAAAATCCAAGAGGGAATTATTGAATAACCTTCCATCAATTCAGACAAAAATGAAGTATTTTATATAACACGCAGAAGTCGGCTTTGACCCAGAATAAAACAGATTATGCATGCCTATTATAATTTTATTTGTTGAGCAATTTGATCCAAATAGTTAAAGTAAATCCTGTCAAAAGGTGAATATTCATCTCAATTTGTCAAGGAGGTCATTACCAAACCATCATATCTGATTCCAAGAACAGAGGAGAGGGGTATTGCTTTCTTCTTATTCGGGAATCAACTTTGGTGTTCATGGTATGTCGTTTTCTTCTCTCGACCCTTAATCCTACAATAAAAGGGGCGGGAATTTATTAGTCAAAAAAAATAAAATTATTTGGAGTAAATATTTTCCTATTTTCCAATTCCGATGACAATTATGATGAGTTTGTCATCCTCGAAAGTCAGAAATGCCCGATAATCTCCGATCCTGTACCTATATGTTGGGATATCAGATATTCCTTCGACTTTTCTGAGATATTTTCTGGGATTGTTTACTTTTTCAAGATACTTTATTTTATCTCGAATTCTCACGGCAACATCCCGTTGAAGCCGTTCAAGAGTGTATTTTGCTTCATCTGAAAAGAAGATACGATACTGTAATCATATCCCCATTTCTTTGGAAATTTCATCAAGAGGCCGGTATCTTCCATGTTTCACATCTTCTAGCCCCCGGCGAATCCCTTTCATAGTCTCTTCATCAATAGGTTCGTCTGGTTCATTCGCCTGCTCCAAGAGTTCAGCGATAATCTCCGCTTCTGTTGGATCGATAGCCCCAATAATACATTTATGAAGGACTTCGCTATCAGATGATGCATCGTCACGAGCTTTCAGTATTTGTATTATCTTGTAATCTGATTCACTCAGCGATACAGTGACGGGCATAATAATCTATTGTCTCCAATGTATCAAATAGTCTCTATCAATTTTTAAAAATTTGGATTCGGACTCATAGTTATGAGTATATATTTAATATCCATCAACAGTCGTCCTGTACTTTGCTTGTGAAGGAGTAAATCCTTCAAATTTGAGTTGTTTCAAATGTCTATCTCTTGAAAATGGCGAGATTTTTAAATAATCTAGTGCCTTCATCACAGCATTTCTTTCACTCAATGTGGCGGAATTTTATAAATGTTCAATGATGGAATTAAGATCAGTTATACCTGACGAAAAAAATAAGGAAAAAATATCGATTTGGATAATATATCCGATTATAACGTAGATTTACTAATTTTCTCAACGATTTCAATCTAATTACACGTTCCTGATATGGTAATGGTGCCAGATTTTACATGCCCCTTCATGACTGACCATACAAGGACCAACCGGAGTCCGGGGAGTACAGGTTTTATCAAATAATTTACAATCAACCGGTGATGCAATACCCCTCAGAATTTTATCACAAATACACGCTGCATGTTTCTTTGTAGGTTTTATCTCCACACCAAATTTTTTCTGGGCGTCGTATTGAGAGAATTCTTCCCTTAATTTTAAGCCTGAAAGAGGAATGACCGGAAATCCTCTCCATTCAACATCACATGGTTCAAAGACCTGATTCATTACAGCAATGGCCTTTGGATTCCCATCATCATTCACTACCCGGGGATAGGCATTATCCACTCTGGCAACCCCATCCCTGATCTGCTGGATCAACATCAGAATACCAAGAAGGATATCATCAGGTTCAAATCCGGCAACAACCTGGGGAACCGGGAACTGTCTATACTCATCAAGGCCGGTTACCGTGAGCACGTGGCCGGGAAGGACAAATCCATGCAGTGCTGCCTCTCCCTGTGACAAGAGCCATTTCATTGCAGGGGGGACGAGCCGATGACAGCTGAGAATTGAAAAGTTCTTTGGGGGATTTGTCAGAAGCATTGCAGCGACAGTTGGTGCAGTCGTTTCAAATCCGACCGAAATAAAAACGACTTCTTTATCGGTACTTTTTGCGATCTCAATCGCTTTGAAAATACCCTGGACGACTCTGACATCTGCACCACAACTCTCAAGCGATCCATTACTTCCCGGAACACGGAGCAGATCACCATATGTCGCGATGATACACCCTTTTGTGGCAAGTTCAAGAGCGGCATCAATCTCACCCTGTGGAGTAATACATACCGGACACCCCGGTCCCATCACAATCTTCACATTTTTTGGGAGCAGACTTCGGATACCGTGGCGTGCAATTGCTGCCTCGTGCGTCCCGCATACATGCATAAATGTAAGATCCCGGTCAGTGAGTTCGTGAATTTTTTCTGCAATCGGATTCTTTCCGGCCATAAATCTCTCAAACGTCAACCTGAAACGTGAAAAAGATGCCTCATTTGATATCAGTAAATCAGGATTTCAGGTGATGATGAATCTGGACCTGACCTGAACAGTGACATAGGAGAACATCTATATCTGATATTATGTTTTCCCGCTCTATCTTCAGACAAGATTTTAAATCTGCTCTCGAAGAAGCTCTTGACAGACGTCATATGAGCCTGAAAGAACTGGCTGAACAAGCGGGAATCCCTCCTGCTACCCTCTACAAGATAACATCTGGAGAACGGGATCCTCGTCTTTCAACGGTCAGGGCTATCGTTCAGGCACTTGAGCCATATGATCAGGATATGATAGCAATTATCGCGGCAAAATTTCTCCTTGATGAAGTCGGTGGAAGGATCATTGAGAAGAATGGACGAAAAATCCGGATAAAAGGATATACCGCAAATACCATGGAAGATTGCATCGTTGCTGCTGTCCGGGCTGAAAAAGAAGGAGCTGGTGGGATAATTTGTGCTCCCATCCTTGCAACCCTGATTGAACGCATCGTTGATATCCCTGTAGTGATTGTAAGGCCGGATAGCAGAACATTTCAGGAAGCAATAGACGTACTGTGTAATCGAATAGAGTAAAATAGAATAAAAAGATTACAATCAGGATGAAACCTGATTCTCCTGATAAAACGAGATCATATCTTCATATACCCCGCTCGCAGATTCCAATAGTTTTGGATACATCTCATTCATGGTTGAAACACAGGATCCACAACCGGGAATGAGAGTTCCATATTCTTCAAGATCAGTTTTTAAGACCTTTGCTGCTGATAACCATGATTCACGAAGAGATCCTGTCTGCTGACCAAGAGTGTATGCTGATATCTTTTCAGTAAATGCATCAAGATTTTCTGTTTTCTTGGCAGCAATATCAGATATAGCGGTATCTCTGCCATAAAACACCCCGATACTCATGGCCTCCGGAGTCTGAAACAGCATAGGGATACCAGTTTCTTTCATATCTGATAAAAAGGCTTGTTCATCTGCGGTTAATTCAAGTTCCGCTGCATATGTCGGAATGGTAAGGAAGATAAAAAAAAGGGTACAAAGCCCTAGGATTATCCGTGCATTCATATCACAAGGTTCATCCTGGTTTTATATAAGGGTACTCTCTTCACGCTGTATGGGTTGAAACACGTATTTAGTTCATCTCTGACCATTGCATTTCGCAATTACACGATAAACCGATCTGCCTGCTTTTTTAAGTGTTCAGACTGGCGTGCAATTTCATGGGACGAAGCAGCAATATCATCGGTTGCTTTTCTACTTTCATCCATACGGTGGGAGATCTCCTCCATCCGGGCAAGGTTCTTCTCACTCTCAGAGTTCATCACCTCAATTCCTTCCTGAACCCGATGCATGAGAAGTTCCTCATCTTGTGTTGCATTTGTGACTTGGCTGATACCATCAGATATCTCAGTAACCTGTGAGGTAATCGAAGATAATGCCTCAATGGTTTTGTTTACGCTTGCAATGCCTTCCTGGATTTCTGTATATGCAGCTTCAATTGAGGTTACTGTATCAGCAGACTTTGTCTGAATAGCCCGGATTAGATCTTCAATCTGTGCTGTAGCGATTTTGGACTGTCCCGCAAGGTTTTTTACTTCCTGAGCAACAACGGCAAACCCTCTCCCATGTTCACCGGCTCGTGCAGCTTCAATTGCAGCATTTAATGCAAGAAGATTGGTCTGGCTGGAAATATCAGAGATAAGACGAACAATTTTATCGATCTCTGCCATTTGTTCATTTAATCCGGTAATCTGTTCTTTACTTGCAGCACTAATCTTTCCGACAGATTCCATTTTTTCATTAGCAATGCCTCCAATCTGACCTGCTTCGACTCCCTGCTGTGCAGTCTGGGTTGCAAGTGCCATAAGTCGCGAAGTTATATCAACAATCTGGCTTATTCGTTCAGACAATAACCGGATATCATCCGAAATCCGTCTTGTCTCCTCCATCTGTTCCCTGGCCCCGGTTGTCGAACTTTGCACCTCTTCAGCAATATCACGAATCGCATTTTTAATATTATCTGTCTGTGACAGGGTTTTTTCAGTTGTGCCGGTAAGGTGAGATATTGATCCTTCCAACTCCTGGATTAGCAGAGATATGGCCTGAAGTGCTGTATTATAATCGGTCTTGATATTGAACAAGGGATCATGATCCATCACAAGAGCTCTGAATTTCAAATCTCCTTCAGCCATCCGTGCCATGCCGGTTTCAAGATCCTCTGCACTTTTTGACAAAACCTCAGACATTGTCCTTGAATCAGTCAGAAGTTTCTGGACTTCTTCTTCATTCCGTTTCCGTTCGGTAATATCATTGTACACAATCAGATAATTTTCAAGAGCTCCGGATCGTGAAAAGATGGGAATACCATATTGCTCCAGGATTCTGACTCCCAGTGGAAACTTACAAGTAAGTTCTCCAAATGTTGGTTTTACCGAAGACAGTAACTCTTTCAGCCCCTCTCCGGTATATTCCACGACGGTGATATCACGTGGTGTCATATGAAGGAGTTCGTCTTTTGTATATCCGGTTAACTTGATGTATGCATCATTTGTGACAAGGATCTGTTGATTTTCGTCTATGAGCAGAACCGGCATTGGTATCTGTTGAACGATGGTGTTGTTCAGGTGCTCAAGTTCTTCTATCTCAACCATCCGTCGTTCAATTTCCTGTTCTCCTTCTTTTCGATCGATATAGGTTTTGAGCATATCTGCAAGTGAATTGATAAGATTTCGCTCTTCGAGAAGGAATGGGCCTTCATGTTCTGGAGGCTTTTCTATCAGGTACACAATATCAATAGTTCCCTTGGTACCGGTTCTGGTTACAAAAGAAGAGGTCTGGATCCATCCTGTCTCTTTAAAATTCGTTGTTTTGAATGAACCATTCCCATATTGTATTCTGGCTTCGGTCACTTCCGGGTACTGCCATCCGGGAGGGATAAGCATAACGACATCCTGTAAAACCTGTGCAATATTCTTGGAATCATCCTGGATAAGAGAAGATGTCTTGTAAAAGAGTTGTTGCTCCTTTACCCGTTCCCCCAGATCATGCATCTTTTTTGCAAGTTCCAGTTCCCCTTCTTTTCTATCAACATAGGTCTTGAGCATCTCGGCAAGCGAGTTGATAAGATTCCGCTCTTCAAGAAGGAACGGTCCTTCGTGTTCCTGAGGTTTTTCATTCAGATAAACAACTTCAATAATTCCTTCATTACCGGTTCTTGGTTTAAATATTGCTTTTTGAATCCAGGGGGTTCCTTTAAAGTATCGTGTCTGGAACATTTCCCCCCGATATTGAATTCGTGCTGCAGTTTCTTCTGGATATTGCCACCCCGGAGGTATGAGTACTGCTATCTCACCTAGAATATCCTGGATTGACCGGGAATCATCCTGGATAAGCGATGCTGTCTTATAAAAAAGTTGTTGCTCCTTTACCCGTTCCCCCAGATCATGCATCTTTTTTGCAAGTTCCAGTTCCCCTTCTTTCCTATCAACATAGGTCTTGAGCATCTCAGCAAGGGAGTTGATAAGATTCCGCTCTTCAAGAAGGAACGGTCCTTCATATTCCTGGGGTTTTTCATTCAGGTAAACAACTTCGATAATTCCTTCATTTCCTGTTCTTGGTATGAATGTTGCTTTCTGAATCCAGAGAGTTTCTTTAAAGTTCTGTGTTTGGAACATTTCCCCCCGGTATTGAATTCGTGCTGCAGTTTCTTCTGGATATTGCCACCCTGGAGGTATGAGTACTGCTATCTCACTAAGGATATCCTGAATTGATCTTGAATCGTCCTGGATAAGAGATGCCGTATTATAGAAGAGTCTCTGTTCTTTGACCCGTTCACCATAATCATGGGCGAGTTTTTGTCTGATCTCTTCAGCTTTTTGTTCTGCCTGAACCCGGATGGTAATATCTTTAAAGATAAGAATAATTTCCGTTAACGTTCCAGATGAATTCGTGACCGGAATTGGATATTGCTCTAATACCCGTGTTCCAGTAGAAAAATCTATGGTGAATATTTCTGAATCAACGTTTGTATTGGAAAATCCATCATCAGGTAGTCTAAATCCTGGGAATATACTTTGAACTGGTTTTCCTGTCCAATCTTCTAATGCATATCCGGATATCGCTTGAAATGATCGGTTAAAATCAGAAATTTTTGCATCCGGGGTTAATATGAGAATGGGCTGGGGACTGTGCGCAAATATGGCGTCCATTCTGGATTTTGTTTGTAAGAGTTCCTGTTTTTTTGTAAGAAAGGATGACAGTATTTCGTTGTCTTCAGGGTTTTCACTCATTTCCAACTCAGGATTTGTGCCCTGAGGATCATCAGATAATATATGGATGAGAATATCTCGTAGATGGGTTGTCATATAAACATCTCATTTAGGTATGGTTCAGACCTGCATAGTCTTTCCCCCTTTATACTATAAAAAATAAGGGGATCTACTGTATTGTAACCGGGATTTTTGCAAATCCGATATTGTTGGATTCATCAGTTTCAGCAACTGCATTTTCACTATCTATTAAAATTCCAAAGAAATACTGACCTGGTGTCATATTTGCAGGAATTGGTGAAAGGGCATCTCCATCTGACTGAGTTCCTGCTGGTAGTTCTGGTATCTCCCCCATACCAATGAGAATATCTTCGTCGGAAAGTGTACCATCAGATGACAGGTATAATTCAACAATAAATGATTTTGCATCACCTGAACCAGTATTCCGAATTGATGTAGTGACATTGATATTTCCGCCGACAGTTCCTTCTGTATCTGATGTGAGATCTGGCACGATTAAATCAGGCAGACTTGGAACAGCGGTTTGAATTGGCACAGGTGACCCGGATATTTCAATCATTTTATCTGCGAAAAGAATGTTGTTTGCCTCATTCCCTTCAGAAATGATTTTTCCAGAGTCTACCATTACACCAAGATAGTACGGACCCGGAGCGAGATCTGACGGGACTGTAGCTACAGCGGTTCCATCTCGAAGCATTCCAACGCTCAGGTCTGCAACGTCTCCATAGCCGATTTCACGGTCCTGTTCGGTAATGAGTGCATCAGGAGAGAGATAAAGTGAAATTCTGAATGGTCCTGCCGGAGCATCTCCCTGGTTTTTCACTGTCGTATTTACCGGAAGTTGGCCACCCTGAACCGCCTTCTGCTGACTGGTAACCTTACTTATTACCAGATCAGGTCTGGTAATCGTAAACCGTGAGTCTTCTTCTGATTCCTCTGAAACGAAAGGTACTGATCCGGTAGTAACAAGGAATGCCGAACTCTTCACATCCGGAATGGTTACCTTTGAATCTGTTCCTTTGACATTGTTATCTTCAGATACTTCCATGATTTCATTAGCCGGATCTGCAATGGCCCCGAGATAAAAGTCTCCTGGTGTCATACGGTCCATCGGGAAGTACCCGGTAAGTTTCTTTTCTGTACCTGTTTTGAGATTCGGAATCAGGTAATAACCAATTGGGGTATCCTCTCTGGTAATTGTTGCATCATCTGATGCGTAAAAAGTAATGAAAAAGTCTGTTGATGGGCGGTATCCCTGGTTTACGACGGTTGCTTTAATCTCAAGCTGAGGGTTTCCTTCCCGAACGGTTGGAACAAATGAGGTTATCATCATATCCGGACCGGTTGGGTCTGGTTGCTTTGAGAGATCTATCGTGGTCTCAACCATCTGCGGTTGAGATTCATCTGTGATAATCCGGGGTGTTGGAACAGGTGTAATGACTAACTCAGAAAGCGGCCCAACCCTCCGGTGATAGGGATCATCAATCATCGGATTCATTGCCTTTGCTTTCGCGATAGATTCTTCAGAGCCTTTGCTATCACCAAGTGCACTCAGAACCACTCCGCGCCAGTACCAGGCATCAGCAAGATCCGGATCCTGAGCAACAGCAGTGTCCAGAAGTGATAATGCCCGGTCATAATGTTGTAACAAAAACTCTGATACTCCTTGCTGGTACCAGTAATCGGGATATATAATCCGGTCGGTCATGTCTTCGCCAGTAACCATACCGGCAGAAATTATCAGGGTAAGTATTGTAGCAGCTAGCCAGAACGCAATTTTCACAGATGATCACCAGATAGTAACTAGTAGGGTATTACTTCATTCACTGATATTTTTGGTGGAAACTATCATAAATTCGAATAGAAAAAATTCACAAAAATAAAATTTAAAAAGAGAGTTATTTCAGGATGGAAAATATTATTCTGTCTCTTTTGCTTCCCTGACCATAACTCTGACACGCTCGATAACTTCGATCTTTTTGCGGTAATCTCCTTCTATCTCACCTTTGATCTGATCAAGAATTTCGTCAATTGTCCGCTGAAGACTATACACTTTTACCGGGCGGCCTTTCTTTTCAGTAATATGGCTTGTAACAAAAACCCAACTTCTCTTAATCAGTTGGTTGATTGCAATACTGACTTCAGGCTGCCGAAGATCTGATATCCGTTCCAGTTCCCGTGATGTCAGGTCATACCCCTTGAACAAGACAACAAGTATTCTGGCTTCCCCGCTCTTCAAACCAACGTCGGTTAGGATATCAATTATCTGTATATCGGTATCCGAAAGATGAACTACTGTATCCGGACCCATCCCCATCCCTGATTCATTCCATTGTTTTTATTATATTATTATTATATCGATCTGAAAATTTCTATCATTTTATAGGTTTAAATCCAATAATCTGCTATAATTAGGTGTAAATAGCCCTTGTTTTATAAATGGGTGAGAAGAAATTTTTCATCCATTCTCAGATGCTGGGGTATTATAATGAAAAACATCAAAACTTGAATATCTTTCACGGTAGTTCAGAGTTATGGAGCATTACCTGTTTTTTTCTGTGGAACGAATCCGATGCGGTGTCCCTCTCAGTGATACGATATCAATGATCCGGATGGTCAGCATTTCACCATATTCTGATCCGCAAAAAGGACAAACAGGAGTGATAAACCTTCATGGTGAGACATTACCGGTGTATTCGCTCCGTGAACTATTCGGGTTTCAAAAGCGCTCTCCCCTCCCCTCGGATAATCTGATAATCGTTCAAAAAGGGCTTGAAACAGTTGCTCTCTGGGTGGATGAAACCTTCATTGTTCAGGAAGGCGACCTGAGGGCGGACGACCGGTTTAGATCTGAACGGCTTCAGACGATGATTCCTGGAATCAGGATCATTCGATCAGACCTGGTCATCTTTTTCGATCTCATTGAATTTCTTGATTATGGCATTCATTCACAAACAAAACTGGTGGATGTTATTCAAATTCAGGATAATGAGAGTGATGCTGCATCCGATTCCTTCCTGCGCGATGATCTCACCACCGGCTGTTTGTTACAGGAACGGGCAGATCAACTGGCATTACCCAAAGAGCAGACAGAGCGTCCTCCGGTCATTGAAGTGATTCGGTTTAATCTGATGTACCAGGAGTATGCGGTTGAGATGAAATATATCAGAGAGGTTATTCAAACTTCTGAAATAACCCCAGTGCCTGGAACACCTGATTTTATCGCCGGGATCTGTTCTGTCCGGGGGGAGATAATATCCCTTGTAAATCTCCGGGTATTACTTTCAATTCCTGAAAAAGGACTGACAGACCTGAACCGGGTTATTGTGCTCACTGATGGAAATCTGACGTTTGGTCTTCTTGCTGATCAGATCACCGGAATCGGGATGATAAAAATAGATGAGATAGACCGGAAATACCGGATGGAAAATTCCATTTGGAAGAATTATATCTGTGGAACAATTGAATCACTGCATGTGCTTAATGCTAAATCGCTTCTGACTGATCCGAGGATGATAATAGATGATACTGAAACATAACATGATCTATTGTACAGATCTCCGAACTTTTGGAAACAAATGCTCTCGCTCTGAACACCCTGCAATAAACCTGCGTAAGGAGGCTTTATGATTCAGTTTTTTTCTAATATGAAAGTCGGCACAAAAATATTGGTAATTTCTCTGTTTCTTGCAATTATTCCAACATTACTCCTGGGTGTGGTATCGTACACCAGCTCTACCAATGTGATTAACGAGCAGATAGAGACGCTTTTAAAAACACAGGTCCAGGATATGAAGGGATGGACCAATGATGTCTATAAACTCACCAGAAACAAGGTCAATAGTGATCTGAATGTGCTCAGGCAGAACTTCTATGCCAAAGGATCACCGGAGATTATCAATAATAACATGACTCTGATAGACAAAAACGGAAAACCATTTGTCGTGAATGGAAATTTCGAGATAGTCGACGGGGTCCGGGACCTGGTGGGTGGTGCTGCTACTGTCTTCCAGGTCGTAAATACCACTTATGCGGTCAGAATATCGACCAATGTCAAGGGAACAGATGGGGAACGTGCCGTTGGGACTCACCTTACTGATAATGTCTATGAAGTAGCGGTGAAAGAAGGTGAGACCTATTATGGAAGAAGGGACCTGTTCGGGGTGAATTATGTCACCGCATATGAACCTATCCGGGATCGGAATGGTACGGTCATCGGAGTATTATTTGTCGGAACTGAGGAAGAACAGACATTAGATGTTGTAAAAAAGAGTATCCGTGATACGGTTGTCGGCACAAACGGATACATGTATGTTCTGGACAGTAATGGGATTGTACTTGTTCACCCGACGCAGGATGGTGCAAACTGGTCCCAGATGGGATATGTCCAGGAGATGCTTGAGAAAAAAGACGGAGCCATCATCCACCAGGTAAACGGAACAACGGTTTTGGATGCATATACCTACTTTGAACCACTTGACTGGTACATTGTTTCACGGGCGGAGATGTCTGATTTTGACGGTCCTATTGATACCATTCGAAACACCATCCTCGCTATCGTTGTCGCGTCAATCGTACTCGGTGCGGTCATAGCATTTTTATTTGGCCGGTCAATTGCAGAGCCTCTCCAGCAGGTGGTTGTCATGATCAAAGAACTCCGGAATGGTCATTTATCTGCCAGACTGAATATCAGGCGGGAAGATGAGATCGGTATCATGGCAGCAACGATGGATGAATTTGCCGATGATTTGCAAACAAACGTCGTTGGAAATATAGTCAAAATTGCAAATGGTGAATATATCCAGGAATTTACCGGACCGGTGGATGAGCATGACCAGATACGTCCATCACTCCGGCTTCTTGTTGAGTCGCTTGATCACCTTCATAAAGAGACAATTAAACTGACAGATGCTGCCCGGGCAGGAGATCTCTCCATCCGAGGTGATGAACGGGCATTCCGGGGTGGGTACCGGATGATCATCGCCGGATTTAACAAGACCCTTGAGACCATTACCGAACCAGTGAATGAAGCCATGAGACTTGCCGGGTGTTATGCATCCGGTGACTTTACCGCCCGGTTTGATGAGAAGATACCTGTTGCCGGAGAATTTGTTGCATACAGAAATGCTCTTAATACGATTGGTATTGAGCTTTCCCGGCTCATGAAATTAATAACTGAGGAACTTTTTGAAGGTGTGTCTGTATTATCGGTTGCATCAAGTGAGATTCTGACCGTTACCTCTCAATTATCATCAGCCAGCAGTCAGACTGCAGAAACGGTCAATGAAACTTCTGACACGGCTGAAACGGTTCGGAAAAAGACCGATTTGGTAAACCTGAAGACAAAGTCAATGTCTGAAAAAGCCATGAAGGCGATTGAGGTTTCAGAGACCGGTCAGCAATCTGTTCAGGAAATTCTTGATGGAATGAATCACATTCAAAGACAGATGGATATGATCAGTATGAATGTTGTCAAACTCTCTGAACAAAGCCAGGCTATCGGGGAGATTATTGCAACGGTGACCGATATATCCGAACAATCAAATCTGCTTGCGGTAAATGCGTCAATCGAAGCGGCAAAAGCAGGAGACTTTGGCAAAGGATTTGCTGTGGTCGCTCATGAAATCCATAATCTTGCCCAGCAGTCCAAGCAGGCAACCGGAACAATCAGGACAATATTGACCGATATTCAGCGTGGAGTTTCATCAACCGTGGTCTCTGCAGAAAGAGGATCAAATACGGTTGCAGATGCAGTCAGACTTACAACAGATGCACGAAAGGCGATTGAGGTTCTCACCAGATCTATTGCTGATTCATCTCATGAAGCCATTGAAATTACTGCATCCATACAGGATCAGGTAGCCGGTATGGACCAGATATCAGGTGCAATTGAAAATATCCGGAGTGCTGCCCAGAAGAATCTTGAAATTACACATAAAGCAGAAAAAACAGCAGAAGATCTGCATGAACTCGGTATCAGGTTGAAGAAGATAACCCTCCAGTATCAGGTATAATCCTCCCAATGACTCATTCGGACGATGAATTCTATGCCGTCCTCCTGGCTACATTCCGGGAGGATGCTGAAGAGCTACTGACCGGAATTACTGAAGGTCTCATCAAACTGGAAGAAGCAAAGGAGAGTCCTGATCCTTCATATATCGAAGAGGTGTTTCGTAAAACTCATAGTCTGAAAGGAGCAGCACGGGCGGTAAATCTCCGGGAGATAGAATCGGTATGTTTAAACCTTGAAAATATCTTCTCCCTGATGAAACGTGAAGAGTTCATCGCATCTGCAGCAGAGTTTGATCTCTTTCATGATTCGGTAAAAAGTATCAGGAATTTCCTAGCTGAAGGAGAACGAAAAACTCCTCAACCGGTTGAGATTGTACAGCGTCTTCGTGCCTCTCTGGCCGAGCGAAAACCATCTGAACGGATAGAGGATATCGTTCTTCCTCCAATGGAGGATGTTTTTTCTGAAATTTCTCCGTTCATTAGAAAACCTGGCAGTGAGGACAAGAAGAAAATAATCCCGCTAAATCCTGATCCTGCTGCTTTTGCTGCTCCAAGTACATTTCTTGAGGTCAAACCCGCTCTCCATTCCTACGGCCAGGGATATGGAAATGATATGTACCATGGTCATATGATGGCTGAATCAGGAACCGTTCGGATTGCCGCGAAAAAACTGGATCGGCTTATTATCGGGTCTGATGACCTATTATCAACTCGTCTTTTCCTGACTCACCGGATGCAGGAACTTGAAGAGATGATGAGTCGGTTTTCTCTGTGGAAATGGAATCACAGCCTGGTCTTTAATGATCTGCATCTTATCAGAGAAACCCTCTTTGGTCAGAACCGGACCGCCCTACCTCCTGAACTGGTACTATTCCTTGAACGGGTTGTGGATTTCTTAACCTATGATCGCGAATTTGTGACAAATCTGCAACACGACCTGGCTGCTCACATTCACGCAACCGACCTTGATAGATCAGCTCTGGAAGCGAGCACTACGGAGATTGTTGATCTTATTCATGACGCAGTTCTAGTACCGGTTTCTAGCATTCTGACACCGATATCCGGACAGATCAGGCAAAATTCCCGGGCTCTTGGAAAGGAAGTTGAATTAAAATCAGAGGGAGGCGAGATCGAAATGGACCGGCGTATCCTTGATATGCTCAAAGTCCCTCTGATGCATCTGATAAATAATAGTGTTGATCATGGGATTGAATATCCTGATGAGCGTCAGGAACATAGGAAACCGACACGTGGTCAGATTCGGATAAAAATCACCGCCCATTCTGGCAGTAAAGTGGAAATCACCCTCTCTGATGATGGTCGGGGAATTGATCGGGAGAAAATCCGTCAGACCGCTTTGGGTAAGGGTCTTCTCACACAAGATGAGGCCCTGTCAATGAGCGAAAATGAAGCAATATGGCTGATATTTCGATCCGGACTTACCACAAGCCCTATGATCACGGATCTCTCTGGACGTGGCCTTGGTCTTGCTATTGTTGAGGATACCATTACCCGTATGGGTGGGGAGGTTCTGGTTTCATCTGAACTTGGTAAAGGAACAACATTTTCTCTTATCCTTCCCATCCGGCTAGCAACGCTTCGTGGGCTTGTTATCAGAAATGGAACCTGTCATTATGTTATTCCAGTTCAACAGATCCTTCAGGTCGTCAGGGTGATGAAAGATACTGTTGAGTCAAAAGATGTCAGGCAGATGGTGACCTACAAAGGAGAAATGGTCCCGATAGTCTGGCTTTCTGAGGCATTGGGAAATCAGGGATGTGGATCCGGAAATCCACAGGAAGAAGTTCCAATAGTTATTGTTGCATATGGTGCCGGAAAAATTGCCTATGCCGTAGATGAAGTGCATCAGGTTCAGGAGATAGTAGTGCGTCCTCTTGGGACCCAATTACGACGGATTAAACGAATAACCGGAGCTGCAGTCCTCGGTGATGGAAGACTTGCCCTCGTTCTTGATCCTCCGGAGTTAATTCAGGAAGGATTACGCCTTTCTGGACTGGCACCGGTGTATCAAACCAGAGCGAAAACATCAGGTCGGGTTTTAATTGTTGAAGATTCAGTAACCTCTCGGGCATTGCTTCGAAATACCCTGGAAAAAGCAGGATTTGATGTCATCACCGCAGGAGACGGGATGGAAGCATTGAGCAAACTCCTTGAGGAGCCTGTAGATCTTGTAGTATCTGATGTGGACATGCCCAGGATGAATGGATTTACTCTCACCGAGAAGATCAGAAGTGATGAACGACTCAGCCATCTCCCGGTTGTATTAGTAACTGCTTTAGATTCACGGGAAGATCGCGATCATGGGCTTTCATCCGGAGCAAATGCATACATACTTAAAGGAAGTTTTGAAAGGAATGATCTGGTACGAACAGTGAAAGGATTATTAAGATAAATACTAAAAGTTCATACCGGGGAGAATCCATTAATATATAATAAACAGGATGAAATGAATAAAAAGAGAAACAACTCATCAGTGTTCATTCTCGTCGTTGAGGATAACAGGACACAGGGTGAGTATCTGCGGTATATCCTGGAGAAAGAAGGGTACCCGGTAACTATTACATCAAACGGAAAAGAAGCACTGGCGGCTATAGCGCAAAGTCGTCCACATCTTATCCTGACTGATGTAATGATGCCGGAGATGGATGGGTATGAACTCTGTTCAGCCATTAAAAAGAATCCGGATACATCAAATATTCCTGTAATTCTTGTCACTCATTTATTCAATCCGGTTGATGTCATTAAAGGGCTTGAAGCGGGTGCTGACAACTTTATTATCAAACCCTATACTCCTGATGTAATCTATACTCGGATTATGAGCATTCTACAGGCTGATAATACACAAGAACCGAATAATAACAAAACTCCTCTGCAGGTTGTTTTCTCTGATCGCTCCTATACCATAGCAGCAACACGGCTGCAAATCATCAATATCCTTTTGTCAACCTATGAAGTGGCCGTAAAAAATAATAGTGATCTTCAGGTTGCACAGGAAAAACTTCACTATCTGAATGACCAGATGCAGAAAACCCTGGAAGAACTTCAGAAGAAAAACCAGGAACTCTCATTAGAGAATCATGAGCGGAAAATGGTTGAAACGGCATTGGCAAATGCGAACAAAAAGCTCTATCTTATGGCGAGTATTACCTGCCATGACCTTTTAAACCAGTTAAATTCTCTGCAGGGGTATCTGGAATTATCTTCTCTGGATAGAGATGAAGATCCTGCCCTGGCCTGGTCTTATGTTGATAAAGCAACAGATATCCTGGGACAGACGATAACAACTGTAAAATTTACAAAAGAATATACCGAAATCGGTGTAAAATCTCCAGTTTGGCAGAATTGCCGAGAACTTGTGAATAAATCTTTACAACACACCTCCTTGCATCATGTAGTACTTGAAAACCTCATCCCTGAAAATTTAGAGATCTATGCAGATCCACTTATAGAAAAGGTTTTCTCTAATCTTATTGAAAATGCAGTGCGGTATGGAGAGACTATCTCAAAGATTCAAATTAGGTATGAATATATAAATGGCGTTCATTCCATCATCTGTGAAGACGATGGAACTGGTATACCTGAGAATGAAAAAGGGATGATTTTTAACTATCAATATGGAAAAAATACCGGACAGGGACTATTTTTATCGAAAGAAATCCTGTCGATAACTGGTATAACCATTCAAGAGATGGGGATATTCACAAAAGGCGCAAAATTTGAGATCATCTGCCCTGAAGACACCATTAGGTTTGTCTGACTTTGTCGTATCTATAGATTAAGAAGGAAGGAGAACGGTATCTGAATATATCTTTCTATCAGGTTTATCCCGATAATGAACGATGCAACTGTTCCGGTTGCCATGATAATATACCACCATACTGATCCACGGTCCTGCACATGAAGACTTCTATCTATCCATATGAGGAGGATTCCAAGAATACTAAACAGAATCATCCTGATGGCAATGAATTCCCGAACCATCGTCTGGGTAAAGAAAAAGTCAGAAAATACTGCAGATAACACAAGAACAAACACAATACAGAGATATTTCTTTTTTGACATGAAAAATCCAGGAATTGTCCGGGGAAGTGTTACTTCTAGAACCTGTGCCCGTCCATATAATCCACCAAGGAGACTGCAAAATAAGGCAGTGATGCAGACACCGGCAAAAATCATGTTCCCATATATCCCTAGGTTCATAACTGTAAATATTGCTTCAAGGGTCAGGTCAGGTTCAGGTGCTCCTAGACCGTGTTCGTAAAAAAATACATAACCTATTGAATAAAAAAGTCCACAGAGAAGAAAGAGGATTGCCATTCCAAGTCCTGCATCGATTCTGGCACGACGTAGAATTTCTGGTTTTTCTTGTTCTGATACCTTTCCTCTCAGGTGGCTTACCATCCAAACCGAATAAAAGAGGAGAGAAAATCCAGATCCAACGCTGCTGAGTATTATTCCTGTTTCATATACACCAATATAGGTATTTAAATCAGGAATGATTCCAGCAGTAAGTTCGTCTATTGGTATGGTTATTGAGAGGATGAGTAGTCCAAATCCGAGCATAATAAAGAGTATGGCACGGATGAGTATCTCTCTGAAAAACCAGTATGAATCAAGGGCAACAAGTAGAAACAAGAGCCCAAATATACCGATGATGACATGAAACGGATTGAGATTCACCCCGAACAATTCATTGAACAGCCTGACAACTATTTGGGATGAATATCCGAGCATGAAAATTTCTATGTATAAAATTCCATTCATCATCCAGATAACCCAGTTTTTCGGACCTGGGATTGTCCCAAGACCTGTGAAAATGTCTGTTCCTGTTGCGATGGTGAATCGAGCTAGTCCGGTAATGAGCGCATATTTGAAAAGAAGGGTGAGGAATGTTATTCCTACAAATGCATATCCACTATCAGCTCCAAATGAGATGAGAGAAAGAAGCCCAACCCATCCACTCGAAGATAATGCAATAAGTAATCCAGGTCCTGGTAAGGGGTATGTACCTCTTTTTTCCTGAACCGGGTTATCCATATCGAATATTACACCGAATCAGGTAAGAAGATCGTGGTTAGTGGATGATCATGAGGGATTGTGAGTTTTTGATGCTGGGAATATAAAAGATCAGATGAGAGACCAGAGTTCAGATGATTCATATCATTATAAAAAATAAGAATATTCAATTGTTCTTTCGTTTTCTCATCTTTATTCTGATATTAGTTGGGATGCATCTCATTATATCGGGAGAGAAAAATGGCACCATATCCGGATTAAATCCGGTTTTCCCTGCAATAGATAAGGGTATGATTGTGTTTGAAAACCGAATCGACTGGACTTATGCAAATCTTGTCTCATATAATTATTCATCAGGAAATTTTCACCCATTTGAGGGTGAGCAGGTAACCAGGTACAGACCAGATATTGATGGAGATGTTGTGGTCTGGCAGGAAAAAAAGGATCTTATCTGGCAGATTTTCATGAGTAATCTTTCTACTGGAAAGATACAGCCAATCTCTTTGAGTCTGTTCAGGAAGACTACTCCACGGGTATCAGGAAATTATGTGGTTTTTGTTGACGAACGGAATGGAAATGAGGATATTGTTTTGGTAAATTTTTCATCCGGAGAAGAGAAGATGATTTGCCAGGATCATGATGTTCAATGGCAGCCGGATATTGATGGTGAATGGGTGGTTTGGGAAGACTGGCGGGATGGTGCCCTTTCACGAGGAGATATCTATGCGTATCATATCCCGACGAGTACTGAGCTTCAGATCACAAATTCTTCCTGGGCAGACTGGTTTCCATCAATATCAGGCAGTTGGGTAGTCTGGCAGGCACAGAAGTATGGTAATTTTGATATTTATGCTCATAATCTCATAAGCGGGGAAGAGATCTCGGTTACTCATCACCCAGCCAGGCAATGGCTTCCCCGGATGAGTGGGGATTTGATTGTATGGGTTGATGAAAGAAATAAAAAATGGGATATTTATGGATATAATCTTACTGAACAGAAGGAATATCAGATATCTACGAATTTGGATAATGATGCCTGGCCTGAAATTTCAGATAAGATGATTGTCTATGTAACCTATGAAAAAAAGGGAGATCCTCAGCTTCAAATAAGGTCTTTTCCTGTTTCTTCATAGTTTTAATAAAATATCCGATTCGTATTTTGTTATTTCGAATAATCTCAGCATCGGGGTTTTGATACTCATTATCCATTCGGAAACAATAGGATAATCGCACTGAAGAATAAACCAGTAGTAATGCTCCAATCACCAGTAAGACATCCTGCATCTGCTTTTGATCTCTTCAATGTCTTATACGAATGTCTCTATGAACCCTCAATGCATGTCGTCTTTCAAGGTACTGGTGAAATCTCCGTTGAACGCTTAAAAACAGCAACCCTTCGGCTGGTAGCTGCAAATCCCTACCTTCATACGAAATTCACCATAATTAATGATATCCCGTTCTGGGAAGAATTACCCAAAGATTTATGGGAACGAGCCTTTGTTATTGATTCAGGAATAGAACCGGTACCTCCTGATCACATGCCCCTCCCCCTCGATGTGTATAGCGGTCCACAAATACGGGTTACTCTGTTTCAGCGAGAGGGAGAGGATTCAAATAGGATTTGCGTAACATGTCATCATGGATTTTGTGATGCACGAGCTATCCTTTATCTATCCAGAGAACTCTTCGATCTTTATCATCGGTTAGCCAGAGAACCAGATTACATTCCAGAACCTGTGGGACTCTATGATCGAACCTCACGGGCTCTGCTAGCCACTTATACTGAAGAGGAATTGAAACATGCAGATGCAAATGCCCAGATATTCGAAGATAACTGGAGATTTCCAAATGAAAACACCGGACGGGGGATCCCAAAACTTGCATACCTGACATTACCAGAAACCAGAATGAGTGCCATCAAAGCATATGGTAAATCTCACGGGGCAAGTGTTCATGATATTCTTATTGCGGTATTTTACCTGGCAATGATACGGATACGTGATAATCCACAGGATTATGATTCTTTCCGGGGGATTTTAACATCTGCTGATATGCGACGGCTGCTCCCGGCTACTGATATTATCTATCCAATGAATTATTCAATTGCATTTGAAATACAACTCCGTATTTTTGAAGGTGCTGGTCTGTCAGATATCATCGGGAACGTGACAACAGAACTTAAATATCGAAAAGAAGGAGGTCTTGGACCTTCCAGTTTTACCCTGTTTGAGGATCTGCACAAAAATGGAATTTCAGCCGTCCGGACATTTTTTGAGGGTATGAATTCGAAATATGAATCAACCGGTCTAAAAAATCCGGTATTATCAAACATCGGAGTTATTGATTTGGATTGGTTTAATCCTCAAAGGAAGATTGATAGTCATGTTCTCACCCTGACAGATGCATGGATCATTCCCTGTGTCAGCTGGCCGTATTGTTTCCTAACTGTTGCATCAACATGTAATAACCGGCTCACGCTCATAATAGGCTATGAAGAAGGGCCATATTCGAAAGATACGATTGAAAAATTTCTAAAACTCATGGATGTCCTTCTTCCCTGAAATCTGTTTTCTTTGGAGTCAGGGATCTTTAATTCATTCATAAAAACGTAGGAAAACGGGCTTTGAACTCATCATTGAATGAATTCTGTAATTAATAAGGGATTCCAGAATTGTTGATATAATGGATAAATAATCGGGAAATATTTATTATCCGGTTCTTATAACTGATAAGGC
The DNA here is from genome assembly GCF_019263745.1 of Methanospirillum hungatei. Classification (NCBI taxonomy): domain Archaea; kingdom Methanobacteriati; phylum Methanobacteriota; class Methanomicrobia; order Methanomicrobiales; family Methanospirillaceae; genus Methanospirillum; species Methanospirillum purgamenti. The sequence goes on from NZ_CP077107.1 coordinate 384,633, forward strand.
TGTACCTGACGGACTGGATTTTTAGTATCCTGTCTCTAAATGATCTGATTAGGATATGGATATATGAGAATATTGATAATTTTAGATTGATAGAGACATAATACGTTCGTTATCTCGTATTTTATCATTTTTGCTATCTACTAACATCTACCAATATCTCCTATGTTGGTAGAATTTATATATTATCGACTCATATTTCCTAACATCTACCAAGATCTCCCATTTTGGTATATTTTACCTATATAATAATACCAGATTCCATTGAATGGAGTGATAAATATGAGAAAATTACCTGAAAAAATACCAAAATCAATCGATCAATCGCTTCTTCCATCCATCGTTACAAAATATTATGAAAATGAAGAATTTAGAAACCTCGTTAATGAATATAATGAGAAGTACCTCTATTGGGATGAATTAAAATATCGAATCTCTGACCGAAATGAAAGAAATAATGTCTGGGTAATGATGAAAACTCTCCGGAGTATGCGTTCAGATCTCCTGCAATATTCGCCAATTCTGATGAGATATACGCAATTGCCTGAAATTATTCAGAATCTTCATCGATTTGATACATATTTGTCCGGGCATATCCAAATTCATAACCGGGATTTGAAATTAGATGGCAGGTTTATTGTAAATTCTTTAATTGAAGAGTCTATTTCTTCTAGTTTATTAGAGGGGGCTGTCACTACTAGAAGAGAAGCAAGAGAAATGCTGGAAAAGAAAAAGATGCCTCGAAATGATGGTGAACAGATGGTGATGAATAATTATGAGACTCTGCACCTGATTAAAAAATATCTGAATAAACCACTTACACCAGATTTTATTCTTGAAATTCAAAGAACCGTTACAAAAGAAACCATTCCTGATGAGGATGTCGGATCTTTTCGAAATAATAATGAAATAAAGATAATGGATACAGTATATGGGACAATTCATCACATTCCCCCGGATTTTAAAAATATACACTCATTGATGGATGATGTGTGTGATTATGTCAACAGAACCAACGACTCATCATTTATTCATCCAATCATAAAAGGGATAGTATTACATTTTTTAATCGGGTATATTCATCCTTTTAATGATGGGAATGGGAGAACTGCAAGAAGTCTTTTTTACTGGTATACTTTGTCTCATGGGTATTGGTTCATGGAATATCTTTCAATTTCCCCAGAAATTTTACGAACAAAAAATCAATATGCACTCGCATATTTGTATTCCGAATATGATGATCTCGACCTGACCTACTTTATCCGGTATAATCTTGAATGTTTGAACCTGGCATTCCAGGAATTTATCAGGTATGCAGAATCAGTTCAGGAATTGCAATTGAATGCTCAGATGATCTCTCGTTCTATTGAAGGATTAACACAGAGGCAGGCTGAAATCCTAACTGATATGAACGAAAATCCAAATTATGAATACACTATTTCTCAAATTTCTGAAAAGTTTGTCATTGCCAGAGAGAGTGCAAGAACTGATTTACTTCATCTGCATGATATGAACCTGATATCTAAAGTCAGAAGAGGAAAAACGTTTTATTTCTATGTTGACCTTGAAAATCTGAAATATATTGATAGGATAAATTCTGGTAATCCAGAATATTAATGGTGGTAATCCGTAACAATTTAATAAAACGAGGTGAGTAATTCTATCTGAAAGATTTCTTATAACTTGGTTCATCTACTTCATGGATACACAAAAATAGTTTTGATTGAACGAATCCGGATGATAATTATCAGAAAACAGGTATGGTCCATGAACAGATAATACAGGAAATTCTATCAATACTCCCAAGGATAAGGCCAATCCTGGATATTCATAACTATTGAATCATTATAATCTGACGTATAATAACCTCCCTGTTACCCCTTCTGTTTTAAACAAGGAACTTTTGTAATGTGGGAAACCTGAATATCTTATTAATTCGGGCCTCATTTTCTAACTCTTTTCAACCTCTCATACCTCCCCTCCCAATAGGTAAGTGTCACACTGGTGACAGGAGAGAAAACGAACAATGGCAGATTTTGTATCAAAATCAACCGTAAAATCAGCAGAACGAATCCTTGCAACTCCGTTTGCAAATAAAGCAGCATTAAACACTCTTATCGGCGATATCCTTGTGGATAATCCGTGGGGCTGCACATCGTATGTATCTGGTGGAGAAAACCTTCCTGCAGTGTCAAAGAGTTCTGAATATTATTCTGGAACAATCATTTATGAAAATAATGATGGTAAGCAGATAGGTCGTATTTCTGTAAAGTCCCAGAGTTCTGCCGGATTTGACACAACCGTCACGAATGTTCTTGCGAATGAGGCACTCGAAACAGCAATGGGAGGGACTGGATCCCATGATAGTTCAGAGGACGGGTTCAGTATTACCCTGAAGTGTCATGCTGCGAACGGAGAACTATATAATGTCACCTTCAAGCGTGATAAGATATCAGTGACCAGTTATGAGTCTGATGCTATCCTGACAACCATTGAAACCTGGGCAGATACTATTCCGGCACTTGCCTGAGTATGTGAAATTCCGAATAAGATGGTACAATGGTGAACAAGGCTGGAATACTCCTCCTCGTTCTTCTTTTCATACCACTTCTGATCTATGCAGATTCAATTACATCTTCCCTCACCTGCAATGGTGCATCATTTGTCTCATCATCGGTTGTACAACCTGATGCTACATGGTCAGAACGAATGTCCACGAGTGATACTGCCACGATTATCAGAGATATTCTCTCTGGCGGGACTGTTCAAACGAATACCATGGTCAAATCACAGGGACCGATGGGGATTTTTGAGTACTCCACAGCAATGTCGAATAGTACCGGTGATCAGAATGTTTGTCTCTTTGATACATTTGATCAAACGATACGTAGCCGATATGAGACCACTGTGCTGGGGCTCATGCAGCAGGGTTCGTATTCGTCTATGCTCATGCAAGGTAATAATTCACGGTTCCTGGTTCATGCAAACGGGACTGGTATTCTGTTGTCCAGGGCTGAGAGTGATGACGGAAGGAAAGAGATGAATCATGGTTCGGATGCATTGGGTGATTTGAATTTGACAGAGGAGATGGAATTTGGAGCGGATTATGATATTTGAGGGTGTTTTTTCGGTTGTATCGATAGGTTTGACTCTTATATCCTGTTTGAACACAATTATTCTGTGGATATGGTATATTCATAATCGCAGAATGCATGAGATATTTTCGCATAAGCAGGATGATGAAGGAGAGTTCTGGATAGTCGGTCTTGCAGGCCGAGGCAGATGAACGGTGACAATCTCCCCTCTTCTTTTTTCCAGGCATAAAACCAGAACCTGATGAGGTTATCTTTGTACATCGATACTCTTCTCCCTTGAACCATCAGTACTTATGCTCCTATGATAATATCAGTTGCATGAATTATGGCATACTAGCGGGGTTTACCTGCTTCTTTCTGCTAATATCTCTGACTGGGTTCTGTGTTGCCGAAGAGGTTCCGGAGTATTCAATATATCTTCAGGGTGGGGAATCATCCATAACTGAAGATGCGGATGGAGGAATGCAGATTACGATTCAGGATATCGTTCCGTATATCTTTTCAGCAAACGGAAATAAGAGTCTGTTACTCCCGGTCAGGCAGATATCTCTTTATTCGTTCCCTATGAATGCTGCACTTGTCTTTTCCGGACCTGATGAAGAATCGGTCTCGTTTGTTCAGATCTCAAATCTCTCCTTATCTGATGGTAATAAAGAACTCACCTTGCAGATAGCCTCCCTGGAATTTTATGATGGAGTGATGCTCAAAGAGTTTGCAAAGAATGCTATACCGATTGACACCGTCGAAAAAGAGAAGATGAAATCTGTTGGTATGTATCTGGAAGGTTCGTTTGATGCCCCCGATAATACAGACTGTCCTCCGGGTTGTAGATGGAATGGGTTTTATTGCGGTGATTTCAGGGGATGGATCTGCTGCCCGACCGGTCCTTGTACGGCTATTGGTAACGATTGTGTGTGTTAAATTATTTTTTACTTATTTTTGGGGGGGATGTTTGTTGTTTGAAGTGAGAATACCCGAATATTGAAGATATCAACGACGGTGAAAAAATCCACCCGAATGCTGAAGGTGATCCTTGGACTATTTCCCAGGAGGGCCATGAGCGACCCGGAGATGAGGAGGGCATCAATACATATCGGCCAACACCAGGCGAGAAGAGGATCAAATCCGGCTTCGACTGCCGATGATCGGAGGCTCTCAAAGGAGAAGACGAAGGAACAGAGGGCTACGGCCAGGGTGAGGGTTCCGGTTGCAGCTGGGACGAGTGATTCGGTTTTTTTATGGATGGAGTTGTAGGGATGGGATCACCTTGGGGAGTTCGGATAGTATGTGTGGGGATTAATGATTAAAATATCTACCGACCTTCCAACCGACACGTTTCATTAGTGTAGCGGTTGAAGAAGTATGTATGGGGATAGATTCCTGTCCCAAGTGTGGCGGGAAAGTAATAAAGTGTGGGTTTGCGATCCGGTCCGGGGGGAGGAGACAGAAGTATCAATGTAAGGAGTGCGGGTATGTGTTTGTGGAAGGGCAAAAGGAGGAGAAAGGGTGAGAGTAATGATAATCCCTACAAAATAATTATTATTAAATCCTACAAACAAAAAGAACCTATTAAAAGATTAGAACTCAGAATATTTAAAAATCGAATTTGGAAGGATTGGATCATTAGGATATCATAAATAATGACATTACATAGTCTCGAGTTAAAAGGATATAAATCCATTAAAGAAATTTCAATTCAGTTTAATCCCATTAATATTCTCATTGGTGCAAACGGAGCCGGGAAAACCAATTTCATCAGTTTTTTTAAATTATTAAATTCAATCATTGATAACCGACTACAACTAGATGTAAGAAAAGAAGGAGGAGCAAATGCGATCCTTCATTATGGAATCAAAAATACAGAGTATATAAGTTCAAAAGTATCATTTGGTCCAAATTCATATTCATTTGTCCTTGATAGTACGAATAATGATACTTTTTACTTTTTAATTGAACATGCGAATTTTCATAAGGAAGGTTATGGTCAACCCTACGATGCATTATTAGGTTCATCAGGACATATTGAGAGTTTATTAAAATCGCGTTCCATAAATAATCAATGCCCTGTCTGTTCACATATTATTGATTCTATCAAAGAATGGAGAGTTTACCATTTTCATGATACAAGTTCCACTGCGTCAGTAAAAAAGCCAGGTAACATCAATGATAATGCCTTTTTTCGTTATAATGCAGAAAATTTAGCTGCCTTCCTTTTTTTATTAAAGCATCAATATAATAAGATTTATGAAAATATCCGGAAAACAATTCGTATTGTATTTCCATTTTTTGATGATTTTTATTTAAGGCCGGATCCGTTTAACGAAAATGTAATAAAATTGGAGTGGCATGAAAAGGGTTCAGATTATCCCTTTGGAGCTTACAATTTATCTGACGGGACGTTACGATTTATTTGTTTAACAACTTTGTTATTGCAACCAAAAAAGTATCTACCATCTGTAATCATTATTGACGAACCCGAATTAGGATTACACCCATTAGCAATTACAATACTTGCTTCATTAATTAAAAATGCAGCTTTGAACACTCAAATAATCATATCGACACAGTCAGTGAACCTTGTAAATCATTTTGATGCCGAAGATATTTTAGTTGTTGATCGGGACAGAGATCAAACCAGAATTAATCGCTTAAGTTCTGATTTATTGGAAGACTGGTTAAAAGATTATAATTTAGGAGAATTATGGGAGAAGAACATCATTGGCGGGCGGCCCTCCTGGTGATATTGTGATCCAATTGTTACTATTTGTCGAAGGAGATAGTGAGGAAATATTCATTAAAAATGTTATCAATCCTTATCTCTATGATAGAAATATCAGAATCACTCCAACGAAAATTACAACGTCTATCAAAGAGCGAAAATATCAGGGAGGGGTAGGAAATGCTACCTTTGAAATATTGAAAAAAGATATTTTGAGGTTTAATAGTAATCAAAGTTATTGTGGGTGTTTCTTTGATCTATATGGATTAACCTCAACATTTCCTGGGTACGACTTAAGTAAAAATGAAAAAAATCCATATAAACGTATTGAATTGATTGAAAAATCGCTATCTGATATTATTGATATCCCCACTTTTATTCCATATATTCAACTTCACGAATTTGAAGCACTATTTTTCAGTGATATTGAAAAAATAGATGATAACTTATCTCACTATTCCGGAATATCACAAAAGAAAAAGTTAAAAGAAATTCTCTCACACTTTCAGAATCCTGAGTTAATTAACGATTCCCCTGTGACTGCTCCTTCCAGGCGATTAAAAACATTATATCCAAATTACCAAAAAATGCTTCATGGTATACATATTTTTGAAGATATTCCTTTATCAAAAATGAGAGAACGATGTAAACATTTCAATGAGTGGCTATTAAAAATAGAGAATTTGTCTCCTCTCAATTAATTCTCAGGTATGCATGATCATTATCAGTAAATAAAAAATATTTATTTCGCAAATAATATTTACATGTCATCTGATGATTAGAGGTTGTCCAATGAGTCCTTCTACGAATTAATCTTTTTAAATTTTCAACCATTCGCTATTCTTTTTGAAGATCGTTAAATATCGCTGCACGTACTTTTCGGTACCTTAATACAGTTCAAAAAACTGGCCCACATGCTCTGTGTTTCAGAAGAAGTACAAGATTTATTCGAACCTTCAATATTGAATAATCTTATTCCAATTACTGAATTGCTCGCAATGATGGATTTTTTCAGAATTGTAACTGAATTGCATGAACATCTTAACTATGCGCATTGTAGAAAGTGGATATATCCTCCCATTTTATTGTTTAAACTACTTTTAGTCCTTGCATTTCGCAAACAATCTTATCGCCGGTTAGTTAAATCTTTGACTATCGAAGATTGCATTACTCTTGGCATTCAAGAAATGGAAAATGGAGAATTTCTCATCCCTTCTGCAAGTAATGTTCATGATTTTGCTTATAATCGTCTTGGATTAGAATTTTTTACAAAATTATGTACCTTAATGGTACCATTACATCTCAAAACATTCAGAATGGACATGGTATGGTCGATTCAACCCCTATATAAGCTTCAAGGTATGATCAATTTGCGGATTACAATCCCCATTATTCATGTAAAATGTATAAAATGCATATCTTCCATTTGAATGAGTTTCCTCTTTTTGAGATTTTCTCTGAAGGAAATGACCATGATGCCCCATATGCAATTCCATTAGCAGAGGCGGTGATTAAAATGAATCCAAGTATGACCACCATTCAACTCGATGGTAGATACGATTCATTTGCAATTTATACGGGATATTGGAAAATGTTTAGAATTCTACCATTAATTGCTCCAAATGAGAATGCTGTAATAAACAAAGATGGAACTATGGAGAGGATTGATCATTGGCTCAATAAAATGTGGAAAAAAGGGGGCAATATTCGTGATTCAATTGAAGATAAACTACTTTTTCTCAGTAATAATGGCAGAGAAAGGCAAGTTGGAATGTTTCTACGCAATCAGAATATAATAAAATCAGATTTCAAAAATGAATACAAATCAAGAGGCGATTGTGAAAGAACACATTCGCATATGAAACGGATGTTCAATTTTCGGGTAAAATGGATTCAAAACCGGTCTAAAGAATTTTATATCGCTTTAAACTTTATTGCTTATCAAACAGTATTACTGGCAAGAATGTTCAATAACGCAGCAGACATTCAAGATTTATCTAAATATTATTAATTCCATAAAATCACCATTTTTTCTATAATAGCGGATGCTATTTATTTCTTTTAGATAAATTCTTAATTATAGCAGGATATCTAAACAAAGTACAGTCAATCCAAAAAAAGAACTCACAAATTAGAAAATAGATTCCCATCTTTCTCAAAATTTCGACAGTTGAGAAATTTTGGAAGCGTTTTCTGTCCAGTCAAAAATCCTTCATTGGACAACCTCTAGAATTAACCCGTATCTCTACATTCAAATCTGATACTTATATAGTGGTGCACGACTGATATTTGTCAGGAATGTCAGATCGGTCAGAGTATCTCACCAGGAAGGAAAAGATAGATCCCCTTCTTTTTGAACAAGGGTGGGATGTCTCTGATCGCTCTTTTGTCCGGGTAGAGATTGATACCAAGCAATCTGATTTTATCTTAAAAGAATATCGAACGGTTTCTGAAACCCTCAAGAATGATGCCGAGAGTAAGTATGCAGATTATATTCTTCTTGATTCCGCCAGTGCACCTCTTGCTGTCATAGAGGCTAATCGAACCAGCAAGGATCCGCTTGTCGGTCAGAAACAGGCAGAAGAATATGCTGATGATATCCGTTCTCAAACCGGGCGTGATGTCTTCATCTTTCTTACCAATGGGAAAGAGATAAAGTTCTGGGACCGGAGCAGGGCTGGTGTCAGGACAGTCTCTGGATTTTATTCACGACGGGATCTGGAGCGGATCAGGTTTCAGAATGAACATTTGATGTTTGAGGCTCCGGTGATCGTGAATACTGATATTGTTGATCGGGGCAAGAACATTGAGAATGTCAAACATTACGGACATTACCCATGTCCGAATAATTACCTGAACATATCTGGCCATCATCAATTCTCTTATGATTTTCAGTTATGGCATTCAAAAACGCAGAATTTGTGTTAGAAGTATTCGGACATATTCGGACATCCACATATGCTGGGAGTTCACATAAGAAGAACTCAATATGATGTTAATCGCTGAAATATCGGCAATTATTCGATTAATTCATTCAGACAACTTACGACCTATTTGGACATTCACAACGGACATATCATGAGACTTGCTCCAGAACAAAATCTGACATCGACACTCTTTGGGACCGGTTCTGGTCCGGAAAAACCAGAGGATAATAGTATGGAACTATCTGATAAAATAGACAGATTGGTTGATACCCGCTCAATAATTTTCTCCTCTCATGCACGAACCAGAATGTTTGAACGGGATATTTCATCAGAGGATATATTGCCTATCCTGACTAATGGAGAGATCATTGAAACATATGAGGACGATACCCCATGTCCTTCATATCTGATACTTGGATACATTCACGATACTGCAATACATATTGTTATTGCAGTATGTGTAGATCATATTAAAATCGTCACCGTATATCATCCGGATGACCGGTGGACTCACCATAAAATAAGGAGACAATAAATGAAACCTGGACTCTGTCAGTTTTGCAAAGGCACTATGAAAGAAGGAAAAACCGAATTCATTGCCCATGTTCGGGATCAGGTAATCGTTATTAAGGATGTACCCGCCTTTGTATGTGAACGGTGTGGGGAAGCATGGTTTTCGTATGAGACCTCAGAAAAAATCGATAAAGTCATGCATGATGTTCATGCCGGAAGAATCTGCGTCCGCCCTCTAGCTGCAGGAGAGATCGAATTACCTGCCTGATTTTTTCATATTTTTAAATCCATGACCGAATAATCAGCATTTCGAATCGAATTTTTTTTATTTGATAGTGAATTCAGTAAAAATATGTAACTATTCAGCCGGTCTCAGCGCCCTTATCCCGTCCATCTGAAAACCTACTCTAATATTAGTCCTCTTCTTCTAAAAATTCATTTTTACCGAAAGATCTTTTTATAATGACTATTAACGTTAAATTATCAAATGGACTTTCCAGAAGAACTCAAAGCCAAAATACTTGAATGTCCTCCTGAAGTAATTGCATATATTGTTCACCTACATGAAAGAATTGATCAATTAGAATCCAGAGTCAAAGAACTCGAATCCAGGCTAAACCTCAATAGTCGAAATAGCGGAAAACCACCATCTTCTGATGGGTATGCTAAAAAGAATCGAAATAAATCAGATTCTCGAAAGAAATATCCGGGAGGTCAACCCGGCCATAAAGGGACAACCTTAAGGCAGAGTCCTCATCCAGATCATATCGAATATCATAAACCTCATGAATGCTCCAAATGTGGACATAGCCTTGTTTCTGGAAAAATACTCGGCATTGAAAAAAGACAGGTTTTTGATCTTCCCCCTCCTCCCACAATCGAGATAACAGAACATCAGTCTTTCACTATCTGCTGTCCTCATTGTGGTTTAAAAACATCAGGGGATTTTCCCGAAGATGTTACACATCCAGTTCAATATGGATCCAGAGTCAAATCTTATCTGACCTATTTTTCTCATCATCAATTAATCCCTTATGAACGAGTAACTGAAATCTGCTCAGTTCTTTTCGGTTTTTCTGTTAGTCCTGGAACAATCGTAAATTTAACTCACAATCTAGCGAAGAAATTACAATCATTTAAGGATGATATTGTAAACGTTCTTCAAAATGAGCCCGTAATCCATAATGATGAAACTGGAGTCAGAGTAGAAGGAAAACTTCATTGGCTTCATGTGACCTGTACTCCTAACCTAACTCATTATTCCCTTCAGAGAAAAAGAGGTAAAGAAGGAATGGATAATATTGGAATCCTTCCTGAATTTCATGGGATTAGTGTTCATGATTTCTGGGGTCCTTATCTTTCCTATTCCTGCGAACACAGTTTTTGTTGTGCTCATATTATCCGAGAACTCATCCGGGTTGAAGAAGAAACCTCTCAAAAATGGCCTTATGATCTTATTGAGTTATTATTAGGGGCAAAAGAAAACAAAGAGATATTTCATGGAGTTGGGGTTCCTATTCCTCCAATCATTCGTACCAGTCTGATGGAGTCATACGATGAATTGATACAGATAGGACTGGATGAAAATCCTCCACCGGTTGTAGATGAAGTAAAAAGGGGCAGGAAGAAAAAGGGATTTGTACGAAACTTACTCGAAAGGCTAAAAGAGTGGAGAGAGAGTGTGTTGAGATTTATAAATGATCCTCTCGTTCCATTCGACAATAATCAGGCCGAGAGAGATATTCGTATGATGAAGGTAAAAATGAAAATATCAGGTGGATTTAGAAGCTTCGATACAGCCAGTGCGATTGCTCTGATCAGAAGTTACATCTCAACTATAAGAAAAAATGGAATTAATGTTATTGAAGGAATTGTTTCAGCATTTCATAATTTTCCATGGTCACCAAATAGAACCAAAGATATTAGTGGAGAGTCGTTACTCTCTCAAAATCTTGCATTAGCCTAAGCCGACTGAATAGTTACATTTTTTTTATATTATCTATTGCATGGCATATTTTTATATAATTCTGAATGCGAAAAAAATTGGGGGGATTGATGAGATATGTAGAATGGCACTTCTCCTGTCTATTCTGCCTCATCATCTTCATCGACATCACCTCCTTTTCAGAATTTTCTAATTCCTGTAAACTATCTTCTTTTCTCATCTTTTCTTTTTTATGGGAAAATTCTTTTAGTGAGCATATTATATTTCTATAGTAGAGACGTTTTAATTCATCACTAAGTAATATTTGTAGGATTCATCTTTTTAATATAATAGCTTGTATTCGTACCCCATGATCTTGAATATCGATTCCTTTATTTTGTGACTCGGTGTATTCCCTTATCAGGGAATTATTGTGGGCATAATGAAGGGACCTATTCTGGTTTTTTTTGTCATATTATTTCTTACCGGAAATTTTTCAGTACAGGGTGAAGTACAAATGAATAGTCAGAATGGAGGATCATATTCAATTACATCTGTTCCACCTGGTGCCTATGTCAAGATTAATGGTATTCAAATAGGTATTACTCCGTTATTATATATCCCAAATTCTTCAATATTGGTTCCATTTTCATTAGACATAGGCAAACCAGGTTATTATAATATTACTTTGAATGTTTCACAGTTAGTTCATTCTGGTGCTCAAGAATTAATCTCTCTTAATTTAATACCCGTGCCAAAAACCGGAGAAATTCACATAACCTCTCACCCGGATGGATGTCTTATCCAATTAGATACAAATAAAACCGTGCCTTCTCCTTATACCTTTACGTCTGTACCAGAAGGTAAACATTCAATTGTTATCAGTAAAACAGGTTACAAATCATATCATAATTCGCAGATACAAGTAGAACCAGATTCACTCACAGCATTACAAATTTACCTTATACCCAATTATGAAAGAAAAGAACTCGTAGTTACTACTTCTCCACCAGATGCTAATATTATTGTAGATGGGATTTACCGTGGAACCAGTTTAAAAAACCTCCCCCTCTATATCGGTCCACTTGGTGATGGTCAACATACCGTTCTGGCAAGATTGCAGGGATACCGTGAGAATATGGCCACTGTATCAACGAAACAGGATTTATCTACAAATTTACATTTATTTTTAAATTCAGTAAATCAGGCTCCCACATCTTCGAGTATCAGAATTAAAACAATTCCAATTGGTTCTGATGTTACATTAAACGGTATCTGGGTTGGTACTGTACCAGAAACCGGATTTTTAATTCTCAATGATATTCCTCCCAACCGGTATAAAATAACACTCTCTCTTACTGGATATCAGAATTATTCTGAATGGGTATTTCCAATTGAAGGAGAAACGATAACTATTGATAAAAAATTAGAGAAAATGATCTGATAATTCCAAAAATTATGAACGGGCTGTTTCACCATGTTGTGAGATATCAAGTCCTACATACTCTTCTTCTTCTTTTACCCGGAGTCCCATAATTCTATCAATAGCCAATGCAAGAATCCAGGTCCCGATGAATGAATAAGCCAGGATAATAAAAGCTCCACCTGCCTGAGTTATCACTTGTTGAGGATTTCCCGCAATTAAACCATTGACTCCACCAATAGTTGCCGTAGCGAAAATTCCTGCTGCAATTGTCCCCCATAATCCTCCGGACCCATGTATTGCCCAAGCATCAAGACTTTCATCCCATTGTCTAGCAAGTCTGAATACTAAGGCGTAATAACAGATGATACCTGATATTGTACCTATGATAAATGCTTCCAGAGGACCGACAAATCCTGCAGCTGGTGTAATAGCACCAAGTCCTGCAATTGTCCCGGAAATCATGGAGAGTGAACTGGGTTTTCCATAATACCAGGAAGTAAGCATGTATGAAAACGTTCCGGCAGCGGCAGAAATATTGGTTACAACAAATGCATTGATTGCAACAGCATTTACTGATAGAGCAGAGCCTGCATTAAAACCAAACCATCCAAACCATAACATAGCTCCTCCCAGTAAGGTTATTGGGATATTATACGGAGAGAGAGAATATTCTCCAAATCCTCTTCTTTTTCCTATAACAAATGCAAGAGCCAATGCAGAAAAACCTGCGCAGATGTGAACTACAATGCCACCTGCAAAATCCAGGACTCCTAATTGCTGTGCCCATCCACCGCCCCAAACCCAATGAGCGACCGGATCATAAATAAAAGTGGACCAAGCTAATCCAAAGATAAGGAATGATGATAACTTGATTCGTTCAGCAACGGCTGATGTTACAATGGCAAGAGTAATCGCGGCAAATGCCATCTGAAATACCATAAAAACCATTTCGGGAAGTTTCTCACCATCAGTTGCAACATTCATCAGGGCAAGTTTATCTGGAGATCCAATAATGCCCATGATATCCGGACCAAAAGAGAGCGAATACCCAAAAAACATCCATTGTAGTGAAATCAGAGCAAAGGATATGAAAGATAGGGTAATCATCGAAATAATATTTTTCCGATGAACCAGTCCAGCATAAAAAAAACCCACCCCGAAGGTCATTAAAATGACAAGAGTTGTACAAATCAGAACAAATGCAGTATCAACGGCTTGCATAACTTTTCACCATAATCATCAATATCATCTATCCAGGATGATGGATCAAATGATAGAAAGAAAATAACTTCTACCACATATAAAGTTATGTTCAATTATATATCAGTAACATATTCATAATTGGTTTCGTAGAAAAAATAATCAAATAAAAATGATAGCGCAGGAACTTTGTAGCAGAGTTAATGTGTAAAAACTCAGTCTATTTATTCATACGGAATATTTTCAGAGATTTTTATGAGGGCATATATCATCTATAATGACAACTCCAAAGATATATGTTGGAGCATTCACTCCTGATGATACTGGAGATTTTTCTATTAATACATCTCCGATACTGCCTCCAGGTTTATAGAAAGGAACAACCATATGAACATGTGACGATTCTTTTTTCGTTACCAGTTCATCATTGCCTTTAATAAATTCTTTTGCAACATTTTCAGGCATAACTTCGGTTACATGTTTTCCAACAACATCTTCCTGCTTTGAATGAATCAGATCGCAAAATGCCGGATTTGCTGTAAAGAAAACTCCATTTTCACCGATTATGAAGATAGGATGAGAAAAATTCGTAAGGAGGCGCTGAATTAAGGTTGCATGGAGTAGTTGAGCTTCTTCTTGTTTTTTCCATTTGGTCATGTCGGTGATAAGGATATAACCACGAACAGTATCGCCAAATGGAACAATTTTTGCTCTGATAGAAAGATAAATCGGTACTCCATCTTTTCGGTTTGCCCAAAACCTGATTTCTTTCATTGAACCCTGATCAATTTCTGCTTCCCGAATTGCCTTCATAAATCTGCCCTTTTCTTCCGGGAGGGCAAGATCTTCGGGGGAGACGTGTGATATCTCATCTGCAGAAAAGCCGGTGATTTCACACAATCGCTGATTGTGAAAAATTACTTTCTTTTTCCCATCAACGAATTCTGAGACGATAAGTCCATCAGAAAGATGGTCCGAAACACTTCTAAAGAATGCTTCACTTTCTCGCAATGACCGGAGTGCTTCTTTCTCTAGAGTTACATCTTCCAGTATGATGGTATCTGCCGAACTTCCGTCATCAAAGATGGTTGGAATTACTTTTCCATTGTAGTATCTTGGTTCTTGTCCTCGTCTGACAATTTCAAATGTCTCATTTTTTGTAAAAATTTTGTCAGATAATTCAGTTAAAAAAGTATGGATATCAGGTTGGGATAATTCTAGCTGATCCAATCGTTTTTGAAGGACTATTTCTCCTTTTATTCCGATGAGATCAAAAAAAGGATCATTTCCCTGGATTATTCTCATATCACGGTCAAGAACAAAGACAAGGTCATTCGTGTAGGAGAGAAGGGCTGAGAGTGGAACTTTGGTTGAAAGAGTGAATACTTTCGCCATACCAAAGGTCCGTAAGTCTATGTGTCCGGCCGCATGTAGAATATCCAGGTAACGCCCGGTTGAATGTTTGTTTCTGCCCAAAGCAGATGCTATCTCAGTAACACTCATCCCGTGTGGATGATTTCTGAGAAGATCTTTGATGTGAGCAAGCTCGTCAGCCAACCGATGCATGATTATTGATTATAATTGGGTACACAAATAAGTTACTACTGTTTCATACACATGTTGGAAACACTTATGTGTTACACATAAGGCAAAGTATTATATGTGCAACAATACCACGACATAATACACAAAGAAGTCGAACTTAGGTGTAACAGATATGTCATATCTTATGAATTCATGTAATATTTCTCGAAAATTACCGGAATATACCCGTGTTTTGAGCATTTTTCTCATTGGGGTATGTTTAGCTGTATTTTGTGCATCACCGGTCATGGCCGGAACAAAATATCTCTCAGGTGAACCAAATCTTTCAGTTGCGATCTCTGGAATTAATGAATTCACTCCGGGAACTACCGTAGAACTTCCCATTCTGATTGAAAACAGCGGGCTTAATCACATGAAGATGGTACAGTCCGGGATTGTTGACCGGGATGATGTACCTTCTACAGCAAAAATGGTCCGTGTCACCCTACTTCCAGATGGCGCTCCGATTCTTGTAAAATCAGATACCCAAATGGTTGGTGACATTTCAGGATCAGAATCCAAACCAGTTAAGTTCCAGATACGAGTAAAGGATGATGGTCAGGCAGGAACGTATAGTTTACCGGTTCAGATTGAATATACTTATCTTGCATCTGCAGAACAGGTAGGAACAGACAGTGTTGTAAACCGTTACAATACAAAGAAACTTAATTTGAATGTACCATTTATAGTTCGTTCAGCGATCAATCTTGATGTTGTCAACGTAACTCCTGAAGATATTAATGCAGGTGGTGAAGGTTTTGTTACCATCACCCTGAAAAACAGTGGTGCTGATACCGGTCGAAAGGCAATTGCAAAATTAACTAGATCTGGAGATTCTCCGGTCGTACCAGTAGACAGTACTGTTTATATTGGTGAGTTTAAACCAGGAGATGAGTTTGAGGCTAAATTTAAAGTATCAGTTACCCGTGATGCAGAACCCCAGGACTATCCACTTGAAGTAATGGTTACTTACCAGAATGCTGATGGGGAAACCCTTGATACAACGGCAGAAAATATTGGTATTCCGGTTGGCGGTAAGATTAAATTTTCAATGGTAAATGATCCACCACAAGTAAAAGCTGGTGGAAAACAGATTGTTGAAGTAGAATATCGCAATGATGGTGATGCTATTGCATACAGTGCAGAAGCTCGTATCAGTGCAGTGGATCCATTCTCAAGTGATGATGATCTTGCGTATCTTGGAGATGTCAAACCTGGTGAAAGTGCTGTTGCAAAGTTTAAGATGACAACGACCTCTGATGCAATTGAAAAGACCTATGGTCTTGATTCAGAAATCAGATATCGTGATGCATTAGATAATAGTCAGATATCCGACACTATCAAAGTACAAGTCATGGTTACAAAGCCAGACGGACTTTCCGCAATAATATCAAATCCAATCGTCATTGCAGTAATCCTGCTGATTATCATTGGTGCTGCATACCGGTACCATACTACCCGAAGGAAATCAGGGTCTGCATAAGGAACCTCCTTGGAGATCCACCATGCGTTCCATTTTTGAAAGTATCTCCAGTCTGATTGTAAATAAACCAAAAATTGTTTTTGGCGTTCTTTTTCTGGTTTTTATTACCTCTGTAATAGGCATGTCAATGCTTACAATGCAGACTGGAAATGATACATATCTTGATAAAAACACCCCGAAAGGGATTGCATTTTCTCATTATGAAGATACATTCAGCCAGGATACCCTGGTCATTCTTATTGAAAGTAATGATCCGTTAAGTCCGGATGTTATCAAATATTTAGATCAAATCTCCAGGCCTCTCCAAAATCTGCAATATATCTCCTCAGTATCAAGTATTGCAGATCTTGTTAAACAAGCAAATGATGGAGAAATACCTCGTTCTTCTGGAGAGATTAAAAAGTTAAAAGAATCGATTCCTTCTGAAGTATTAGAAAGATACATTCCTTCAAACCTGCTGACCATGATGATGATTAAGCTGGATGTGGGAATGACAGAACAAAAACAAAAGAGTGTCATGAATAATGTTCGCTCTTTTCTAGATAGTACCTCACCTCCACCAGGAGTTACTGTTACTTTAACCGGAAATCCAGTATTCCAGCAGGAAATGGGTGATGAACTGAGTAAATCCATGGGAACCCTGATTATGGGAGCTATGGTTCTCATGGTTATCGTTCTTGGACTTCTCTTTGCATATGTCAGTCATCGGTTTATTCCTGTTCTTATTGTAGCCATTGGTCTTATTCTTACCTTCGGGATAATGGGGCTATTTGGAGTAAGTATAAATACCGCGGTAATAGCTGCATTTCCTGTGTTGATTGGACTTGGTATCGATTACGCTATTCAATTTCATGCAAGACTTGAGGAAGAGGCTAGGAAAGGATCACTTGCTGATGCTGTCAGGATGACAATAACAAGAACCGGACCTGCGGTAATGTTTGCAATGCTCGCAACTACTATGGGTTTTATTGCAATGTTCATATCTCCTGTTCCCATGATACGATCTTTTGGTCTGGTTGCGATAATAGGAGTTGTCGTCTGTTATTTCACTTCACTCATAGGAATTCCCCTGATTGCAGTATTAATTAAATATAAACCAAAAGGAAAAATTGGCGAAGAAAAACCAACCAAAGCAGATATGGTTCTTTCAAAAACTGCTGTTGCAATAGCAAAAAATCCGGTTCCTATTTTGATGATAGCGGTACTTTTTGCATTTATCGGTCTGCAGGTTGATTCAACAATACCTATTTCAACAAGTGAACGGACTTTTGTTCCTTCTGACATGCCGGCAAAAATATCGATGGACAAAGTAAGCAGAACTATTGGATCTACTACTCCTGTTCCTGTCCTAATTGCCGGTGATAATGTTCTCTCTCCTGATGTGCTCAAATGGATAGAATCGTATCAACAAAATGAATTAAAATTGTATATGGAAATTACTGGTTCAACCAGTATTGTCGATTATATCAAAATTTATAATAATGGAACAATTCCATCTACCCAATTTGAGATAGAAGAAGTCATCACAAAAATACCGGAAGGTATTAGAAATGAGTTTGTAAACGGACGGACAGAAACAGTCATCGAATTTTCTACAAAACGTCTTGAAATGCCACAACAGGATGAATTAAAGACACAGATGAATAATGATCTGATTCTGCTTACCCCACCTCCGGGAATAAAGGCTTCAATTACCGGAAGTTTTGATCTATTTACCACGCTGATTTCAGATATTGCGGAAAGCAAAGAACAGATGACTTTGCTTGGATTTGTTCTTATCGTTGCATTCCTTGCTCTCATTTATCGAAAAATTCATGCCGTCACTCCCATCGTTCCTATCGTCTGTATTGTTGGTTGGAATGCTGTTGCAATGCTCATTCTTAATATCGATTATACACCAATGACTGCCTGTCTTGGATCAATGACTATCGGAGTAGCTGCTGAATATACAATCCTTATCATGGAGCGATATTTAGAAGAGCGGGAGACTGCTGCAAGTACTATTGATGCCATCAGGGAAAGTGTACGAAAAATCGGGTCAGCCATCATGGTATCAGGATTTGCAACGTTCTTTGGATTTTCAGCACTCATGTTGTCAAATTTTAATATGATCAGTAATTTTGGTCTGACAACTGTTATTGCGGTATTGTTCTCTTTAATCGGAGCTGTTGCAATCATGCCTGCAGTATTATCTGTTCTTGATGAATTGATTCACGATGTTCATGATATAGAAGATCGGGTTCTTCATCATCCTCATAAAGAATAATTTTTTTTCTGATATCACAACTACCTGTAATACCAATCAAATACTCTTGACCAGGAGTGATAAGATGGATGTCAGGATAACATGAATAGGATTCATAATTGCTCTGGTTTAATCCATCTTTGGCTCGTATAAATTTCGAGGTTCTAAAAAATTGAAGATAACAAATCAATTTTGGCAATTTTTAATAATTTTAAAAAAAACCAAGATGTATTATGGTTTGTATAGTGATGGAAATCAGGGACAATAGTATATTTTCTGGGTAAATTTATTAAATATTTACTCGATTGTTATTTTTCAGATCATCAAAACCAACTACTTAGAGAGATGAACGTTTTTCAAATTTGCATCATTTAGAGTTATGATAGTTCCGATATAACCCTGGTTTTAAAACGAATATCTCACTTTCTTTCAGAAAAAATTCCATTAAGCGAAACTTTCCTGATATGGGCTAAGATCAATTACTTGTCTTCAAAAATTGAGAAATAATAGTTTAATCTCCATAATTTAATTTTCGTTTGATTTCTGTCCATAAACTAACCAGAGAAAGGCTAATGAGATTAAGTGTTGTTGCACTGTACCATAGAATAGCTTCAGTCTGGTTAAGATAGATAATCCATCCGGACCATAAAGCAAGGCAAATTATTGAAAAAGTGATAAGGGTATCAAAGGCCAGAAATATTGTCGATACATCCAGGATCTTTCCGAGTTGGGCAAGAGTGCAAAATTCGATTTTATCATCAAGGTTACATATATCATATCCTGCCCTGGTGAGATTCATCAAAAGGTCAGCACCAGCCCATATTATTAAAATCCAACCGAGATAGATAAACAATGGCTGATTATGAATCCCTGATGCCCGAATAAACTGAATTCCGAATAATATTTTAAATAAACAAAAAGGTACGCCAATTGTTAAAGATAAAAATGCAGGGCGGGTAAAAAAAGATGGATCTGGTTTTAGACTCTTTTCCTTCCCAGAACTCTCTTCTAAGTCAGACTCCATATCCTTATGGATATATCCTGTTTATGCTATAAGAAGTAATGAGGGGATTATTCCCCTGATTCTTCATACAACAGGGTAAAGTATCGGGATTCAAAAATGGTGACTAAAGGCCAGAGGAATAATGCAATGATAATGCCAATGTACGGAGCTTCTATTATCAGATTGATGAGCATCCCCAGGATAAAGGAGATAACGTAGATGATAATTAGGGCAATGATGTAGGTTCCCCATCCGATCTTTCCAATTGTCTTTAAAATCTCACTGAAATTGAAGACCTCTAAAAACCGGTTCGTTCGTGCCATTCTGATGATACCGATAGTAAATAACAGGGTAACAATAATCCCAAGGATGATTGCTACGATTACTCCTCCGATGACCGGCATCAGGAGTGGGAGAAAAGCATCAAAATTCAATTCAGTAGTTTCAGAAGTTACCTGATTGATAAATTCCATAAAAACCGGGATAAAGGTAATGACAAGGACAATGATCACCGGAATTGAGTATATGAGTCCTGCAACGAGGTACTTGATTCCATCTATAAACCGTCTGACCCAGTCGTTACAATCTGGAGGGACAGAATTTCCCCGGAATATGTCCATAACATACCCTCCAAGAAGAGGAAAAATTATTGTCCAGACAGCAAGAATAAACCAACGCTTCCAATAACCCCATACTGTATCATGGGTAAATTGTGCTGCATCTAACAGTGCATTTTTATAATCCATAATCTGTCAGGAAAAGGTTAGAATATGTCCCATATAAGTGTATCTTAGAGAATTCTTATGAAATTTCATTCATTATCTCCAGTTTTGTCAGGAAATCATTTAATAGGACTATGTACAAGTATTATTCACTATCTTGTAATGCAAGATACCTCAAAAGAAAAGGAAGCTGAAAATTAACAAATGATAGAGGAGTATTTCTGGTCATTTTATTACAGATCTGACGTGGGGAAGGTATGAACGCGCAATTCAAGAAAGGTATTTTGGATATGTGTGTCATGGCGTTGCTTGGTCTACGGGACCGGTATGGATATGAACTGGTTCATGAAATTTCTGAACGGTTTGAGATATCAGAAGGAAGTATCTATCCACTTCTTCGTCGTCTCTTAACAGAAGGATATGTCACCACATATCTCCAGGAATCGGATGAAGGACCTGCAAGAAAGTACTATTCACTTACAAAGCACGGAATTATAGCCCGTGATGAATTAATTCGGGATTGGAATGAATTTTCGGCTGCAGTAAGCGATCTCATCGGAGAAATGACCAATGCAGAAAAATGAATATTTGAGTAAATTAGATTTATCATTATCAGGAATTTCAGAATCTGAAAGAAAGGACATACTTGCAGATTATGTAGAACATTTTGAAATGGGTGTTCTGGATGGTAGAACTGAAGAAGAAATATCTGAATCATTAGGAGATCCCCGGAGTATTGGGAAAGAGTATACCGCGGTATCCCTGGTTAAAAAGGCTGAAAATTCTCCGTCAGCTGGTGGTCTTGGAAGAGCAATACTTGCAACTATTGGTCTTGGACTTTTTAATTTGATAGTTGTACTCATTCCTTTTATTTGTATAATCACAATTCTTGCTGTATTATTAGTTATCGGGTTTTCTTTTTGCTGTGCAGGACCGATTCTCACAGGAGGAGCAGTCCTGGAAATGCTTGGAATTGTCACAGGTATACTCTTTTTCTCAGTACATGCAGCTATATTTTTGGGCATTGGACTCACCTGTCTGGGATTATTAATCATAATCGGAGAATTCTGGCTGGCACGTCTTTTGTATCGTATAGGTATTATATATCTGAAATGGAATATCGCGGTCATTCATGGGAGTGAAAGCATATGATATCATTTCATCCTCCAAATTTGAAACATCTGTTTTGCTGGCTTTTCATTATAATGATACTGAGCTTTGGGATAGGTGGAGTGCTTTTGGTTCTTGAGACAGATAAAAACTATTCCAACCGTGATGGATATTCAGAATTTGTTATTCCCTCTCAGGGAGTTGAGAAAGCCAGGATTAATCTTGCTATAGAAACTGGAACCGTCAATATTTCCGGGCAATCGATGGATGATATACTCTATGGGAAGGTGCATGTCGATACGAAACGTTATCTCCCTCACCTTACTCATTCAGAAACTAATGGAACGGTTAACATAGCTATTGATCGTCCATCAGATCTTTTTCATAATATCATCGGTGGAGAAGAAAGCTGGGAATTTCAGCTTCAAAATCAGACCCCGATAAGTCTTATCCTTTCCATTGCAACAGGGGACATTCGATTACAACCCGGTAATGCACAAATTTCAGAAATGGTTCTTGAATGTGGTGCCGGATCTGTTTTTCTTGATTTGCAGGATTATATGGGAGACACTCTTCCGGTACGGATTGATAATGGAGCTGGAGAAATTACAGTTCTGTTTCCAGAAAAATCTCATGTTTCAGTAGCACTTGAAAGAGCTCTTGGAAATCTAGTAATGTCGGGATTTACAGGAAATGAACATGGATATTATCACGAAACTGATGATCCAAATGCACCTGCCATACATGTGACTATTTCACAAGGAATTGGAGATTTAACCTTAAAAACTATCTAAAATTCAACATAAAACCGATGACCAGAGGATTTCAAATACCGAACAGAAAAGATGGAATAAATGAATAAAGAGTACATAAGTTACGAAAGATCATTATGAATAAAAGTAAAGAATTCAAGAAAATAGGAAGACGATTTTTAATCGGAGCGATTTTCCTATTTATCATCGCATGTATTCTTCCCTTTTCATCAGCCGCACCGCAGGTATCAGTAATCGTGAGTGATTACAAGGTCTCTCCTGCTGTGCTTCTTCCAGGAGAAGAAGGAACACTGACTATTACCTTAAAAAGTATTGCTTCAGGGACAACGACAAGCTCTGTATCGTATGGACTGGATGTCAGCCAGACGACATCCAGTATTACTCCATATATTGACAGTGTGATTTTAAAATCCAAAGATTTTGATATTCTTGGAGGAGATTCTAAATTTGAAGGAAATATTGGACCCGATCAGGCTGTTCCGATTACATTCCTGATTCGTGCACCACAAAAAAGCGGCATGTATTTTCCAGAAGTATGGATACGAGTCCGTGATGGTCAAAGTCTGAAATATCCGGTTCCAGTCAATGTAAACACACAAATATCTGTATTAAGGACTCCTTCTCTTGGACTTGAGAATACTTTTCCAGAACCAGTAAAACCTGGAACAAAAATTGAAGGAACAATTACAATTTCAAATGAAGGATCTACTCAGGCTGATAATATTCGGGTTTTTGTAAATGGCACTCCACCGATGGCGATACCTGCTGGTATTAGTTCTTTTATGATAGATCGTCTTTCTTCAGGTATGTCAAAAGAAAAGAATCTCTCAATACTTATAGATAAAAACACTCCAACCGGAATTATAGAAATACCTGTCAGGATGACCTATGCTCTTCTTGATGGCAGCATCATAGAGGATGCCGGATCTATTGGTCTGGATGTCAGAGGTGAATCAGAGATCAGTATAACATCAGTTGAAACCACACCATCCAGAGTAAAACCTGGAGAACCTTTTGATCTTATTATCCGGGTTCAAAATACCGGAACTGGAGAAGCAAAATCTGTCAGTGCCACAGTAGATCTCCCGATACAGGGTGCAAAAGAGGCTTTTATCGGACGCATTAAATCAGGAAATGATGCCCCTGCAACCTTTGTTCTTGAAGGAACCGAAGCAGGAGAGTACTCCTATCATACGACAATCACGTATGTTGATGACTGGGGTACTCATACTCTGGACAAAGACCTAGTGTTGACTGTTGCAAATGGAGAGGATTCATCTGGTCTTATGATTTTGATTCTCATTCTTCTCATAGCCGGTGCAGGCGGATTCTATTATATGAGGCGTAAAAACGAGGATAACTGATGCTTCTTGACCTCAAGGTTTCATTTTTTTTAGCAGTACGAGGAATTCTTCGGGGAAGTAGGGGGAGCCTTTATCTTACGGTTTTGATCATCGCGATGGTCTTTACCAATATGATCTTCATGCCCTCTATTATCCTCGGATTCATCAAGGTAGCCGAAGATCAGATTATCACCTATCAGACTGGTAATATCCTGATCACTCCACATGAGGATGAACGATATATTGAAGACGTAAACGGGCTGCTTGAGAAGGTAAATCGCATCCCTGGTGTATTACGGGCCTCTCCTCATTATGGAACCGGAGTAACACTCCGGTATAAAGGCAATACCCTTGGTTCTACTGTTGTTGCCATCCGACCAGACGATGAGCGATTGGTAACTGATGTATATCAGAAGATGTTAGATGGACATTATCTTGCTGATGGAGAGCGTGATGAGATAATTATTGGTATTCAGACATCAGGGCATAAAGATGAAAGCCTTGATATGGGAGCGACTCTGGGTTACCTGAAAGCTGGAGATCCTCTTACAGTAGAATATACCAATGGAGTAACTAAGGTCTATCATGTAAAAGGTATCATTGAGACCGGCTCATATTATGCTGATCAGGGGGCTTATATCACCTGGGATGAACTGGAATCTGTATATGGTAAAAAAGTTGATTATGCTACTGATGTTATCATAAAAACTGATCCTGATGCATATGAACCAGATGTAAAAACCCAGATTTATCGATTTGGTGTCCGGGAAAAAGTGCAGACCTGGCAGGATATACTGGAAGAAGCAATGGGCCGGGCGGTTCAGAACTTTGCCATGCTGAATTCAATTACTATTATTGTTTCACTTATTATTGCTATTGTTGTTTTATTCATTGTTATTATGATTAAAACTTTAAACAGTAAAAGACAAATTGGTGTTTTAAAAGCCCTTGGTGTAGAAAAAAATATTATTATTCATAATTATGTTTTCCAAGTTCTCATCCTTACTACTCTTGGAGTTATTGTCGGAACCACCCTGGTTGAAACTATGGTTGCGATACTCACTTTGTATCCATTCCAATTTCCCGATGGAGAAGTTACACCTGTCGTTGCAACTTCAGATTTAATCAATAATACTATCATGCTTTATATAGCTTCATTTATTGCCGGCTATATTCCTGCATGGAGGGTGGCGTCAGAAGATATCCTGACTGCAATGAGGAGCTAATATGATAGTTGCTGAAAACCTGACCCGGACATATGAGATGGGAAAAGTTACCGTTCATGCTTTGCAGGGAGTTTCTCTTACTATTCTGAAAGGTGAATTTGTCGGTATCATGGGTGCAAGTGGTTCAGGAAAATCTACATTACTCCATCTTCTTGGACTTTTAGATAAACCAACCGAAGGAAAGATACTCCTTGGTGGTATTGATGTAAAAACATTGAATGACCGGCAACGGACCAGGTTCAGACTGAAACGACTTGGTTATGTTTTCCAGGATTATGCTCTGGTTCCAGAATTAACTGTGGAAGAAAATGTGTACCTGACCTCGATGATCCGAGGGACATCAAAAGAGGAATATCAGAGACAGACATTACAAATCCTTGATCGGATAGGTCTTTCTGATCGTCTGACTCATAAGCATAATGAATTATCGGGAGGACAGCAACAGCGGGTTGCTATTGCACGGGCCATGGTAAATAAACCGGAAATCCTCTTTGCAGATGAGCCATGTGCAAATCTAGATTCTGAAAGTTCACGAAATGTTTTGGATTTATTTAAACAAATTAACAAAGAGATGTCCCAGACTATCGTGATGGTTTCTCATGAGGACTGGCACATGGAATATTTTGACCGGGTAATAATACTTCGTGATGGAAAAATTGTCTCTGATGGACCCCCACCTGATGAAATCCTGGAAAGAGCATGTAAATATGGAGTATAAGGCAAATTTCCTCATAATATCAGAAATTATGGTTGATACAGTATGGTGCAAATCGTTATAATTTTTAGATATGCGTCATCATACTTCAAATATTCCAAAATCTATCTTTTTCCACGATAATCAGTTACAGGAATTTATCTAATAATCTGGTAATCATACTCATTTCTTCATTACTTAATTCAATGGCTGGAAGTGCAGTTTTTATGAGAGATTCTACGGCTTTTTTTCCTTCCGGGGTTCTGACCATCTTTTGAATGGTTTTTATTCCTTCAGGAGATGAAATAAAGTCCATAATCATCTTCTGACCTTCTGGTGAAGAAAGAAATTGTTTGGCCATGTCTTCCATTCCGAACATGGAGGTTTAATTGATTTAAAAATATTAGTACATTACGATATTATCATTGATGTATATGATAATACAATGTCTCTTTCCGATATTATTGAAAAAAGAAAATAAATCCTAGTCTACACGGGGAAGGAGTACAATAAATTTTCCAGATTCCATATTATCATTTCCGGGGGAACACGCTAATATCCATCTCTTCCGAGTAAATTTCTATTTACTAACCATTTTTTCTTAGACGAATTACAAATTCGGAATGCTATATGTCTGATTACTAGAACAAATTTAGCTTTGGACTCTGAAATTTTTTTCAAGAGGCCATCTTTTGATTGATAAACAAAAAATATAAATGATCGGACCATGAGTGATGATAAGATTCGTTCGATGTCATCAGTATTCATTAACCGAGGTCACAGGATATGAAAATAGCCATTACAGGGAAAGGAGGAGTGGGAAAGACATTCATTTCCGGAACACTAGCCTGTCAATATGCTTCTACTGGTCACACGACCATTGCTATCGATGCTGATACATCACCAAACCTTGGTCTGACACTGGGCATGACGGAATCTGATCTTGATAAGATCATACCCATAGCAGAAAATACCTCAATCATTGAAGAAAAGACCAAAACCGACTATCCTGGAGTCTTTAAACTCGTCTTTACCGTGGATGATATCATCACAAACCAGTCTGTTCAGACACCTTGCGGAGTATCCCTTCTGGTCATGGGTACTGTCAAGTCGATGGGTTCAGGGTGTGCCTGCCCGGCAAACAGTGTAATCAGGAATCTTATCGGACATATGATAACTGAAACCGATGAGATCATTATTATGGACATGGAAGCCGGGATTGAGCATCTTGGAAGAGGTACGGCTGAACATGTCGATGTGATGCTTATCGTTACCGATGCACATCAGGCTTCTCTTTTAACTGCGGAGCGTATAGCCCGTCTTGCAAGAGAAGGAGGGATTCCACGAATTGCTCTCGTCGCAAACCGGGTAAGGGGAGAGGAATCATTCACTCACATTTCTAATATGGCAATATCGCTCCATGTACCACTTGCTGCTGTCATTCCCTACGATGAGGAGATCGTTAGTGCCGGAGTCAGGGGTATATCACCGGTCTATTGTAATACTCCGGCAACTCAGGCAATTTCTAACCTTCTCTATTGGATTGAAGGAGCATTAGAATCATGAAGACAATAGTGATCATGGGGCGGGGAGGAACCGGCAAAACCTCCTTTGTAAGTCTTATTGCCGATTACTTTATTAGAACACAGCAGACACCCCTCCTCCTTGTAGATCTTGATCCTGATCAAAGTCTTGGAGAGATGATTGGAATAGATCTTAGAACGGAAGGGAAAAAGACCATTGCAGAACTTTTGGAAGAAACCTTTATTGAAAAAGGAGGAACCACAATAGGAATTCCACCATCCAAACGGATTGAACACAAAATTTGGGAGGAGGGTATGTATGAAGGAGAGAAATTAGATTTTATTGCAATAGGGACAAAATGGGTTGAAGGATGCTATTGTATGCCTGATGCAGCCCTCCGAGATGCTTTAAGTCGATTAATAAAACAATATCGTTATGTAATTATCGATGCACCGGGAGGGTTGGAACATCTAAACAGAAGAGTTGCTGTTAAGGTTGATGATATAATTGATGTTCTTGGACCATCTGCAAAATCTTTTGCACATCTTGAACGGGCAAAACGGGTAGCAGAAGAGAGTGGCGTTATATATTCCCGGTTTTTATCAGTTGGAGGATTTTTATTCCCTGAAAATCTCACAGAACGTGCGAAAAACATTCCTGATGTGAAATACCTTGGTAAGATTGCATATGATCAGGCCGTAGCTGAAAAAACAATATCTGGAGATCCGGTATTTGGATTAGATCCCACAAATCCTGGGCCGGTTTCTGTTATGAATATACTTACTGTTGCAGGATATATGATCAACGAACAAAAATCTTAAACCATCCAGGCTATCCAATAATAGGAAACAACTCTCCGGCCGGATTCCTGTGAACAGAAAAAATATTCATATACACTTGAGCGAAGCGGAAAGCTCGACTGGATCTTTAAAGGGTCTGGATATACAGATCGGAAAAATTAAAGGAGAACAGTGGGCTGAAATAGAAGGTCCAACTTCATTTCCAGATCATACTGATCTTCGGTCCTGGGATCGGATTCTTCTATCTCGATATAAACCACTTTATCTCCCATTTTGTGATCTCTGCTGTTTATGTACCTATGGAAAGTGTGATCTTTCCGGAGGAAAACGTGGAGCATGTGGGATCAGCATGGAAGCCCAGCAATCTAGGATAGTATTACTGGCTGCCTGCATTGGAGCTGCAACTCATATCAGTCATGGAAGACATCTTGTCAACCATCTTATCGAAACACATGGAAGAAATACCCCCATTAATGTCGGGGGGACAAATGTAGATGTTGAAGCTCCTATGATTCGTCTGGTCTGTGGGATTAAACCTAAAACTCTTGCAGATCTTGAAACGGTTCTGGATTATCTTGAAACCCAGGTCACTGAGCTATTAGCGGCAGCCCATACCGGACAGGAAAGTGATCCACTTGATTTTGAATCAAAGGTATTCCATGCCGGCATGCTTGATCATGTTGGCCTTGAGTTAGCAGATTTAACTCAGATATCAGTCTTTGATTTTCCTAAAGCAGATCCTCAGGCAGAACTGGTCAACCTCGGACTTGGAACCATTGATTCAGAAAAACCGGTTATTCTGGTTATCGGGCATAATGTTCCACCGGCTATAGATATTATCCAATATACAAAAGAACACAATCTTTCAGGAACAATTGAGGTAACTGGTATCTGTTGTACGGCTATCGATCTAACCCGGTATGATCCTGATGCGAAAATTGTTGGCCCGATATCCTGGCAACTTCGTTACATCCGAAGCGGCGTTCCTGACTTTATTGTTGTTGATGAGCAATGTGTCAGGGCTGATCTCTTAATTGAAGCAGGAAATATTCAGGCACCACTTGTAGCAACCAGTTCAAAAAACTGTGCAGGACTGGTTGATAGAACGGATGATAATCCTGATCAGATAGTTGCAGACCTTATATCAGGAGCTGTTCCAGGGGTTCTCATTCTTGATCCGAAGAAAGTGGGAGAAGTAGCCGTCAGGGCTGCAATTCAATCTCATGAAATAAGAAAGACGATAAAAACTTCAAAAATTCCTACATTAGAAGAACTTATCGAATATGCAAAATTCTGTGGCGGATGTATGGAATGCACACGGGCATGTCCAAATGAGACTCCGATTCCGGATGCGATGAAACAGGCAGCCACAGGGGATATCACATTATTGGCTGAGATTTATCAATCCTGTATCGGATGTGGGAGGTGTGAGGATGTATGTATTAAAAACATACCTGTCCATAATGCTCTGGTTGCAGCAGCCCGGGATATTGTTACTTCAGAAAAGTATACCGTTCGTGCTGGCAGAGGAGCCATCCAGGATATTGAGATCAGAGAAGTAGGTGGGCCAATTGTATTAGGAGAGATCCCTGGAGTTGTCGCATTTGTCGGATGTGCAAATTTTCCGAATGGTGTATCAGAAGTTGCTGAAATGGCACGGGAATTTGCAAAACGCAGATATATTTCCGTAGCATCCGGGTGTTCAGCGATGGCTATCGGAATGTATCGAAATGAGGATGGTCAGACACCATATGAAGAATTTCATGGACGATTTGATGCAGGAGGAATTGTCAATGTTGGATCCTGTGTTTCGAATGCACATATATCCGGGGCTGCTATAAAAATTGCTAGTATTTTTGCTAAACGAAATCTCCGGGGGAACTATGAGGAGATTGCAGATTACGTGTATAATCGGGTTGGTGCGGTAGGTATTGCGTGGGGAGCAATGTCTCAAAAAGCCGCTGCAATTGCAGCAGGATTCTGGAGGCTTGGAATTCCAGTAATTGTCGGCCCTCATGGTGCAAAATATCGTCGGATGCTTCTTGGAAGAAAAGATAATGAAGCGAATTGGTTTGTATACGACACACGAACAGGGGAAAAGGTTCAGGTTGGTCCGGTTCCTGAACATCTTTTCATAAGCGCTGAAACCAAGGAAGAGGCGATGGTTCTTATTGCAAAATTGTGTATGAGGCCAAATGACACATCACGGGGAAGATCCATGAAATTGACCCATTATATAGATCTCCATAAACGATTGTATGGAATCATACCCGATGATGTTCATTTGTTTATCCGTTCATCTTCTGATATACCAATTACAATGAAAGAGGAACTCATTTCAATTTTAAAAGAGAAGGGATTTAAAGACCAAAAAATTCCAGATCCGACTCTTCTCAAATCACAAATACGATCTCAGAAAGGGGGCAATTGATGGCAGGTCAGGATCCATGGATTCGGGCTGAGATGGGTGGGACAAAACAGGCATCAATAATTTCTAAACCTGAAGTTTTATCAGCACTAATGAAAAAAGCCAATCACCCCATTTTTTTAATTGGCTCTGAATCAATTACAGATAATAAACAATCTGACCTTCTTATTACCTTAATAAAAACCCTGAAAGAAAAATGGAACGTTCCAGTTATATCTACTGCTCATATAACAGGTACCCTAATTTCACGAGGACTGGTTCCAAATGCATCGATGGGGAGCATGGAAATTATAGATCGATTATGCGACAATAAGTGGCAAGGTCTTGATGGGAAAGGACAGTATGATCTGGTAATCCTTGCAGGATTTTCTTACACATTAGGATCTCTTTTACTATCCGGACTTAAACAATGTGCCTGGAATACCAAAAAAATCTCTCTGGATCCAAAATATCACCCCCATGCAACATGGTCATATGGTAATATGAAGTTCGAAAACTGGCAAAAGGAGATTGAACGGTTTGTCGATATCATAAAGACAGATAAGAAAAATATGGAGGAATCTCATGTTTGAAGATATCCCTGTTGAAGTGGGATTAATCCATGAAGGAGAACGTATCCGAAAGGAGGAGATGAGAGTTGAACTTGGGGGACCAAAAGTATCTGAAAAATTTGAACTCGTCCTAGTGAAGGATAATGAACGGGTTGTTGATGGTTCAATATCAGTGATTGGTACCGACCTTTCCGCTTTAGAGGAGGGAAAAAGTTATCCCTTTGGTATCCTTGTTGAAGTATCCGGTGAAAAACTTGAAGAAGACCTTGAAGGAGTTTTTGAGCGAAGAATCCATGAATACCTCAATTATATCCAGGGAGTCATGCATTTAAACCAACGATATGACATCTGGGTACGGGTTGGAAAAAAAGCCTTTACCAAAGGCCTTACCTCTTTTGATCAAATTGGACGTGTATTGATAAGCCTTTATAAAAGTGAACTTCCAATAATAGAAAAAATTCAAATAACCTTTTTTACCGGAGGAGAAGAATTTCAACGGTATTATTCTCTTGCACGGGATCGGTATGAAACCAGGGATGCACGAGCGAGAGGACTCCTGGATGAAGAGGTGGATACCTTTTATGGTTGTGCATTGTGTCAGTCTTTTGCCCCTTCTCATATCTGTGTCATAACTCCCCAGCGGTACGCTAACTGTGGAGCGATCAGTTGGTTTGATGGCCGGGCAGCAGCTCGGATGGATCCTGAAGGTCCGATTTTTCCAATTTCTAAAGGAGATTATCTTGATCCTGAACATGGAGAATATTCAGGAATTAATGAACATGCATCAAAACGTTCCATGGGTGAAGTAAACCGGGTATGGCTTTATTCTGCTTTTGGATATCCACATACCTCATGTGGGTGTTTTGAAGCAATTGCTTTTTACATTCCAGAAGTAGAAGGTTTTGGAATCGTTCATCGACGGTTTGCAGGACCAACAGTAAATGGATTAGCTTTTTCTACTCTTGCGGACTCAACGGCCGGAGGCAGACAGGTCGAAGGGTTTCATGGCATCTCCCTTGAATATATGAGATCTGTGAAATTCTTACAGGCAGATGGAGGATGGAATACTATAGTCTGGATACCTGCAGAGATTAAGGATTTGCTCGCCGGCATTATTCCGGTTGAGATCGCAGATGCAATTGCTACCGAAAAAGATGCTTTGGATATTGATACGCTCAAATCATTTCTTACATCACACCGACATCCGGTTGTATCAAAGTGGATAGTTCCTGTAGAAAAAGAAGAAGAATCACCAGATTTTAGTTCACCTGTTCCGGTAATGTCAATTGGAGAACTTCCCCTGATGGCTGGTGGAGTAAAAATAATCCTGAAAAATGCCAGGATATATGCTGACCGGATTATTATACAGCCGGCTCAAGATTATCAGATAAAACAGAAAGGAGGGCGACATGACTGACTCTGAAAAGGCTGATATTTCACGCCTGATACAACTATTAGGTCCTGGTATTTTGGATGTTTTATCCGGAAAACAGATTGAATTAGAGCATGTCGAACTTGAACTTGGTGAACTGGAGCTGTGGCTTCCTCTTGGTGGAGGGGTACAGGTACATCAAGTACCTACAGATTACTCAAATCTCCAAAAAAATCCTGAAGAGAGAAAATATATCCGCCCTGACTCTTTATTAGAAGATTCCTTTCAACTTCAGGATGATTGTTTCCCTGCAAAAATCAGAGAGATTACTCTGGGAGCTACAAGATCTGAAGGCGGGACTAGAGATAATACAGTAACGGTTGGAGGATCATCCTCACTTCCTTTTCATAATCCTCATTCACTTCCACCCCATCCTCCGGTAATTTCTTTGGATGTCTTTGATACCGCAGTTTCGATGCCAAAAGCTCTGAAGAATCATTTGACAGATGTAATGGATGATCCTGCATCCTGGGCAAAACAAAATGTTGAGCAGTATGGAGCGGATATGATAACCGTTCATCTGCTTTCAACCGATCCCTTAATTCAGGATAAATCTCCTAAAGATGCTGCAAAAACAGTAGAAGAGGTATTACAGGCAGTAAAAGTTCCTCTTATAATCGGAGGATGTGGAGATCCAAAGAAAGATGCAAAAACCTTCACCGAAATAGCTGAGATGGCAGAAGGAGATAGGCTTCTTTTAAATTCAGTGACGACAGATATGGCAGATGCAAAAACCCTGGAACCGGTTTGTACTGCAGCAGATAAATATGGCCATTGTTTACTGGGATTTACCGGTCTTGATCTGAACAGTGCGAAAGAGCTGAATCGCAGAATATATCAATATTTCCCGGCTGATCGACTGCTCATGGATCTTACCACCGTAGCTCTTGGATATGGCCTTGAATATTCATTTTCTATTCACGAACGTGCAAGGATGGCAGCACTAATGGGAGATGCAGAACTCCAACATCCAACGCTCTCTGCCTGTACTAATGCCTGGTCTGCCCGGGAAGCGTGGATGGATTTAGGGCCATTATTTGGAAAGAATGATCTCCGTGGTCCACTTTGGGAGACGATTGGTGGATTAACACTCCTACTTGCTGGTGTGGATCTCTTTTTAATGATGCATCCACTGGCAGTTTCAACATTAAAGGATGTCGCAGGAAAACTCATCAAACATTCTCACACAACTCCAGATCAGGCAGACTGGGTATCTATGAAAATATGAGGTGAGCAGGATGGAAAAAGAACATAAAAAAGGCATTCGAGAAATAAGCCCGATTGATGTCTATAAACTCCTGCCACGAACTAATTGTGGTGAGTGTGGAGAAGCCAATTGTATGGCTTTTGCAACAAAAGTTGTCAACGGTGAAACTAGTATAGTCAATTGTCCTCCACTTTACACTCAAAAATATTCAAAGGAACTTGATAAACTGGAGGAATTGTTGGCACCGCTGGTTCAGAGTGTATCCTTTGGAACCGGAGGAAATGCCATCACTATCGGTGGAAAACATGTCCTTTTCAGACATGAATTTACTTATCAGAATCCCACGCCAATTGCCATTGATCTCTCTGATGATATGGCACCTGATGTCATTTCTTCACGAATTAAGAGAGTAATAGATTTTTCTTATCCCTATATTGGAAGACCATTAAAACTAGACTCCCTGGCACTTCGGTCGGTAACAAAAGATCCGACACGATTCAGGGAACTTGTTCAGATCGTGTGTAATTCCTGTCAAATTCCTCTTATTCTCTGTAGTACTGAACCTGATATTATCGCTACCGGGCTTTCAGTATGTGCTGAGAGAAAACCGCTCATTTTCGCAATCACAAAAGAAAATTGGGAGACTATGGGAGAACTTGTCCTCCGTTATTCTTGTCCGGTAGTAGTCTCTGCTCCAGGTGATCTTTCTCTTTTACGATCGCTAGTAAAAACACTCAAAGAATGGGGCATTGATCAGATGGTACTAGATCCAGGAACATATCATAGTGATCAGATTGGAAAGACTATTTTTCAGAATACTGCTATTCGAAAAGCAGCCTGCAAAGACTTTGATCCACTTTTTGGTTATCCGATTCTTGGAACTCCAATATCTGTCTGGAATGGTCAGGAATTATCAGAAGAACTGAACCGATGGCAGGAAGCGTACCTTGCATCAATGCTCATCACCAGATATGCTGATCTGCTCATTATGCACAGCCTGGAAGGATGGGTTCTTCTTCCCCAGTTGATCTGGCGGTTTGGTATATATACCGATCCAAGAAAACCAGTATCTGTCGATCCTGGTGTTCGGACATTTGGTAATCCTGATAAAAATTCACCCGTACTTATCACATCCAATTATGCCTTAACATTCTTTACAGTAGAATCTGATATTAAAACGGCGAAAATTGACAGCTTTTTAATTGTTATTGATACCGGAGGACTTTCTGTAGAAGCGGCAGTTGCCGGTAGATATCTCTCTGCTGTAAAGATTGCTGATTCTATTCGGGATATGAATGTTGGAGATCTTGTAATTCACCGATATCTGATAATTCCCGGCCTTGCTGCACGTTTATCCGGAGAAACTGAAGAAGAGACTGGATGGAGAGTACTGGTAGGTCCACGTGATTCTTCTGGAATTGGCCAGATGATCAGGGAACGATGGCCTCCTACGGAAGAATAATGAGATGAATTCTTCAATTTCCATTCTTTTCCAACCGATGAACCGGATGGTAACAGTACCTGCAGGAACCACAGTATTATCTGCAATCCGGGAAGCGGGTATTCAGTTTGAAGCAATTTGTGGAGGAAAAGGGACTTGTGGAAAATGTCGGGTAATAAAAATATCAGGAAAGACTTCTGAAGAGGGAAGTTGCTGTGCCAAATTTCTAACTCTTGATGAACAAAGAAAAGGCTACTGTTTAGCCTGTCTTGAACAGGTATGGTCCGATGCTGTTTTTACCATACCAATCGAGAGTAGAATTGATACACCTCAGATTTTACTTGACATTGCACAAACAATTCAAACAATTTCTCCATCCGTTCATAAATATCTGGTAGAAAAAAACCTAAATTACTCTCTTGTAACTTTGGGTCCATCCATTCGTTTTGCCGGATATGATGGAAAAAGACCGGTGATGAATGAAAATCAGCGAGACCTTATCATCAACTCTGCTCATCCCCTGACAGCAACCTTGTATAAAAAAACTGAAGAATCATTGCTGATCGCTCTTGAAGAACATGATACAACCGAGCGATTGTTTGGTATTGCACTAGATTTAGGGACTACTACCGTTGTAGGTCTTCTTGTTGATTTATTAACAGGGGAAATTATTAAAAAAGCTTCAACCTTAAACAGGCAGATAACTCTTGGCGAGGAATTAGTTACCAGAATTGCCATTGGTCGAAAAGAAGAAGGAAGAAAAGAATTACAAATAGCAGCTCTTGGTAGTGTCAATGAAATTATCCATAAACTGACTCATGGTTCCGGTATTAAATGGAATGAAATTTATGATATCTGCCTTGGTGGAAATACAATAATGACCTGGCTTTTAGCCGGAAAAGATCCCACTCCCCTTGAATATGTGGACGCACAGGTTGAGTCAAATCCAGTTCTACTGAATGCAGAAACCATTGGAATTGATGCATTACCACTAACACCGATATTCTGTCTTCCGGCTGTAAGCAGATTTGTCGGAGGGGATGCAATTGGCGATATTTTAACCTCCAGTATGTATAAAAAGACCGAAATTTCACTTCTCATTGACCTCGGAACAAATGGGGAAATAATTCTCGGGAACAAAGACTGGATGGTTTCAACTTCTTGTGCTTCAGGTCCTGCATTTGAAGGAGCAGGAATGCGTTCTGGAATGCGGGCGATGAAAGGGGCGATAGATACTGTAAAAATTGATAAATCTGGTCAGGTAATTTGGCATGTTATTGGAGATACAGATCCCAAAGGGGTCTGTGGATCCGGGATAATAGATGCTGCTGCAGCGATGGCTCATGCAGGAATTCTGGATATTAGTGGAAAATTGATAGAATCCGCACCAGGAGTCAGAGAAGGAGAACATGGTTTGGAGTTTTTGCTGGTTCCATCTCATCTTACAGCAACCGGGAAAGACATTGTCATAACAAGTGAAGATATGGCATATCTCATGGATTCAAAAGCGGCTGTTCTTGCTGCGATTATAGTTCTGATTAAAAAATACCGGTTGACTCCTTTGGATATTCATCATGTTTATCTGGCAGGAGCCTTTAGTTCTTTTGGAAACATAGAAAATCTCATCTCCTTTGGGATTCTTCCAGAGTTTCCATCAGCAGAGTTCCATCGGATAGGGAATGGTTCACTTGCCGGAGCTTATGCTTGCCTCATATCATCTTCATTACGAAAAGAAGCTACCGATATTGCTAAACGAATGGGATATTTAGATCTTCTAGTGGATAATGATTTTATTGAGGAATATTGGGGAGCACTGAGGATACCTGAGAAAGATGAGTTATTTCTCATACCTTAACAGAATTCTTTTTAAAAGTAGGGACACTACGGTTTCATTTATTTAATATTTATATTATTTTATATTATTTATGGCATTTATATATTATTTTAGTATTTTATATTGAGTAAGATTTATATAGTAATTGAAAGTAATTTCCTTCCATAATTATTATATATTATTAATATGAATAGAATAGTATACAAGAGGAGGAGGAGGATGGGCAACAGAGTTGCAGTTCATATATCTTTTATCGTCTAATCTCTGCTTTCAGGCGGAAAGACCCGGACACCGGCATGGTTTGATCTTTCTCTATAATGAGCATAACACCTTCACCAAACGGATCTCAAAATAAAACCATTCGTCCGGATTGAATCCGGATGTCCCGAACCGGAAGAAGAGTAAGGATTATACAAAGGTAATATACTTCAGATTTCTGATAGGACCATGAATGTACCGTCAGGTTTCTGATTTTGGTCCGATGAGCCTGTTGAATATAAAATTTCTTTCAGAAAAAATTTCGAGATAACCATGAGACAAGTTGCTATTTACGGAAAAGGTGGAATTGGAAAATCCACCACAACACAGAACACGGTCGCTGCTCTTGCAAGTGCCGGAAAGAAAGTAATGGTAGTCGGTTGTGACCCAAAAGCAGATTCTACGCGACTTCTGCTGCATGGATTATGTCAGAAAACCGTCCTTGATACCCTTCGTGACGAAGGAGATGACATTGAACTGGATGACATCCTAAAACCCGGGTTTGGAGAGACCATGTGTGTTGAATCCGGAGGTCCGGAGCCGGGAGTAGGATGTGCAGGCAGAGGAATTATTACTTCTATCAACCTGCTTGAATCACTTGGTGCATATACCCCAAACCTTGATTATGTCTTCTATGATGTGCTGGGAGATGTTGTCTGCGGAGGTTTTGCAATGCCCATTCGTGAAGGAAAGGCAGAAGAAATCTACATCGTAGCATCCGGTGAGTTAATGGCCCTTTATGCAGCGAATAACATTGCCAAAGGTATTCAGAAATATGCAGATAACGGGAAAGTCCGTCTTGGTGGTATTATCTGTAACAGCCGGAAAGTGGACAATGAATATGCCCTCCTAAAAGCATTTGCAGAAGAAATTGGTTCCCAGCTCATTCACTTTGTCCCCCGTGACAACCTGGTTCAGCGGGCTGAGATAAACAAAAAGACTGTTATCGACTTTGATCCGGATTCAAACCAGGCTCAGGAGTACAAGAAATTGGCAAACGCTATCGATACCAACACCATGTTTGTAAAACCTAAGCCAATGACCCAGGATCGGCTCGAAGAACTGATGATGCAGCACGGATTTTTGGACGCCCTCTAAACCGGAGACAGGAGGAAATTGACATGTTACTGATGCGGGCAATCGTCAGACCTGAAAAGAAGGATGAAGTACTCAAAGAACTCTCTGTTGCCGGATTTCCTGCAGCAACGGTTGTAGATGTCGTTGGTCGGGGAAAACAGAAGGGTATCAAAGTAGGAAACACCCTCTACGATGAAATTCCCAAATCTCTCGTTATGGTCGTAATCCATGACGAAGAACGGGAACGGTTTGTAGATACGGTTCTAAAGACCGCAAAAACCGGAGAAGATGGAAACTTTGGAGATGGGAAGATCTTCATCACCCCCGTTGAGGAAGTATACACCATCTCAAGAGGCGGTCGTGGTCTCTGATACCGGAGGATACCATGAAGGAAATAATGGCAGTCATCCGGATGAATAAGACTAATGTAACAAAGAAGGCACTCGTTGATGCAGGAGTTGCTGGATTTACTGCCGTAAAGGTTATGGGCAGAGGAAAGCGGGTGGAAGACAGCAGTATCATCCAGGGAAGAAAGGAAGAACTGCTGGCACTTGCAGCAGATGACATCCTGGACCGGGAAGAGACTGAAAAACAGGTAACAAGTTTCCTGGACGGATCACGGCTCTTCCCACGCCGGCTCTTTACCATCCTCGCCCATGATGAAGATGTCCCCCGGATCGTTGAAGCAATAATCAAAGCAAATAAAACTGAAAACCAGGTCGGAGACGGCACCATATTCGTAATGCCAATCGGAGATGCAGTCCGTGTCCGGACAGCAGAGACCGGGGAAGCCGCAATCTGGTAAGGAGGAATACATGGCGATAAATCAGGAAGTACTGGATGAGATGCTTCTCCCGTACCCCGATAAAGTACAAAAGAATCGTACAAAACATATCGTCCGGAAAAATCCGGAAGAAGGGTGTCAGCAGATAGAGGCAAATACCAGAACTGTTCCGGGAATAATCTCCCAGAGAGGATGCTGTTATGCCGGATGTAAGGGTGTTGTTGTCGGTCCGATTAAGGATATGATAACCATCACCCACGGTCCGGTAGGGTGTGCATACTACAGCTGGGGAACCAGGCGGAATAAGGCACGGGCCGATGATATTACTCCTCCTGAACAGATTTACGGGGCGATGTGTTTTGTCACCGACATGCAGGAACCGGATATTGTCTTTGGTGGAGAGAAAAAACTCGCCAAGATGATCGATGAAGTTGTCGAAATGTTCCATCCCCGGGCAGTTAACGTCTGTGCAACCTGTCCGATTGGTCTTATCGGCGATGATCTGGGTGCGGTGACAAAAAAAGCAACTGAAAAGCATGGAATTCCCGTGCTGGCTTACAACTGTGAAGGATACAAGGGTGTCAGCCAGTCTGCAGGCCACCATATTGCAAATAACATCCTTATGGAGAATGTTATCGGTTCAGGGGATGCAGAGAAGAACCCCTCCGAATTCGTGGTGAATCTCTTAGGAGAATACAATATCGGTGGAGATTCTTGGGAGATTGAAAGAATTCTCCATGATATCGGATATCGTGTTCAGGGAGTCATTACCGGCGATTCAAGCGTGGAAGAGATGAAGAACATGCATATAGCCAACCTGAACCTGGTTATGTGTCATCGATCCATCAACTACATCGCTGAGATGATGGAGGAAAAATACGGTATTCCATGGCTGAAGATCAATTTCATCGGTGTCGAGGCAATAAAGAAGTCTCTTCGTGACATTGCACAGGTTACCGGCGATGAGACTTTCATCAGAAAGACTGAGGAAGTCATCGCAAGGGAAGAAGCACGGGTATTGCCGGTTATAGAACATTACCGGAAGATCTGCACAGGTAAGACAGCATTTGCCTTTGTCGGAGGTTCCCGGAGCCATCACTAC
This sequence comes from Methanospirillum hungatei, assembly GCF_019263745.1. Taxonomy (NCBI): domain Archaea; kingdom Methanobacteriati; phylum Methanobacteriota; class Methanomicrobia; order Methanomicrobiales; family Methanospirillaceae; genus Methanospirillum; species Methanospirillum purgamenti. Next base: position 425,055 of record NZ_CP077107.1, read on the forward strand.
CAGTACCTGCTCAAAGACCTTGGAATGGAGGTTGTTGTTGCCGGGTACGAATTTGCCCACCGTGACGATTACGAAGGAAGATCGGTCATTCCGACGATAAAAACCGATGCGGATTCAAAGAATATTCCTGAACTTGATATCAAACCAGACCCTGAACTCTACAAAGAGGCTCATGAACATCTGAATCTCACAAAAGAGAAATTTGACGAGATATGTAGCAGGGTACCCCTTGGTAATTATGAAGGAATGTATCCGGACATGAACGGAGGAACACTCATGATAGACGATTGTAACCACTACGAAGCCGAGCAACTGGTGAAGGAGTTAAAACCCGACCTGTTCTTTGCCGGGGTTCGTGACAAATACATCGCCCAGAAGATGGGAGTTCCGGCAAAACAACTGCACTCATATGACTACAGCGGCCCATACGCAGGATTTAACGGTGCAATGAATTTTGCCCGTGATGTGGCAAATGCCATGACAACTCCTGCATGGAAGTTTATAATCCCGCCATGGGAGAAAGAATCAGAAAATAAGGGTGATATCAATGCTTGAATGTGTACCGGAAGGACCGGTAGAGCACACCATTGGAAAGATTAATCCTGCAAAAACATGCCAGCCAATCGGTGCGATGTATGCAGCTCTTGGAATTCACGGCTGTCTTCCGCACAGTCATGGATCACAAGGATGTTGTGCATATCACCGGATGCATCTGACCCGTCACTTCCGTGACCAGGTACTTGCTTCGTCAAGTTCCTTTACCGAAGGTGCTTCGGTTTTTGGCGGTGCAGTAAACCTGAAGACCTCGATAAAAAATATCTTTGCTATTTACAACCCGGAAATTATCGCAGTCCATACAACCTGCCTGTCAGAGACTATCGGAGATGACCTGCCGACAATAATAAAACAGTCGGAAATTCCTGAGGGTAAGCGGGTTATTCATACCAATACTCCCAGTTATTCCGGATCCCATATCACCGGATTCTCGAATATGGTAAAATCCATGGTCTCATACCTGGCTCAGGCAACCGAACCGGTGAAAAAGGACCAGGTGAACATCCTTCCCGGCTTTGTAAATCCGGGGGATATGAGAGAGATAAGGAGAATCGTTGATGAAATGGGTATACAGATGATCATGCTCCCGGATACTACGGGTGTTTTAGATGCTCCCCAGACAAACAAGTATGCCCTGTTTCCTGAAGGAGGAACCACGGTAGATGAGATAGTCGATACCGGAAATTCGAGGCTTACACTCGCTCTTGGATCCTGGGCCTCTGACGCAGCCGGAGCAATGCTTGTTGAAAAGTGCAATGTTCCATGTATTCCTCTCAGAACTCCCATTGGCCTAAAGGCTACTGATGATTTCATCATGACCCTGAAGGAAAAATGCGAAGTGGATGTGCCAAAATCTCTGACCGTTGAACGGGGACAGGTTGTAGATACCCTCATTGACACCCATTTCCATTACCAGGGAAAGAAAGTGGCAATATTTGGGGATCCGGATATTGTCATTCCTCTGACGGAATTTGTCCTGACCATGGGCATGATCCCGAAATATGTGCTGACCGGGACTCCGGGTTCACGGTTTGAGACCGAGGTCGGGAAAATGTTTGAAGAATACCAGGTAGAAGGCAGCATTGCCAAAGCTGACGGTGACCTCTTCGAACTCCACCAGTGGATAAAAGAGGAGCCGGTGGATCTCCTCATGGGAACCACCTATGGGAAATACATCGCACGTGCCGAGGATACTCCACTCGTCCGGGTAGGTTTTCCTATCCTTGACCGGGCTGTCCATCCTCTCATGCCAATAACCGGATATCGTGGATGTCTGCGTCTCATTGAGATGGTAAGTAATACCCTTCTCGACCGGCGTGACCGTGATGCTGGCGATGAAGATTATGAAATGGTCCTGTAAAAAAATAAAAAAAATCAGGAGATTATCATGGAAATTACTTGTTCGCAGGTTATCGGGGGAACTAACACCCCCTGTCTTGTTGAACGTCAGAATTCTATTATCACAACCGGAAAAACCAAAAACCGGATTCATTGTGCGGATGATAGTATTGCCGGGGCCGTGAGTCAGCGTGCCTGTGTATTCTGTGGAGCCAGAGTAGTACTGAATCCAATAACAGATGCTGCTCATCTCGTCCACGGGCCGGTAGGATGTGCATCATATACCTGGGATATAAGGGGCAGCCTTTCAAGCGGCTCGGAAATGTTCAGGAATAGTTTCTCAACCGACCTGAAGGAACGTGATGTTATCTTTGGCGGGGAGAAAAAACTTGCCCTTTGCATAGACGAAATTGTCCAAAAATATAGCCCCCCTGCGATATTCGTGTATGCAACGTGTGTTGTCGGTATCATCGGTGATGATATCATTGCCGTATGTAAAGCAGCATCACAAAGACATGTAATTGATGTCATACCGGTTGAATCAAGCGGATTTATATCTGGTAACAAAATTATCGGATACCGGGCTGCTGGAAATGCACTCATCCGCCTAATCACTCCAAAAGAAGGAGAAATAATCCCAAAAACGAAGAAAATCAACTTCCTTGGCGAATATAATCTCGGTGGCGAGAAATGGCTGGTAGAACGGTATCTTCGTGAAATGGGTATTGAAATTAATGTTGCCTGTACCGGTGATTCGACCGTTGCATCATTAAAACAGGTTCCGGGAGGTTTCCTAAACCTTGTCCAGTGTACCGGATCGATGCATTACGTAGCCCGTCTTCTGGAAGAGGAGTTCGGAACGCCGTATATTGATGTGAATTTCTTTGGTGCCTACAATACTGCAGACAGTCTCCGGAGGATTGCTCAGTTTTACGGCGAACCTCACATGATTGAAGCGGTAGAACGTCTCATCAAGCGAGAAACTGAACGAATCCAGCCTGATATCGAGTATTACCGTACCAAACTTACCGGAAAACGTGCTGCAATCTATGTGGGGGGAGCATTCAAGGCTCTTGCAATCATCAGGCAACTCCGGGAACTTGGGGTGGAGATTGTTTTCTGTGGAACACAGACCGGAAAACCGGAAGATTACGAACAGATACATGAGATGTTAAATCCAGGAACTGTCATGGTGGACGATGCGAATCCGGCAGAAATCGAGAGGTTCCTTATCGAAAAGAAGGTAGATATCATGGCCGGAGGAGTAAAAGAGCGAACTCTTGCCCATAAACTGGGAGTCGGGTTTGTTGATCATAACCACGACCGCAAGGTCTGCCTTGCCGGATTTGACGGTGCAATAAACTTTGCCCATGAAGTTTATGTGACCTGCTGTTCACCGGTTTGGAAACAGATCCGGACACATCCTGACTGGGAGGTATATCATGGATGAAAAAACACCATCTGTCCGGGAAGTGAATGAAAACCAGTGTCAGATATGTATGCCTCTTGGCTCGGTAATTGCCTTTAAGGGTATCGAACAATCGATGGTTATAGTGCATGGATCACAGGGGTGTAGTACCTATATGCGGCTTGCCATGGTTGAACATTACAACGAACCGGTTGACATTGCATCATCCTCACTCAATGAAAAACAGACCATTTACGGCGGTGAAGAAAATCTTCGGAAAGGTCTTGATAATGTCATCCGTGTTTACCATCCTAAAGTAATCGGGGTGGTTACAACCTGTATGACTGAGACCATGGGAGAGGATGTCGGCCGGATGATTGACACGTACCTGACCGACCGAAACCTGCATGATGTGGATATCATTCCGATATCAACCCCGAGTTACAGTGGTACTTCAACCGAAGGATACTGGACTGCAGTCAGGGATGTTATCATGTACTATGCTGGTCCTGTTTCACCTAACGAAGGAATCAACATTATCCTCCCCCATGTCAGTCCGGCAGATATCCGTGAGATAAAACGTATCCTTGACCTGATGCGGATTCAGTATACACTCATTCCGGATATCTCCATGACTCTTGACCGGCCGTATGGGATTTCATATGAAAAAATACCTCCGGGAGGGACCAGCAGGGAAGATATTGCCCGGATGAGCGGAGGCAGGGCCACCATCCAGTTTGGATACTGCTGTCCGGATAATCTCTCGCCCGGAGCATTGCTGGAAGAAAAATACGGGGTTCCTCTCCATAATCTTCCCCTCCCGGTCGGTCTTAAAAATATGGACATGTTTATCAATACGCTGATCTCGATTGCTATAAAACCGGTTCCGGAGAGTATCCTCCTTGAACGGGGATGGCTGTGTGACGCAATGGCTGATGCACACAAACACATGGCTGAGATAAAGCCGGTCATCTTTGGAGAGCCCGAACTGGTATATGCTGTATCATCCCTTTGTATCGAGAATGGATCAATTCCCCCCATAATAGCAACCGGAACAGGATCCCCGCAACTTCGCAGACACCTTGAGACAATAACGAGGGAACTGGATTTTGCTCCTCTGGTAGCAGACCATGTTGACTTTGCCCTTATTGCAAAGGAGAGTGACCATTTGGGGGTAAATCTTGCAATCGGCCATGCTGGAGGGAAAGTTCTCACCGAGCGGCTGAATATTCCTGTTGTCAGAACCGGATTTCCCATTCATGACCGGATAGGAGCACAACGAATCAGGAACCTGGGATATACCGGAACTGTTACCCTTCTGGAACAGATGGTAAACACTCACCTGGAACACAAGTACCAGCACTACAGACAACAGATAAAATCAGAATATTTCGATAATGGAGGAATAATTAATGCATAAACCAAAACACCACATTTTCGTCTGCACAAGTTCACGTGCAAACGGCCAGACGAAGGGATATTGCCAGTCAAATGAGGGATTTGAAATCATGCAGCGGTTTATTGAAGAGATTGATGACAGGGAAATTGGTGGTGATGTATTTCTCAGTAACACCGGATGCTTTGGGATATGTGAAAAAGGTCCGATTGTGGTGGTTTATCCGGATAATATCTGGTATGGATCGGTAAGTCCTGACGATGTGGAGGAGATAATGGACTCACATATCGAAGGGGGAGAGATAGTAGAACGTCTCGTCATTTAACAGACAGGATAGCATATGTATTGTGAAATAGCCACCATTCTCGGAGCCGACGGAATGAGTTCAAGCCTTACAGGGTCCGGAACCATAGTGGTATTCCGGCGAACCCAGGGGGTATGGAACCTTGATCGGGAAATGCCATTTAATACAACCGAAAGTGATTCGCTTGCTATTCTTCGGAAAAAAATGGCGGATCTTATCAGTTTTTTAGGTGAATGCAAAATATTTGTTGCAAATCAGGCTATCGGGGCATTATACTATGAACTTATGAAAGCAGGCTGCAGTGTGTTTGAAGTTTCCGGAAGACCTGTTGGTTTTCTCGAAGAGGTTCTCCAGGAAGAAGAACAAGAACAGGCAAAAATCGCAGCAATAAGAAATGAACCGCTTCCCGGCCCGTATGAAAAATCTCCCGGTAATTTTTTTGTATCAATAAAGGAGATACAGGGAAAGACTCCGGGGATTACCAGCAAACAGATCCTTCTTGATTTCATGAGAGAAGGAAAATTCAAAACCCTGGAGATCATCTGTGATCATATCCCACCATGGGTTGAGATGGAATCAGAACAACGGGGATATAAGATTGAATCAGAAAAAGTCCCGGTCAATGAAGTTAAAATGAAGGTAATCAATCCATCATTTACTGGGAAATGATTCCTTTTTCAATATCTTTATATTTTCATTATTTCTATCGGAAAGAGTAATTCAGTCAATAACTCTTCTTCAGGCACGTCATCGGAATCACTCAGGAAATTATCCCGACAGGGAGATTTCGGTTCATATCCCATTTTCACTGTTCATTCATAGAGTTTTCCCCATGATTCATGAACATCCTGGTATGGACCTTTGTGTATTACTGATGTAAACATTCCTCCTGGTAGGGCCCTAATGGTAATACCCAGAATCTGTTCAGGTAATCTCCCGGTAACTGGAACGGCAATTTCTACATCTACACCAGATTACCGGTATTCTCCATCATGATAAATTGATATAAATGGTCAGGTTATGGAAACCTTTTCTCACCTCTCTGAGGTGAAGAGAAATATGTACATAATATACCAATTAACTGTGGGATAACCTCTTCAAAGGTCCCTTTTTCGCGGATGGATAGAATACTGAGCGGTTCGATTTCTTTTATCGTTGGTTCTGCTACAGTCATGGAAAACATCTCCATCTGCTGTCAATGAAACATTCATGATTGGGATGATGTTATGCATACAGATTCTGATGATGGTATATCTTTAGAACAGGCAAAAAACAGAGTTGTGATAAGAGATAATATGAGCCTCATGTCAGAGAAATGATTTTGGTAATCACATAGTTCTCTTTGGATCTCCCATTCTCTTTCGGTTTCTAATCAGGAAAATACCCCAGATGAGGATAATTCCAATGGGAAAAAATATCGCCCATGATACAAAAAGCAGGATACATGATGTTAGTATGAGTGATAGTGCACTTAGAAATACTGCATACCGGTTATCTTTCAGCAACACCATCCCTGCTGCACATCCACCTATATATGTAAGGATAAACGTAGAGTTCGGAAGTTGAATAAGAAATGCAAGAGAGAGAAGACCGGTGCTGTAAATGATGAAAATGAATGAGAAACATCCGGCTAGAAAGATGAGCCCCCCGATGTGAGTGTAATATCGTTCGGATAACCGTGCAAGAAATGACGGAGCATATCCAGTGACGGCAAGAGAATATCCAAGACGAGAGGCAGCACCAATATATGATATCGACGGTGCCAGACATACAAATAATCCCGTTAATCCGGTCAGGATCATTCCATACTGTCCAAATGATCCTTCGATGAGATGCACCAGTGATACATCTGATATCCCAGGTCCATACATATGAGTGCCAACGACAACATATGCTGTGAGAAGGTACAGACTTCCGATTATAATTGATGCGATAATGGTTCCCCTGACAACGTCCCGTTTCGGATCTTCAATTTCTTCGGCAATATGAGTCACAGCTTCCCACCCGATATAACTCCAGAAGAGTAAGGTTGCAGCATACCCGATACTCATCCAGCCATTTGGGATGAACGGAGTAAAATGTGACAGTTCCACGGTCCGGTAACTCCCAATAAATGCACCTACCAGAATACAGATGGTGCCAAGTACGACAGCTATCTGTACCTGACTGCTGATACGCATTCCGATATAATTGAGGAATAACCCAGCCAGAATTATTGATACTGCAATGACAATTCTCCAGAATTCTGAAAGGCCATATGCAGCAGCAATATATCCTGCCCCGGTTAATGCAAGGATTGGGACACCGATGATTCCTGATACCAGGAAAAACCATCCAACCAGTGCTCCTACCTGCTCATTAAATGCAAGGGTGACGAAATATGAAACCCCGCCGTCATTTGGAAACCGGGCAGAAAGTAGACCCATGGTGAGAGCCATAGGAAATGCAAGAACGATGATGAAAATCCACGAGAGAAGAGATCCTGGGCCCGCTATCTCTGCTGAAAGACCTGGAAGAATGAGTACACCACATCCCAAAACTGAACCGATATATAACGCAACGATATGATGGAGACGAAGAGATGATCGCTCTGTCGGGTGGATCATAAATTGGCCTTTTATTTTGGCTTTTAAAACAATAAAGGGTTCCTATCATATTATTATTTTATTACCTTTGAAACATGGGTATAATAATACTCTCATTTGGTATTTTTGAAAAAGGTCATCTGTAAAAAATTTCTCATGGATTCATATACTATTCAAAAATTAATTCTAGAAAAGTTAGCCTAATAGGCAGCCGCTATCTATTTTAATTTTAAAGCAATTCATTAAACAGATCAATTCTTGCTGGGGTGGAAAAGATGTTTTTAGATAACATCCAGATGAAGAAAAAATTAATTGGTGGGTTTTTGTGTATAGTCATTCTTGCCCTTATTATAGCCATAATAGGTTATATTTCAATGGGGGATATGGCTGGAAAAGCTCAAATTATGTATGATGATAACTTAGTTTCTTTAGATCAATTATTAACCGCAGATAATAGTTTTCTCAATATCCGGATTAATATTTACAAAACTGTTTTTGCAAAAGACGAACGTGTTGATAAATTTGCAGAGATAGATCAGGAAATTGCGAATATTAAAGATAAAGTAAACCTGTATCGAGTACGTGCTACTTCACAAGAAGAACAGGCCAATTTAGAAAAATTTGATACAAATTGGCCTATTTTTGAGCAAACACTTCGAACGATTATTTCCGATATGACTGCCGGACGAGAAGAAGCAGCTCTAGCGGGGATTTATAGTGATGATTTTGCTATTCCACGAGATGATGCTCAAACTGCTCTGGATAATCTTGAAGCGTATAATCAAGAACAGGCACGAATTCTTAAAAATGAAATTACCCAGCAATTTGAAAATTCATCATTGCTCTTCTTCATTATCGGATTTTTAACACTTGTATTCGGAATTGGGCTTGCAGTAATTCTTACGAAGAGTATTACTCAACCATTATCTCAAACAGTCCATATGATCCGTGAAATGGGAATGGGTCACCTCGGAAACAGACTAAATATGTCAAGAAGGGATGAAATTGGTGAGATGGCTGAATCCATGGATGCATTTGCTGAAAATTTACAGACAAATGTAATTGGAACAATCCATAAGATTGCGAAGGGAGAAAAGATAAAAAATGTAATGATAATGGATGAACATGACGAAATAGGTCCGGCCCTTCGCGATACGGTAAATACAATATCACATCTCATTGATGAAACAAATAACCTAGTCTTTGCTGCACAAGAAGGAAACCTTTCCATTAGAGGAGATGAATCTTTATTCCAGGGAGGATATCAGGATATAATTGCCGGATTTAACAAAACCTTAGAGAATATTCTTATTCCTCTTCATGAAGCAATGAAATTAGCGAAAAAGTATGCTACTGGAGATTTTTCTTCCCGGTTTTCTTCTTCTATTGTAGTCAAGGGAGATTTTATCCCATTCAAAGATGCGATGGACACTATCGGTATTGAGACAGGTAAGGCAATTTCAGCAGTTAATAAGGAGATTGAAGCACTGCAGACAAATATGGAGGAAACAAATGCAAGTTCTGAAGAAATATCATCAGGAACTCATGTTCTGGCACAAAATGCCACGCAGGTCAGTGATTTATCTGATAAATCATCCCAAGGAATTATGCAGATTCTTCAGGCTATGAATGATCTTGCATCCGCTGTTTCATCTGTTGCATCCGAGACAACCGATGTTGCAGGTCTTACTCAGAAAACCAATGAGTTATCTGTTGAAGGGACTAGACTGGTAGAACGAACTGATGAGGGAATGACCAGTATTAAGAATTCATTTGAAGAAACGAACCAAGTTGTCAAAGAAATTGATGCTCAAATGGGTGAAATCGGTTCCATTGTAGAAGTAATTGGTGGTATTGCTGACCAAACAAATTTACTCGCATTAAATGCAGCAATTGAAGCAGCACGGGCGGGAGATGCAGGATTAGGATTTGCAGTAGTTGCAAATGAAGTAAAAACACTCGCAGAAGAGTCACGCGTATCTGCAGAAAAAATTGGCGGTTTAATTGATATACTTCAAAGAAAGTCTAAAAATGTAACAAGTTCAATGAACAAATCTCTCGGGGATGTAGAATCCGGTGATTACGCAGTCAAAGAAATGATGAAAATATTCACTCAGATTGCAGAATCAATAGAGAATGCTTCAAGAAGAGTAAGTGATGTTGCAGCAAATACTCAGGAACAAGCAGCTTCAGTTGAGGAAATAACTGCAAGTGTTCATGAACTGGAAAAAATAGCAACAGAAAGTTCTCAAGAAGCCTTATCTGCATCAAGTGCCACCGAACAGATCAGTTCATCAATTGATCTAGTAACTAAAGCGATTACTGAAGCAAATATTTCAATACAAAAAATTTCTACCGAAATGGGAAAATTCTCTTTATAATTTTTTTTAAAGATATCTCAAGACTTATTCTCCATCTAACAATTGAAATTTTTAGATTAAAAATTAATAATTTATAGCTATAAAATCATCATTTATTTATATCGATTGAATTTTTTTCCAACTTAAATATATATGTAATTTTATGTGTGGTAAAATGATGCGAAAAAAATAAAATCAATATTGATCAATTACTCAAAAAAATATGATCTTCTAGATCAAAACCTCTCAGTCACAAACATTTATGTGATAGGGAGTGAGAATACCCCAAATGAAATGAGTATACTACACAAGGACTCATAACACATTACTATGATATATTCGTGATATTATTACCGGTTCCATTTGTAATAGATTGATTTCCATCATGAAAAAGATATTATTCCTCTGTTTATTGATTTTATACACCATTGCATTGACATTGCCGGTTGAAGGAGCTACAGCAACCCCTATACCTCCAATAAAAATTCATACAGGTGACTGGGATTCAATCAAATTAACAAACGCTATTGCAAAATATATTCTGGAGTTCGGATATGGATATGAGATTAGAATACATCCAACTCCGGAGAAAACTCTGTCTGATGATCTCTCATCCGGCGAGGTTGATGTAAGTTTTGAAGTATGGAAAGAAAACCATCCTGCTACTCTTGAAAGAAAAATCAACACTGGAGAAATCATTGATTTAGGATCGATATATTCTCACGCATCTCAATATTTTATTATCCCAAAATGGGTTGCTGAGTCCCATAATATCTCAAGACTGGAACAGATGAAAGATTATTGGTACTTTTTTAAAGATCCAGAAAACCATCATATGGGTCTTTTTTATCCTGGGCTTATTTCATGGTTTGTCCATGATACGAATATTGAGAAACTTAAAGCCTATGGATTAACTCCATTTTTTAATTCCATAACTATGCCTTCTGGAAGGTCATATGAAGCATCTTTTATGAAGGCAGCAATGAATAATCAAACAATATTTGGTCATTACTGGTCACCGAGCACAGTAATGGGACTTGATTATTGGACTATCTTAAAAGAACCTGAACTATTTGAAGAATGTTCATATAATGCATCTTCATTAAATGAGACATCGCTCTTGTTATGCCCGTTTAAAGATGCACGTGTACACAAATTAGTTCATCCTGGATTAATTGGCTCTGCACCAGATATTATTTCATTTATTGAGAAATTTTCGCCAGGTACCAAAGAGATCAGTGAAATCCTCGCATATGGGTATCTCCATTCAATTGATGACTATGATAATTTGGCCCAATTATATCTAAAAAAATATCCCGATAAATGGAAAAACTGGATTCCATCAGATAAAATAGAAAAAATATCCACCTCTTTAAATCAAAACGGAGAGATGGTTTCGAAATGACTCATCTTTCCCTCCGGACCAAAATTTTACTCTCGATACTCATACCTTTTTTTATTGCTCTCCTTATTCTGACAATTAGTGGCTTTTCCGTTATTGATACCGGTGTTAAAAAAATCGTATCTGATCAGCAGGTGTCCATTGCAGAATTGATTGCTTCACGGATGAATGACAATTTGGAGAAATATGCTCGTTTATTACATTCTTTTTTTCCTCCCCCCCATAAAAAAATAAATGAATTAATCTTAAATCAAACCATAAAAGAATTTGAAGAGTCAAATCTGAATCTCATTTTTGATCAGGGAATTTTACTATATGATGAAAATGGATCTATCATTATACAATCACATGGAACACCTGTTGTTGAGTCATTATCTCCTTCGATTATATATTCTTTAAAAACTTCTAGAAATTATTACTATTCTTCATTGAATATTAAAAATGAGATACAATACATCTCTTTATTTGTCCCTATTTTTTCCGATTCAGACGGGTTACTATATATCATCGAAGGCAAATTTTCTCCAGAATATTCAATTTTTGGTTCGATGCTCGTTGATGTTCTCGAAGTCAGAAAAGGAACAACAGGATATGCAATACTAATTGACCAATCTGGAAATATTATTTATAAAAGGTTTATTGGGGATTTGTATGATGAGGGAGATATATCCCTTATTAAACAGTTTTCTAATTCTGACCAAAATTCTCCTTCATCTATTATTTTTTATAATAATATTTCCGAAAAGGAAGAGTATGCAGGATATAGTCCTATTCCCGGAACTAGTTGGGGAGTTATTGCGAGAGAAGACAGAGATGTACTCTATCGTGATTTAAATTATCATTATTTCTTAACTATTTTATTAATATTTACAACCATTTGTTTCACTCTTTTTTTGATATATCTGTTAATTCACTCATTTCTAAAACCGTTATCTTTATTAATTTCCCGGATTAGGGATATTGAAAAGGGGAATTTTGATCTGATACCTGTTCCAGAATCCGAAGACGAAGTAGGAGTATTGGCACACCGGTTTAATCAAATGGTCCATTCTTTAAAAGAATCATTTGAAAAATTAGAGACTGCAAAAAGACGGTACTGGTTGATTCTTGATCAATCCTATGATGGTTTCATTCTTATACGTCCCCAATCTTATGAAATATTAGAGACAAACCGGATGGCAAGAGAAATTACTGGCTTTTCTGATATCGAAATGTCTCAACTTAATTTCACATCATTACTTTTTGAACCAGAAAAATCCCCGTTTTTTGATGCTGTTTCAGAAATTTCTTCAGAGGGTATGAAAACAGAATTGATGGCTCAATTGTTGAAAAAAGATAATACAATAATTACTGTTGATATTACACTCATTAAGATTAGAATAGATGATAAAATAAAAATTCAGGTTACTATAAGAGATATTACAAAAAAAATTGCAGCAGAAAATGAAAGTAAAGAGAAAACTAAAGAATTGAATCGGTTTTTCTCGCTTAATCTAGATTTACTAGCCATATTAGATATTGAAAGGAGATTTAAACGATTGAATCCTGAATGGACCTTACTGACTGGATATTCAACGGATGAATTATTATCTATGTCTCTATCTGATTTGATTCATCCGGATGACAGAGATATTACAATTCTACGAATTCTTTCATTAAAAGTAAATTCGTATCCATTAGATACCTCCAATCGAATCAGATGTAAGGATAACACATACCGATGGATTGAATGGCGTATTGTCAGGTATGATGATCTTATTTACACTGCTGCACGTGATATCACCGAACGAAAGGAAGCTGACGAAAAAATTCAATCCGGAGTACAGATGCTTGCACAAACTCAGGAGACGTTGGCAACATTAAATGATCAAATAAGAAATCCGCTCTCTATTATCATGATATATACTGAAGAATGTGAGGAAATGAACGGGAAAAAAATCAGGGATGAAGTCATGAGAATTGATGCAATTATTGACACACTGGATAAAGGGTGGATCCAATCTGATAAAGTGAGAAGAGTGATGCAAAAATATTTTGAAGAAAAATAAAAAATTTAGATGAGATTAAATGCAGAAACCGATTGATTCATAGAAGAAGGAAGATTGGGTGGTAATAACGAGATATCCAACGTCTCATCTAAAACTTCGTCAATAGACTCTACCATGACAAAAGTTAATTCTTGTAAGACATCTAATGGTATTTCTTCAAGGTCTACCGAATTCTCTTTAGGCAGAATAATTTTAGTTATTCCAGCCCGGTGAGCAGCTAGGATTTTTTCTTTAATACCCCCGACCGGTAATACAGAACCACTTAAAGTAATCTCACCAGTTAAAGCAAGTCTTGTATCTACAGGTTTTCCAGTAATTAATGAGGCCAGAGCAGTGAAGAGAGTAATTCCTGCAGATGGGCCATCTTTAGGGGTAGAACCTGATGGAACATGAATATGAACATCACGATTCATAAAGTCAATATGAGGAGTTGTATGTGCGAATCGGGATCGTATCAGACTCATGGAAATGTTTGCCGATTCTTTCATGACTTCACCTAATTGACCTGTAAGGGTTAATTTTCCTGTCCCTGGCATAAATGTTGCTTCAATAAAGAGTATATCACCACCTATAGGAGTCCATGCCAATCCGGTTGCGACTCCTGGTACGGCGATTTTCTTTGCACATTCATGCCTGCGAATTTCTTTTCCCAAAATATCGTGCAACATATCTGGAGTAATTTTGCATGGAAGATTCCATTTTTCTGATACAATTTTCTCAGAAATATATCTGGAGATTTGGTCAAGTTGTTTTTTAAGTCCTCTTACTCCTGCTTCATGAGTATATTTATCAATTATTAACCGTAAAGTAGCATCTTCAATAGTAATTTTTTCATTATGCAGACCATGTTCAGATAACGATTTAGGGACTAAATGTTCTTTTCCAATAAAGAACATCTCTTGTTTTGTATAACTGGATATTTCTATTACTTCCAGCCGATCAAGTAATGGTGGTGGTATTGTTGATGTAGTATTTGCTGTAGCAATAAAGAATACGTCTGAAAGATCGTAGGGCAATTCAAGATAATGATCTGAGAAGCTATTGTTTTGCTCAGGATCCAAAACTTCAAGAAGTGCACTTGCCGGATCTCCTGAATAAGATACACCCAGTTTATCAATCTCATCTAAAACAAAAACAGGATTTTTTGTCCCTGCTCGTCTGATACCTTGAATAATTCTTCCTGGAAGTGCTCCAACATAGGTTCTTCTATGTCCACGTATTTCTGATTCATCTTTGATTCCTCCAAGACTTATCCTAATGTATTCTCTTCCAAGAGCCTCTGCTATACTTTTCCCAAGGCTAGTTTTACCAGTTCCTGGTGGTCCTACTAATAACAGAATAGATCCTTGTTTTTCCTGTTTTAATTTCAAGACTGCAAGATGTTCAATAATTCGGTTTTTTACTTTGTTCAGTCCAAAATGATTACAATTTAGAATATTTCTGGTTTTTTGAATGTCAATAGATTTCTTCTCATTCAAAACCCAGGGCAAATCTAGTAGAAGGTCAAGATAATTCCGAATTATTGGACTTTCATGGCTTTGAGAACCATTTATTTCCAATTTTTTTACTTCAGTGTTCGCTCTTTTTTTGACATCATCAGGCATTGATGAACGGTTAATTCTCTCTTGATAACCACTATCTCCTGATTCAGCGCCATTAATCTCATTAAGTTCTTCTTCAATAGCCTTCATCTGCTCCCGTAACATAGTTTCGCGGTTAATTCTGGCTGATTTCTCTGAAACTTTTTTTGTTAATTCTATCCGGAAATGAATATTTTCTTTACAATCTATCAGCAATTTGAGAAATCTTAAATACCTTGTACGGAGTGAATCAATCTCTAGAAGAATTTGTTTTTCTGCAAGAGAAACCGGAAGGAATGGCAAAACAAAACCGATGATACTTTCTATTGATTCCATCTTATCAATTGGGCCGGTGAATTGTTCTGACCCAGTAAAATTCATGCTGATATCATGTATTGTATTTCGTATCTCTTCTCGTACAGACCATTTTTCTGAGTCATATATGTCAACAATATCTCTTCTTTCAGAGATTTCTGCAAAAAATCCTAAATCATTTTGGGTAATAGAATCTATATGAACTCTTGATTTTGCTTTTATACTTAGTAGGTATCCCTCATCTGTTTTATGAATACTTATAATCTCTAAAAGATTTCCTGTTGTATAAAGTGAACTTTTAGAGATGTCCGAAGAATTTAATTGTTCCTGAACTGTCAGACCTATTGGATAAATCTCACTGGTTTTTTTGATCTCCTCTAAAAGATATTTACCGGTTGCATAATCGACAAGAATTTTGGTTTGGATGTTTGGATAAATTACCGTATTAATGAGGGGAATAACATAATGTTTGTTTTTATTTTCCAGTTTTTCTGTTTGAATTAAATCCATAATAATCAATTAGTTTGAATTTACCTAACTTTTAGATTAAAAAATTTTTACCTTACTTTTCTGAGAATTTCAATGAGAAGTTCAATTTCCTGGTTGTCAAGTGATCCCACAAGTCGTTGAATGACCTGATGTAACGCATATTGTTCAGCTCTTGCGATATTTTCTCCTTTTTTTGTTAAACGAATATACTGAATTCTGCCATCATGAGGACACGGCTCTCTGAAAACACAATCCAACCGAGATAATTTATTTATCATTTCTGTTATCGTAGGTTTGGAGTTTTGAGTGATTTCTGCAAGTTTACTGAATGTAAGAGATCCATTTTCATCGATCTTTTTCAGATAGAATATTTGTTTCATCGTAATATCTGATACTGCACATTCAGATAAGATGCCACATGAGCACTCTGATTTCATTCTGATCAAATGATCAAATATCTGAAATAAATGCTCTTCAAAGTCACACATGATACACAGCACTCTTAGTTAGGTTTTACCTAATGATAAATATTCTCTATTCATATTAAATGGAAAAAATGTTTTTTTAAAACCTATCTCTTATGAACCTGTTGGATATTTAGCAAATCCCACTTTTATCTTTTAATGATCCTGATGAAATATAAAGCGGAATTTTGATTATTTCCGCAGGATTATTTCCCCTGGTTCAATGTATTCTCCTGCACCTATCATCCATGTGCCATCAATATCCTGCACATAACTAATCTTCAGATCAGTGAGATTGGAAAATGGATTCACGGAATAATAATCGGTTATTCCTCCACCCGATTTTGCTTTTGCGAGAAATGCCTTTACATGCTGAAGTCCTACGATATCGGTGGCATTAATACGGTTTACCCCGATCTGATCCTTGCGATAAGGCCAGGCAAGAACCGTTCCATTATAATCATATGCAAAAATGTAGAGATCGTCCTGAATAAATGAGCCATTTAAGTCGTTAAACATGGCTAGAGCAGTCTTCTTGCCATTCTCTGTAACAAATTTTTTTGCACTTTGAACAAATTGTTGCAATTTTGGGGTAAGGATATAATCTTCATCAGTATACATCCCGGCTCCTATCCAGTATGTCTCATCCACTGGACGAACATAGCTGATTTTTAATGTGCTTTGTTGTTCACCGGTGGGATAGGGATAATGATATAGGATGTATCCTCCACCCTGCTCTGCAAGAGCAATCTCAACTTTAGTATATGGTTTTCCTGATGCATCTACTATCGGAGTGAAATTTTCACCGACCATTTCTGGCTGAAAAGGTAGTGCAAGTGCAATGCCCGAATAATCAAGAGCATATACATAAATATCCTTTTGAACAAATTTGCCCAATTTATTGTTAAATTCCTTCAATGCAATTAATTTTTCTTGTTTTTGTGCCCATTCTGCAGCAGCATCAACATATTCCTTTATTTCTTTGGAGGTGTTCGGAATTTTCAGGGATAGATTATTATTTTCTCCATTATTGATTGGGTCGGTAATATCTGATATGTTTTGAGCAGATGCATAAAAACAAAACAATACAAGAAATAAAAGCAATATTATCATAGAACCGATTTTTCCTGTCATCCATTTCATATGTTGTATATGGATGAATGGTATCAATTAAGATACCGGTTTTACAAATTATGGATAGTAACCCATATCTAATTATAATACTTTTGATATAACCTAGAATTGATTAAGAAAAGTAACAATATTGGTTGAATTTTCATGTGAATTTTCTAAAAGGGTGATAACGAAATTGTTTAAATATGGATATTTAAGGAAGTATTTCATCGCCACAAGATTTGAACACTTTTTTTCTCGCTTTATTTTTTTCTTTAATAAACCCATCAATCATATGTCCAAGAGTTTTTTCATCTCCTATACCTTCTTCGATATGATGGGTGATTACCTGTATAATGCCTGCTCCTGCTGTTCGCTCAGCCAAATATCCACTGACATATATCAGGTTTTGTGTCCCAATAACCTGCTCTGAGGTAAGATGAATGAGTGCTTTTTGTTTGATTTTTTTATAGAAACCAATGATCTCAGATATTTCTGCAGGATTAAGACATACCCATTTTGCTAGTTTTTCTAGATATTCTATTGTTGCTGATGAAGCAATATAAATTGCTATAGAAGCAAAAATCAAATGAATATCAATCCGTTTCTGATAAGTGTTTAACATTTTACTATCCGGGAATGATCGTTTAAGAAACTTGCAAAATTTTATTTTATACCTTGACCCGGGTGCATAAAGACGAATGTCTGTATAAATATTACCTGACTGAATGAAATCCTCTCGGATCGTAATCTGATATTGAAGCTCAGTATATACTGGAGGAAGAATTAGCCCGTTGTCATAAAGTTGTCGGTATTGTTTCTGTTCATAGTGGAGTGCTTCAAGCTGAAATAGCCTGATAACACTCATCCGGTCAGGGTTTTGATGAACATTTTTCCAGAATTCCCGAACCATCTGCTCTATATTATGAGATTTCTCTTTATGCTTTCTAATATGCTCATCAAGAATCGCTGAATCAATAATCCCTCTAATATTTGCATTTTCAAGACTGGATTGTGCCGCCCTGAATGTAACAAGTTCTCCATATAATTGGTGAAATGTTCGGAGCAATTTTGACTGTCCAAGGCCAAGAAACTGAATAAGGGGCCCAATGGTCATACCCTCTACAAAAATCGTAAATAGTACTGTAAGGATGGAGAATGCAATAATGAGATCCCGAAATGGCAGAGAAAGTGGGATAGAAAGAACCAGGGCAATAGCCACAGCTCCACGAAGACCACCCCAGAAACAGATTGCTTGATATGAAAAGGGAACCTTATGTTTTGTAAACCGGTTAAATATTGCAAATGTTCCAATAACCGGAACAAGTCTTGCAAGTAAAACTGCACCAATGAGGAAGAATATCCCCAATATTCCACCTTTGATGAGAAGAGAGAGATCTTCCAAAGATGCTATGGTAATACCTACAAGGAGAAAGATCAGACTATTTGCAAGAAATCCGATATATTCCCAGAATCGATTCAATTCCTCACGACGATCAGGTCCTATCCAATCTGATGCTGCCTGTGCGGTAATAAACCCACATGCGACGACAGCAATGACTCCGGAAAATCCCAATTCATCTCCAAGAAGATAGGTCAGATATGCTGCAACGAGAGTTGCGGTCTGATGAATATGTGAATGCAAGGGTGTTTTTCTCAGGATAGTCCGAAGAATGATACCCCCCACCACACCGATGAGGATTCCACCAATAAATGATGTGAGTAATTGTGAAGTAAAAAGAGCAGAAGTTTCCAAAAAGTTAAGGTCATTTTTCAGTAGTGGTCTGCTAATGAGAAGAAGCACTAACTGAAACATAATGATAGAGCAAGCATCATTTAACAGACTTTCTCCTTCAACAAGTATTTGCAATCGCTTCGGGACCCCTACCTCTTTAAAAATAGAAATAACGGCTACCGGGTCAGTAGACGAGATCAAAGCTCCAAACAGGAGAGCAAAGAGAAGAGGGATTGCAAAATACCATGATATCATATATCCAATAATCCCTGCAGAGATGATTACACCGAAAATTGCAAGGCATAATACCGGAAACAAATTTCTATTAAGCAGACGGGTATTTACCGCTATTGCAGATTCAAAAATCAATGGTGGAAGAAAAATATAAAGAATGATATCCGCTGCAGGAAAATAAGGTCCAATTGACTTTAATGCTTCAATATGAGGAACAACAAATTCAGAAAAGGCATATCCGATAATAACAAGCCCGATGGAATAGGGCATTTTCAGGTGACGCAATGTCATTGAAGCAATAATTGCGACAAGAAGAAGAGTTATGATGATTATTTCATTGGCAATAATAAGATTATGTTCCATATATGCAGACCTCTGCACATGTATTGGCAGTTATGAGTAATGAGGAGTCGCACAAGGAGATTTTTAATTAAATTCGATGAAGATCTAATAATTCATCATATAATTAAAAAGACCATAACTATGGAGAGAACCCCGGTTTTCCTGATGTTCAATGATAACGATGATAAAGATTGATTTTAAATTGAATAAACAAAACAGGTCAGATATGACTTTAATATAGATCCAATATTTTTTATAGAATATCTGCATTTGATCTTACATATGGATTCAGAAAAGATCCTTGCAATCATTTTAAGCATCGTAGTTCTGTTATTTGGTTTAGTATCAGTCACCGCACCTACCGCTGTCTTTGATTTCCTAGTTCTTATTGTTGGCGTTATCTTTTTGATATTTGGAATTCTGACTGCGGGAGTTGCTTTATCAGCAGAGAGTGGAACACCAAAGATGATACTCTTGGGATCTGGTCTTGTGAGTATTCTCATCGGACTTCTTGCAATCATCTCCCCATATGTCGCAACGATTGCAATAGGATATCTCATAGCATTATGGCTTACCCTCAATGGTTTGCTTACCATTGCATATGCTGTCTCAATCTCATGGGAAAAACATCGAATCCTGACCGGTATTGCTGGAATTATCAGTTTACTCATTGGTATTTACTTGTTCATGAATCCGAGTGCAGGAACAGCTCTTCTCATCATGATTCTCGGAATATTCTTTATCATTTCAGGAATACTGTCACTAATAATGGCAATTTTTTACTGGAAAAAATAAATACTTTACATTTTTTCATATGAGTGTACAAAATATGAGATGTCATTCGGATTAGTTCACGATTATAAAATTATGGTATTCCTTTTATAATAAGAAGGGTGATATCATCAAATTGTGGTTCTGATTCACTAAATTTTTGTACTTCTTCAAATATTTTATTTTGAATGAGAGTAGCGGTTAATGATTTATTCTCACGGATAATTGATTTAAGGCGTAATTCACCAAACATCTCATGTGATGAACTCAAAGATTCAGTCACACCATCAGTATAGAGAACAATGATATCACCAGAATTAATCAGAACAGATCTCTGGTCATAAATTTCATCTTCAAGAACACCAATTGCTATCCCAGTCATTGATAATTCTTGGAAACTATCATCTGCTGCCCGATATACAATAGGTGGATTATGTCCTGCATTGACATAGGTAAGGGTCCTATCCTGTTCAGAGAGTATCCCATAAAAAAGGGTTACAAACATTCCTGACTTTGAGTCTTGTGTGATTATCGTATTTGCAGAACCAATTGCCTTCGCTGGTTCATGGTGCCAGGTTGCATTTACTCTGACTACAATACGGGATAATGCCATGAAAAGGGCTGCTGGAATTCCTTTTCCTGATACATCAGCTATTAGAATACCTTACAGTCCTTTATGGAGAGGAACAAGTTCCATTGGTATAACATCAAAAAAATCTCCTCCGACTTCTTTTGCCATCACACTGGTCGCTGCTACATCAAAACCTTGAATGATAGGAATCGTGTCAGGAAGAAAACTTCGCTGAATTTCTGCAGCGATGTCAAGTTCTGCTTTTGATCTGGCAAGGCGTTCCTCCATCTTTCTTCGGTCAGTTATATCCCTGATGGTCTCAATTGATCCTGTTATGGTGCCCTTCAGATCATAGAGGGGACTTGCTTTGGCCCAAACAAAACGACCCTCTTTTCCAGATAACGGAAGAAATGTATCCACAATGAGAGTGTCTCCTTCCCGATCAATGTGCGAATATTTTTCCTCTAGTTCTGCTATTGGCTGAAATACCAGATCTGTAAGTATGGGTCTTCGCTCTCCATAAAAGGGAAGAGCATATTCATAATTTCCTTTCCCAACCATATTTACCGCAGAGACTTCAGAAATTTGTTCCATTGCATGATTCCATGCCCGAACAATCCCGTTCGTGTCAATAACAACGGTAGCATCAGGAAGGAAATTGATTATCTCCTCAAGCCTTTTTCGAGAAATTTCAGATTCATGTTCAGCCCGTTTTCGGTCAGAAATATCTCTGATACTCTCTATCGCTCCATATATTTCTCCATGTTCATCATAAAGGGGACTTGCTTTGGCCCAGAAATATGTTCCATCTTTCCCAAAAGAGGGAATAAAGATATCTACAACGAGCGTATCTCCATCCCGAGTGATATTATTATATCGTTTTGCTATTTCTTCATCCGGAAGAAGAATGAGGTTTGCAAGCATTGGTTTTCGTTCTCCGTAAAAAGGAATGGCATATGCATAGTTACCCTTTCCAAGCATTTGAGAAGCAGAAGCTCCTGTGATATCCTCCATAGCCTTATTCCAGGCGATAACTTGTCCATTCAGATCAATAACGAAGGTAGCATCAGGGAGGAAGTTAATAATCTCCTCCAAACGTTGAACAGTTTTTTTTTATCTCATTTTCCGCTTTTACCCGATCGGTAATATCCCTGATGGTCTCAATGGCACCAACCACGTTCCCGCCCGGATCATAAAGGGGACTTGCTTTGGCCCAGAAATATGTTCCATCTTTCCCAAAAGAAGGAATAAAAATATCAACTACGAGCGTGTCACCATCTCGATTGATATGATTATACCGTTTTTCAATTTCCTCATCAGGGAGAAGAATGAGATTTGAAAGCATTGGTTTTCGTTCACCATAAAAAGGAATGGCATATGCATAGTTACCCTTTCCAAGCATTTGAGAAGCAGTAACTCCAGTAATATTCTCTAAAGCATGGTTCCAGGCAATGACCTTTCCATCCAGATCAATAACGAAGGTAGCATCAGGGAGGAAGTTAATTATTTCTTCACAATACCCTTCCATTTTTGGTTTCATAATATCCTGATGGTAGAGTATGGTGGAATAAAGTATAAGTATAATTCCTTCAATTCAATTTTACGAAAGAATCAAATAAATCTATAATTTTAAAAATCTTTAGAGAATTAATATCTACAAAGATGTCAATTCCATTGAATTTCGAGAGAGACGTTTATCCAGATTGAAATATACATTGATTAGTGGTTTTATGAAATGGACAACTATCAATATTCAATCAAATACCAGAATTCAATTCATTGATATCACACTTCGCATCTCTGAAATTATACGGGAATCAGGAGTGAAAAGTGGAACTTGTGTAATTTTTTCCCAACATACCACAGCAGGTTTGACAATTAATGAAAATGCAGATCCTGATGTAACAAGAGACATTTTAGTCAGTCTTTCACGACTTATTCCCCCTACCGGAGATTACAGGCATGCTGAAGGGAATTCTGATGCTCATTTGAAGGCTTCACTTATGGGGTTTTCTCTTACGGTACCAATCATCGATGGCAGGTTAAGCCTCGGAACCTGGCAAGGTCTTTACTTTTGCGAATTTGATGGTCCCCGGAATAGGCACGTTTTGACAGGGATATCCGGAGTTTAATAAGGGTATAATATCGACATTATAAAATTGGGTGATATATATCCGTTATTCTTAATTTAAATTGAGTATTAAAAAAATGTCATCCATATTTTTCATTATATCTATCAATCTTTTTAATTTACTAACAATAATGCTCTAACTCATTAAATCATATAGATCATAATAGGTATAAGGTCCCCCATGTCCAGGATATATTCTTGTACAAGTACTATCACAAATGTTCCGAATACTATCCATTATTAACTCAGGCTTTTCGGCCCAGAATGGTAACCCTGGTTTTCCAGAAGGAATTTTAGGAAAAATGAGATCACCAATAAATCTCTCTCCTGAATTTAAAACAATTGAGACTGAACCTTTTGTATGACCAGGGGTTGGGACAATCATTCCGGAAATACCATAAGGCCTCAGATCATAGGGTGATTCAATGAGAATATCTGGATGAACCGGTGGAAATACTGATAGTTTTTTTCTATTGAAAAAGAATTTTAGAAAATATCCCACTATCGAACATGGCTTTAATCTCCCCTGTTTTCCATTTTCCAGATAACCAGCATCTGCTGAATGGCATATAATTGGTGCACCCGTCTCCTCTTGGAGAGCAGCAGCTGACCCAGCATGGTCCTGATGTCCATGAGTAATAATGATAAGCGATACATCCGGTGGTTTGAAACCAAGACCTTTTAACGTGCCCAGAATTATTTCTTCGCTTCCAGGAATTCCGGCGTCAATAAGTATAATTCCATTCTGTTTTACGATGTAAGCAGTAACAAATCCAAGAGGAACGGGTTTAATCATCGTATCAGCAGAATACATCATGATCTCCTGATAGTTGTATCAGGTATTAATTATTCCCTGATCATCGTTAACATCATCTTAAACCGGGTGACTGCCTTCACGGCATGGGGTGCATGTGCTGGAAATATTATTGTTTCTCCTTCCTTCATTCGAAATATAGCCAAATTAAGAGTTACATCACAAACCCCTTCAAGAACGGTTACAACTGCATCATATGGGGCAGTATGCTCAGATATCTCTTCTCCTTCGTCAAATGAAAATAGAGTAATTGATCCAGCTTTTGATACTATGACCATTCGACTGGCGATTGTTCCATTCTGGTATTCAACAAGATCATTCAGTCTTATGACTTTTCCATGAAGATCCTCTCGGTTTTTATCGGCCATAATATCATTGTAGGTTGGCTAACTTTATTAGTAATATGATATTATTTTTTAAAAATGTACTAAAAGATATATGCGATAAACTAAAAGATAAAAAAATTGTAAAAATTATCAGATCTTTAATATGTATTTAATTTCCAATTCTAAATTGAACTTTAAGATAATTATGATTTTTTCCATCCATCTGGTAAAATGAATATCTCAAAACGTGCTCCATCTCCAGGTATTCCGGTTTCTTTGATGCAAATATCGGTAAGATTTAGAATTTCTTGTGCGAGAAAAAGACCAAATCCTGTATTTTTTCCAAATCCTTTCCCGAATATTTCCTCTTTCTCATCATAAGCAATTCCTAAACCATTGTCTTCCCATATAACAACTATACCTCCTTTGATCTCTTTCGTAAAAATACGGATTTCGGTAACCTTCTGACCATGACGAATCGAATTATCAAGTAAGGTGAAAAAAACCTTTTGAATCATCAAGTCAGCAAAAATACTTATGTCAGCTATATCTTTTATGAAATGTATTGAATCAGGAATATGTAACTTAGAGATGACCGACTGGAGATCAACCCATTGAGGTTCCTGAGACCCTAATTCTTCATAAACACGTGTAAATTCTATTAAAGATTGAATTTCTTCGATTGTAGAAATAGTAGATTGAAGATAACCGGATAATTCAGGATCTTTGCATTCCAATTGCCCGAGTTCAAGTAGTGTATACATCACAGAGATTTTGTTCAGGATATCATGACGAGTAATACCGGTCAGTAAACTCAATTGACGGTTTGCTTTTCTGATAACCTCTTCAGCTCTCTTTCGCTCGGTAATATCCTGATTGACACCATGAGTCTTGGTGGTCCGTCCCAAATTATCTTTTGTTATACGAATACGAACACTAATGTGACGAACCTCTCCATCACCCCGTATAATCCGATGCTCAACATGAGATAAAAAATTGGGATCTGTTGCTTGAATATCTCTTTCGACTTCTTTGGCAACTAAATGAGAATCTCCTGGCAAAGAGAATTTTCGTGCATAGGTTTGAGAACTCATATGATAACCCCCTTCACGTTCTGCAGTTGTTCCATATAATGAATAAAATCGATCATTAAATGTGAACATATCACGTGCTACATCGTATTCCCAATTTGCCAGATTTGCAAGATCCATTGCCTCTTCAAGATCTCTCTGACTTTTTAACAAAGTTTTCTCTATTTGAGCACGTTCAATTTCTGCTGCAGCCTTAACAGCAATTATTTCTAAAATTTTTTGAATGGCTATTGATGGCTCTATTGGTTGTCTGAAAAGTGCACAAAGAATGCCTACAACTTCTCCATCCGAGTTTCGAAGAGGTGTTCCAATATAGCCCCGAATATTAAATTCCTGTAAATCAGGACTATTTGGAAAGATTTTCTCAACATCATCAGTATATACACAAAATCCTTTTTCAGCTACATTCTCGCAGGGAGTGCCAACAAGAGTATATGAATAATCATAAATTTCTTTCCCATCAAGAATCATCGAAAGAACTTTCACAGTCTTTTTATCTTCTAGAATTTCTCCAATCATGGTACAATCTGCATTGAGCCATGAATGAATGTTTTCAGTTATGGTCTTTAGCGAGTTGATACCTATTGTCCCGACCATACTTCGAATGAGTGCCTCAAATGCAGATTGTAGACTTTTTTGCATGGTTATATCTTCGATAGAAGAGAGAATGTGGGGTTTATTCCCCATCATGATAAATCCTGAAGAAAATCTGCAAATATTTTTTTCTCCTGAAGCTTTCTGACAGATGATCTCCAAGCCTGAAACTGGTTTTTGGTTTTGTAATAATGATAATAAATTACGATATTGATTATTATCTGAGAAAATACCTAATTCTTCAGAAGTTTTTCCTATGACGGATGATTTTTCATACCCTGTCATTTTTAAAAAAGCTTCATTTACGTCTGCAAAAACACCATCCGCTGCCGAAACTACAGTTAATGCAACAGGATTGTTTCTAAAGATTGTTCCCATTTTTTCTTCAGAATCCCGGAGAGCATCTTCAGCAATTTTTCGTTCGGTAATATCATGAATAGAAAGAAGAATTGCAGGAAAACCTGAATATGATATTTTTTTACCAGTACATTCAATCCAAATTTTTCGGTTATCTACTGTTTGTACCTGATATAATACAGCATACCCCTCATGTCCGGATTTAACTTCGTTCATATCATGTTTTATTTGTTCGTGAAATTCTGGGAGTATAAAAGAAAAAATATTTGAATTGTGAACAAGATTCTGAACATTGGTATGTCCGATAATAATACCTATTCGGGGATTTGCAAATAATACATTTCCGGAAAAGTCAACAATAATTGTTCCGTCATGAGATTGCTCCACAAGTGCACGAAACTTCTCTTCACTTTCTTTTAATTCAGTCTCAAATCTTTTTCGTTCAGAGATGTCTATAATGACACCCCTGATACCGGTTACTGTTCCATTTCTATAGATTGGGGAAGAGTAAATATTAATGGGAAATGTGCTTCCATCCTTTCGAATTGCCAGGTATTCTTCTAATTCATAAGGAATTCCATCTATCAGTTTTTGAATATTATCTTTGACTTTTGTATGATATGATGGATGGATAAAATCTAAAGCAGATATACCTTCTTTTATAATATTTTGAGGTGTCTGACTTTCAGATCGTCCATGTTGATTAATATATGTCAGAGTAAGATGGATATCAGTCTCAAATACCATTTGTGGTTGAAGTTCTGCAAAGGAGCGGAATTTTTCTTCACTCTCTCGTAACTTTTCTTCAGCCAGTTTTCTTTCTGTAATTTCACGTAACGAAATAAGAATCGCTTCAGAATGTTGGTGTGGAATTTTTCGTCCATGCCCTTCAACCCAGATTTCCCTATTTTTCCCAGTTACTAACTTATATTGAAGGGTGTATCCCTCATTTCCCTGCGCAATCAAATTCATATCCTTGATTACCATTTCTAAAAAATCTGGATGAATATAATTACGTAAATATTTTTTACCGATGATTTGATCCAGATTATCTTCGTCCACCATAGATAATCCGGTGGGATTCAAAAACTGGATTATTCCAAAAAAATCGACAATAAGAATACTGTCACGAGAATATTCTACCAGGTTTCTAAATTTAATTTCGCTTTCTATGAGTGATAACCCTGTTTTTTTAGCTTGAGTAATGTCTCGAATTGATTCAATAGCTCCGGTAATTTCTCCGGATTGATTATATAATGGGCATGCTTTAATCAGAGTATATACATCATTTCCTTTTGGAAAGGAGAGAACAGCTTCAGCCGTAATTGCATTACCAATCCGATTAATGTTTGAGTAATATGATGTTATCGTATTATCTGGATTCTGGATTAAATCTAAAAGAAGTGGCCTGCGATGTCCATAGAATGGAAGGGCATATTCATAATTTCCTTTTCCCATAATTTGAGCTGAGGAAATTCCTGTCATTTCTTCAATGGCACGATTCCACGCGATAACAAGGCCTGATTTGTTTATAGCAAATGTTGCATCAGGAAGAAATTCGATGATGTCAGATAACTGTTTTTTAGAGTCCCGTAATGATCGTTCTGCTCGCTTTTTTCCTACTGCCTGTTTAATTTTATGAGATAATTCTGCATATTGGGATCTAGCCTCCCCACCTTTCTGGAGGTAAAAATCTGCCCCATTATTTATTGCCTCAATAACAACATCTTCACGACCCTTGCCGGTGAATATAATAAATGGGGTGTCCCCAATCTGTTTTCTTACTTCTTTTAGAAATTCAATACCATCCATATCTGGCATTTGATAGTCAGAAATAATGGCATCATAAAATCGAAGATTTGAAGAGCTCAAAGCTTCTTCTGCACTATATAATATATCAACCAGAAATTCTCCTGTATCTTCAAGAAAAAGTTTTCCCAATTCAAGAAGGTTACTTTCATCGTCTACATAAAGAACTGAAATTTTTGGTTGAGAATTCGTTAAATCACATGTATTATCAATTATTGTATAATCCGGCATCAGAGCTCCATCTTCAAGTACCAAATTAATAGCAAAAAACCTGTAATGTGATATTAGTAAAAGGATTAGATATGAGTTATGATGTGTTGATCAGAAAAGGAATTTTAGAAAAATTTATTAGATAGTTTACAATTTTTATTGTGTAATTATTTATTTTGTTCTAAACTTATAAAATCCAATAATTAATCAAAGAACCTAATCCGGACAGGATAACGGACAGGAACGTATGCACATCCCACACCGGAGACCACCAAGCGTTTGAAACATATACTCAGCACATGATGAACGGGAAATTGTGCCGTCCTCATGAATTGCATGTGCTGGACATGCATCGATACAAGCGGTACAATTTTTGCATGAAGAATGTAAAAAAGTCGCAGATCTGGTTCCATGCTCTAGAAGAGCATCCGTTACAATCGCCATAAACCTGACTCGTGATCCATACTTTTCAGAAATAAAGAGATGATTTTTACCAAATGATCCTAACCCAGCACAAAATGCAGCATATTTCATTGAGAAATCAGCTTTTAAAGTTTTTTTATCTGCATACCAATAACCAAATTCGCTTCCTTCACTCGGTGCAATACTCGCAAGAAAATTTTCTTCTTCCAATTTCCTGGCAATTTTGTATGATATGATCCTGAGGGTAGCAGTACCTGCCATAAGTGTATTTGTATATAATGCTCGTCCTTTCGGAAGAGGCATAAAGGCACCTTTCGGGATCATAACACCAATGAGAATAATTGATTGAAATTGTTCACTTATTTCAAGTGGACTATTACCTTGGTATTCTTGACCAGACAACTCTTTTGGATCTGCTATTCCAATAAGGTCTGCTCCCGATTCTTTTGCCATGATAATAATTTTATTTGTAAGGGTTACTGTATTCATTGTATTCTGTTAGTCCTCTTATTGAATTATTTTTTATTATAGCTTAATCGCTCTACTTTATCATAACTATTGATTTTTGGGTAATATTCTCTATAGTTAAGAAAATCATCTTAAAATTTTACTCATAATAATAGGTTGATTATCGTAATCCGCGAGGACGTAAATGATAGTGCCCACGTTTTCGAATGATCCGCCGAACTGGAATCACCTTACAGGTTACATGATACAAATGTTCATACATATGGGTAGCTTCATTTTTTAGCACTGACTGTTCATTTTCTGTCCGATTATGGTATATTCCTATAGCCTCAATCGCTTTTTTCGCTTCTGCCTTCACATCCATATCTTTTTCAATCCGAATACGTTCCTGTATATCAGGAATAGCATCTTTCCATTTCATTTGTTTTAAATTCTGAAGTGCAATAATCCGGTATCTACGAAGTGGATGGTGAATATAACGAATCATAAGTTCAGCATACTGTTGTTCTGTATAAAAACTATTCGTTGCACCACAGGAAGGGCAGCGGTATTGAAAAGAAGGGCTTACATGCCAGCAGGTAGAACAATAAAATGCTCCCATATTATAGAACCAATGAATATTTCCGAGTATACAAAAATAAATTCAAAAGGATTTTCATTTGAATATACATGTAATCAATACATATCCTTCTCTGATATATCAGATATACTTTTTTATTATCGCGAGATAAATTTCCTAATCATGAAAAGATTCTATTCCTTAAAAGATTGAAATAAAATATATTTCTATCACAATTTCTTTGAATTTTTGTTTTCGTACTCACTGTATTGGAATATTTTTTAGTAATTTATGAAACTGTATATAAATAATTTTAAAGTTAATGAAATAATTATTCATTGCCACCTAAAAATCTGATAAAACAAGAGTGCTGATATGGGGATTCGAACCCCAGTCGTCGGCGTGAAAGGCCGACATGATTGGCCGGACTACACTATATCAGCGTGTGCCAATATAGGTCTACCCGATCACATAAAAAGGTTTTGTCTCCAGATCTTATACGATCTGAGTTCCTTCCTTCTGAACCACGTTTTTGAACTGTTCCATACACTGACGCGTGACAGGACCTGGCTTTCCAGTACCAATATCACGACCATCAATCCATGTAATCGGGGCCACCTCGGCCGCTGTTCCTGTAACAAAGACTTCATCTGCACAATAGAGATCATAATATCCCATGTTGCGCTCAACTACAGAGAATCCGAGTGAGTTTGCAATCTCTATAGCGACCATCCGAGTAATCCCTCTTAGATTATTCAATGTCGGCGGGGTGATAATTACTCCATTCTTTACAACAAAGATATTATCTCCTGATCCCTCTGAAACATATCCATTGGTGTCAAAAAAGATTGCTTCATCTCCACCCTTACAATTTGCCTCTATTTTAGCCAGAATATTATTCAGATAATTCAGACTTTTTACGTTTGGAGGGAGAGCTTCAGCTGGATTTCTCCGGACTGATACCGTGATGGCTTTTAGACCCTTTTCATATAAGTCTCCATACATGGCTCCCCATTCAACTGCCATGATAACAACACAGGCCTTTGAACATTTTCGTGGATCAAGCCCAAGATCTCCTACTCCACGACTCACGATAGGTCTGATATAAGCATCTTTGAGATTGTTTCGCTTACATGTTTCAATAATTGCAGCAGTCATCTCTTCTTTCGTGATCGGAACCTTCAAATCGATGGTTTTTGCAGAATCATAGAGTCGATCAAGATGTTCCTCAAGTCTGAATATTCGGCCGGAATATGCACGAATACCTTCAAAAACTCCGTCACCATAGAGAAATCCATGATCAAAAACTGATACCTTTGCCTCCTCTTTGGGATAGAAATTCCCATCGATATATATCTGCATACCAAAGTATCTGACTCACTTTCTCTTAAAGGATCATCATTTTCGATCAGATCCATATCAAAAATAGAAGATCCCAGGTCTTCTTTAGTGTTGGTCACCTGAACAAGCGGATAAATAGGAGAAGAGAAGAGCACGAGAAGGGACCGGGTGCAGGTGTGTATATGAACCAATAACATTCTGCATAACAATCCCATCATGTACCTTATCAATACCAAATCCCCGGTCAAGTTCATAAGCATAAGAAATTCCTGAATCCGGGTGAACGGTAGAATAGTGAAATGCATGACCTCGTATAGGAAGTGATACATTTTTAGAAATAGGACATGAAGGAGTCGTTCTACCGGTTACATAGGTGACAACACGCTTTTTTGGAATAGTACAGGTTGCAGGAAGCACTCCAGTCATTTGAAAAGAATCACCGGTATGAAGACCTGAGAAATCCTGAAGAACTTCTATCTTTCTGCAAAGATACATAAGCCCGCCACATTCTGCCAATATAGGAACCCCATTTATTGCAAGCCGATTTATATCCTCAATCATCGCATGATTCTGAAATAATTCTCTACCATAATACTCTGGGTATCCACCGCCCAATATGTATCCGTCTGCATCAGGTAGTGTATCATGGATTGGTGAAAAAAATGTTATCTCATAACCTGCAGATTCAATTAAAGAGAACAAATCAGCATAATAAAAATTGAAAGCCTCATCTCTGGCTATCCCAATAGTTCCCGATTTCTTACTTGTTTGTGGGGTGAAAAGATCTGGTATTTTTTTAGGGGATTCCAATTCACGAGATAATGACATCAGGAGATCAAGATCAAGATGACTGCATATCATCTCTACTATCGATTCCACCCGGTTCAGGAATGGTTGGTCTTTTAATCCCTCTTCAAAAGGCACAAGGCCTAAATGACGCATAGTAAGATCCAGGTTATCTACCCGGGGGATTGCCCCAATTACTGGAATATTACAATAATGTTTGATAGCCTCGGTTGCTTTCCGGATATGTTTCTCGCCTCGTACATTATTGAGAATCACACCGGCAATGGTGACACCGGGATCAAACTTCATAAACCCATAAAGCAATGCAGCAGCACTGCGGGTTATACTTCTCGCATCAATTACCAAAATTATGGGGATTTGTAGCAGTTTAGCTATCGATGCAGTACTCCCGATATCATCAGTACTCTCTGCTCCTTCATAGAGACCACGTACACCTTCAATTATTGCAATATCTGCTCCAATGCAAGCATGTTTAAATACTGCATAGATTTCATCCTGACTCATTACAAATGAATCTAGATTCCGGCAAAGACGACCGGTAACTCCCGTAAGGTATGACGGATCAATATAATCCATCCCGACTTTAAATGTCTGGACAGTCCATCTTTTGGCAAGTGCAGCAGCAATGGCAAGAGTAATGCTCGTTTTCCCTGATCCCGAACGATCTCCGGAAATCAGGAATGCTTTCATGCCATACTCCGAAGGACAGCTCCAAATTCTGATTCAATAATTGACCGAACACCAAGAGTCTTAGGATGAAGATCTATTTCCACTACAACATGAGCATGTCCAAGATCTTTGAGAGGTGCAACCTGTCGTGGCCCATTCGTTATTGAGAAACATTCTATGCCATCAGTATATTTTTGTTCAATCGCATGAGGAACTCCGGTAAGTAAAGCAAAATCCGGATTTTCTTCCTGTATCCATTTCCCAAGAAGATCTCCGGTTGCTCCATATTCATCAAGAGCCCCCTGTTTTACGTATGAAAGACCTCCAGAATCCAGGTCACGAATTATACGCTCTGCATCACGTTTCACCTTTGGAAGACCACGCAATTCAAGGTTTGCAGAATACGAAATGTTCGCATTGGGAGCAATCTCATGAAATGCTAGAAGACTATCAGCAAACATGTATGCAGTCTCTTTTTTTGCATTCATAATAGCCACTCCCTTCTTCCCTTCACGGATAAGTTCAACCAGCCTTTTCGCTACCAGGTGCTTTAAGTCACCTCGTGATGGTTCAATATATTCCTTCACCGCTGCACCACGAAGTCGTTCAACCTGATTTGCTGCCTTTAAAAGAACCTGTTGACGTGATAATTCATCATGAGTGATCCATCCAATGTCTGCTGCAGGTTTGAGTGTAGCTATAACTCCATCAATGTTTTCGGTAAAACCTGCATGGATATCTACTGCAATTGTCTCGGTTAGTACCCCTGAGTTATCTATTGCTGCCTGCAAATCTTCTCCGATGATCATAGATACACATGTTCCCATGACTGCCATCCGTTTTGGAGAAAATTTTTCTTCTGCATAAAGCAGAACATCTTCCAGCCGGGATTGTCCTCCGAACACAAATTCATTCTCTGCAAGTGAGGTTGTCAGGACTCGCATTCCATCCTCTTCCAACAGTCGGGCATGTTTAAATGAACACCCGGAAGGGCCATGCAAAACAGCGACATCTACTTCAAGATCTCTGGCTGTATAAAGTGCAGCAACTATTGAACTGGGGCGGGGCTGTACATATTTCATTATTTCCACCGTTTTACAGATAATAGAATAAGAGGATTTTTTAGACATTTTGCACATTTGATGCCTTCTTCAGAAGAGACAGCAAGGGTGCAGGTAATATCATAAGATTCACAAAACCCGATAATGTCGGTACTCATTATCCGTTTATCACCAGGTATAAGAATAACGGATTGAGGTCGAATTTTTTCAATTGATGATATAATTTCTTTGGTTGTAAAATTTTCACAAACTGATGCTGATTCCTGTCCAATAATAATTGTAACTGGTTTATCACCAACTATTTCTTTTCCATAACGAAAAGAATCCATCGTAGTAGCTAAACAAGTGCCGCTGTTTGCATTATCAATAATTATATAACCGTCTTCATGGAAAACTTCCATGCGACCTGGAAGGGCAGTAAATTCTGATAATTTATCTGGTTTAATTCCAAGGAGAAGAGCAGCACCAGCTGCCAGCATCAAAGGAGTCTGATAACCGGGGAGAGTCAGGAGAGGATTAGAAAATTCTCCGGTTATTCCTAAATAATTATAAAAAGCAGTTGACCCTTCAATAGTTATCAGGTCTTTTGCAAAAATTGCACCTGTGTGTTGAAGCACAACACCGGGTGCAACCAGAACTTTCTCCATCACATGGGATTGTTCAGATTTTACTGTAAAGGCACTTCTTTTCTCATTCGCGATAGAATAATCAAGTCCTGAAGTGATAATCCCCAAGGATCCTATACCACAAAATCCGATTGAAATCTCTGCAATGAACCATCCATTAGGAGGAATGAATGCAGATGTGGTTAATAGAGAAGCGGGTGTGATAGAATATCTTCCAATTACTTCCTTTTCAGGATATCTATACAGTCCGCTCGATGTCTGTAACAAACCAGGTCCCTGCATAAGAAATGCCAGAGCTGTTGCTGTCGTAGATTTTCCCTGTTTTCCGGTAATTTCGATAACAGGTTTCGAAAAATTGTTCCCCAGTATCCATCTTACAGCAGCATGATGAGATATTACCGGTGATGAAATCTCATGAAGAAGAGCGTAATCCGGATCTAGATGAACCGGAACGACCACAAGATCATACGATCGAGAACGTGCTATCTCGGGAATAATTCCTTCCTGACCACGATAGACATCAACCATATCTATATTATGACCAAGACGGGAGAGGTGATCAGCAATCACCTTTCCTCCATGGATAGTATCCAGAACAAGAATTTGCATCAGATCAGGTCAAGTGCCGCCTTTGCGTTCTCCATCATGAGGTCTGCCAAGAGCGGATTTGGTCCGATAGGATCAGCGTATACGAGAGGGACTTCCTTGTTTGCGAGTGCAAAAAGACCTCGTTTCTGGCCAGCAGCAAGTCCGAGGATTCCAGGGATATCCTCATCTATATGAACTCCGCGGGCGAGGAAAAGGGGAACGACAGCAATACTGTCAACATTATCATTTCTGAACATATCAAGCGATTCTTTAATGGTTGGCTGGTTAAATTCCATAAATCCGCATCTGACGATATAGTC
This sequence comes from Methanospirillum hungatei, assembly GCF_019263745.1. NCBI lineage: Archaea > Methanobacteriati > Methanobacteriota > Methanomicrobia > Methanomicrobiales > Methanospirillaceae > Methanospirillum > Methanospirillum purgamenti. Next base: position 460,259 of record NZ_CP077107.1, read on the forward strand.
AGGGTGTTTCTGCTGAATTAGATCTGCAGTTTTTGTAATGAGATCTTTATTGTATTCCTTTTTACTACCATGCCCTACCAGAAGAATTCCAGTTTTTGTCATTCTCAATAGGTACTCCTGCACGTAATAAAATAGTTACCAAATGTTATACTCTTTAGAAATATGTATCAAGATCTTCTCATCTGGGATACATTCTTCATAATTATAGAAAAGTATTGTTCTGGTTTTTATTGAGAAACCAGAGAGAACCTTATACCCAAGTAGGATCGATGATTATGGACAAGGGTTACTAATGGATACGAATTTCAATCTCTTTATCGGGGAAAAACTAATAAAAACTCCAATTGCTGTAGCCTGCATGGCAGGTATAACAGATGGTGCATATATTCGCAATGTCGCAGAACATATCGGTCTTGGAATAATAGGAGGTTATGCAATCGATGACCTTACTATTCAGGCAGCACGAGCACTCTCTGATCAGGGAAGAGAAGAGTTTTTACCTAGAAATGTTGTGGAGGACATCAAAGGTCAGGTAGCGCTTATTGAAGCATCTGGTGTTGTACCGGTAGTAAATATCAGGGCTTCGGAATCAGGGTCTTTGGCTGCCCTTGCTCAAGAGCTCGATAATTCAATAGTATATGAGATTGATGCACATTGCCGACAGCAACCTATGATAGATGCACGAAGTGGTGAATTTCTACTGCATCATCCGGAGGTTCTGATAGCTTATGTTCAGGCATTAAAAATATCTGGAGTTCTGGTATCGGTCAAGATACGCGCAGGAGTAGCATCAGATGATGTTGAATTATCCCGTCTTCTCTGGAAGGCCGGAGCAGATATCTTACATATCGACCTGATGGACTATGGTTATTCGTATCTGAAGAAAATTCGCGACGCATCACCAATTTTTATCATAGCAAATAATTCCATTAATACCTTTGAAAAAGCCAAAGACATGTTTGCTCATGGTGCAGATATGATATCACTGGCAAGAAAGTCAGATTCTGAAACACTTTCCTCTTTACGAGCACAAATAGCCCAATATACAAAGGAACATGGCTGGTATAATGCCCCAAAACAATTGTGTCGTGGGGGAGATATTAGATCACTTGCCTTTTGTTGTATGCCGGTAAAACCATGCCCCCTTCTTCCCACCCTAGAAAAATACAAAATATCTCCTCAGGAGTTTGTCTCAATGAAGATGGAAGCTGTCAAAGGAACACCTCTTGAACAAGGAGCAAATACCTGTTTTGGTAGTCTGGCATACTGCTGCAAAGATTCTACACCCTGTATGTTCCGCGATGCAACACTTCGGCAGGCAGGTCTAAAAAAATCTACTTATATGGATTTAAAGCGGGAAGTTTCCAAAAAATTACTAAAGAAAATTTTTTCATGATTCCCGAAATATCTAGAACTGAACGAGCCCAGCTTGCGATGACTTTAGAGGTATGTGCTTGGAATAAACCTGGAAATATAGATCGGTGTCATGATTATCCTGATACAAAACTGCAACATTTTCTTGCTTCAGTAATCTTTTGCAGACCGGTTTTGGAAAAAGCAGAACAAAATAATGGTTCAATTGGAACACTCATCAAGGAGGCTACCATTCTTACCGGACGACATAAAGGTGGGAATACTCATTTTGGAGCTTTTATCCTTCTCATACCACTTCTTATGGGAGGAACAATACAAGAAGCTTACCGGCTTGTAAAAGAATCGACAATTGATGATGCACTGGATTTTTATGATGCTTTTGCACATACTGCCGTGAGGGTCAGAGAATCTGATGAACTGGATATCAATGATCCTCAGGCAAAAGAAGAACTAAAAAGCCGGGGAATGACATTTTTTGATGTAATGAAATATTCTTCACCTCATGACCTGGTTGCTAAAGAAATAATATCTGGTTTTCCTCTCACCAGATATACAGCAGATCTTCTTTTTTCATCTCATAATGACAAATGTCAGATATCACAGGTATTTCTTACCCTCCTTTCTGAATATCCGGATACATTTATTGCAAAAAAATTTGGATCTCATGCATCAGAAAAAGTTAGAGATATGGCAATTATGGTAAAGAAAGGATCTATGACTTTAGAAGAACTAGATAATTATTGTCTGATGAATGGATACAATCCCGGCTCCCTGGCAGATATTATGATATCAGGAATCTATATTGCTTTGGGAGAGGGGTGGCAGTGGGATCACGATTGTATCCAATAGACAACATTTTTATTGAGGGAATCAACGAAGTTATCGTCTCAACCAGTTATAATGCTGCACCAATGGGCATTATTCTGAAGAATAATTCCTTATCGATGATTGTGTTCCGAACAAGTCATACTGCTGAAAATATAATCAGAGATGGTTGGATAGTTGCACATATTACACATGATCCTGTTCTTTTTGTAAGAACTACCTTTGAAGATCTTTCTAGTGAATCATATGTTGAAGAGAAAATTGGAGAATATCATATCCAACGTCTGCGCAGTGTTCAAAACTGGATTCTTTGTAAAGCACAAATTCTGAATAAAACCTCTGAAAAAATATTTGTTGGATTGGAACCAGTCCATATTGCATTGACACCAGAACCACCACATCCGGTCCATCGTGGTTTTAACAATGTAATTGAAGCAACAGTTCATGCAACCCGGTATATTTTATACCAGGATACGAAGCTTGCAGAGCTAATCAGGCATCATGGGGACCTGGTTATGAGATGTGGAGGAGAATCAGAAAAACGAGCGATGAAACTTCTATATACTTTTGTAAATTCAAAAAATCCCGGAACATTTTTTGAGTGAAATATAATTTATTTTATATCTGTAGTTAATGTTTATGTGATTGAAATTTATGTAATCCTTCTGATAACTCCGGTTTCTTTTGTTTGGTATCCTCCAAGTCTGTCGAGGAGAGATTTAAATGATGGTGATTGTATGGTTGCAATTATTTGCTGAATTCTTACATCATGATCATAACTTTCGGCTTTCATGACAATTTCATATCGCTCAGTCCCAACCGGAACAAATGAAAGACCATATGCTTTTGCTGCTGAATGAACAGCCATACCCATATCTGCATCTCCAGACATAATTCCTAGACATACGGCGAGATGAGTTGTTACTTCACGAGTATACCCATCAATATCATCCGGCAAAATTCCTTTTTCCTTTAAAAGATAATCAAGAAGCATACGGGTTCCAGAACCCTTTTGACGATTAATAAACCGGTATTTTGTTATGTCATTAAATGACAAATTCTGTTTTGATATAATGCCTTGTTCTCGTTCTGCGACACAGATAAGGACCAGTTCTTCCCCTAACATGTACCGTTTCAGGTATGAAATATTATAGTCTCCATCATCGGATAACAGGTGCATCGGTGCCAGGTGACAATCTCCTCTTTTCAGTGCAAGAAGTCCCCCCATACTTCCTACATGTACAGATGCAGGAAATATTCCAAAATCGCGAAGTTGATCTGCCAGATAATCGATAACCGGATCATGACTCCCGGTAATTAGAATAGTTTTTTCTGCTTCTGAAATCGATGTTGTGACAAAAACATCAACGATTGACCCGGATTCAAATCCTTCTGAAGATGATGGGATGCAAATGTATCCATTCGATCTGACCATACTCATCTGTACGCCAGATCCTCTGGATAATGGAAGAGCAATCCATTGTTCTCCAATTTTTCCTATGGTAACCAGGACAAATTCATCCACACCTATATCTGAAAATAATGGCCCGGCAAGACGCGCAGATATCTTATGATATTCTTCAGTACACAGACCTTGCCAGGAAAGGAAAGGATTGACGATCTCACGAAGAATAGTATGACAGGCAACAGGATATCCCGGCATCCCGATAATGGGTTTCTCAGAAATTTCTCCGAGAATTACTGGCTTTGCGGGTTTTATAGCAACACCATGAACAAATACAGAACCAAGATCAGCGATAATAGAATTTGTATAATCTTTTGTTCCCTTGGATGATCCTGCAGATATAAGAACAAGATCGTGAGTCTCTACTGCATTCTGAATAGCGGATGAAATGAGATTTGGTTCATCTGGAACAATAGGATACAAAGTTACAAAAGCACCGGTTTTTTGGATCTCTGCAGCAACCATAAGCATGTTACTTTCAATAACTTGTCCTGGTCCAGGAGTTGTTCCAAGAGGGACTATCTCACTTCCAGTTGGAATGAGCGCTACACGAAGAGAAAGGACATCAACAACGGTAATTCCATAAGAGGCCATAGCTCCGACATCACAAGATCTGATAGCATGACCTCCAGGAATGACCATTTCACCTTGGGCAATGTCTTCTCCAACCGGTCTAATATGTTGCCAGGGATATGCTGGTTTTCGTATCAGGAAACCTTCTTCATCCTCTTCGGTATCTTCGATCATAATGACAGCATCATATCCATATGGAACAAGATTTCCAGTATTTACCCGAATGAAATCTTGAATGATTACTGGGTGTTGATCGGTTGCTCCATGAGTGTCATTCGTTTTTACCGCTATACCATCCATTGCAGAAAGGTGACCCGCAGGATATGACAATGGAGCATGAATTGCATGAGCGGTAACTCGTCCAATAGAATCAGACACAGGAATTTTCTCAATCTTCCGGATTGCAGGAAACTTATCACGAAGTAACTTCAAAGCATCAGGAAGAGAGGTCAGGTGCAGATATCGGTCACTCATTCAGAACTCCATGGTTCAGCAAAAATTCGTGTGTTTTTTTCATATCCCTCAATATCAGCAGGAATACAAAGGAAGCCATCACTCATCACCAGAGTATTGGTAAGCCCTGATTTTCCAAACACAGGCGTAATAATATCTCCATCGTGTATAATCCTGATATAATCCTCACGACCTTTTGCTGATGGAACCGAGGATGAGAGTGTTCCAGATAATTTTACCGGTGATCGTATCTGACCGGTCATCGCATAAAGAAGATCTCTGACCAATGCAATGAGAACAATATATGCCGATGCAGGATGTCCTGGAAGTCCAATTATCGGTTTGCCATCTATTTTTCCGATTATTGTAGGTTTTCCTGGAGATAATGCAATTCCGTGAATAAGAACTTCTCCACGAGCAGCAATAATATCAGCACACATATCCCGTTCTCCCTTGGAGCTACCCCCGGATATTAAAACAATATCCGCTTTTTGAACTGCATCATGTATCGCTGTTTCTAGTGCTTCTCGTTCATCGGGAATAGTTCCGATAACAATTGGTGTACCACCACATTCAGCAATGAACCCTGTGCAAAGGTACGTATTGACATCCCTGATCTGACCAGCTTTGGGAGTTTCATGAACTGCAATAATTTCATTTCCTGTCGAGATAATAGCAACCCGTGGGGGAGATGCGACAATAACCTCCTGTGCTCCGCAAGCAGCAAGGACTCCCATATCACGTGAGGAGATCTTCGTTCCAGCCTTTAAAGCAGGGTTTGTTGTAGAAAAATCCTCACCCTTAAAAACAATATTTTCTCCAACCGCCATGGGTTTTGAAATGAGAACTTCTTCTCCTATCTCCTCACAATATTCAATCATTGCAACTGCATCTGCACCTGGTGGAAGAAAACCTCCAGTTGGTATATACATACATGTTCCCGGAGTAATTGGATCAGATGGTTCCTCCCCCATTCCAACCCGTCCAATAAGAGTAAGCATTATTGGAATACTCTCACCAGCTCCGACAGTATCAGATGCACAGACTGCATATCCGTCTACTGATGATCGATTAAATCCGGGTATATCACAATCAGATAGGATATCTTTTCGGAGAATCAGTCCCAATGAATCTCCTAATAAAACACTTTTATCTGCTGTTTTCCTCGCAAGAAAAGTAAGAGTGTCTCTGGCATTCTGAACAGAGACAACCGAAAGGAATCGGCTCATTTAAAACAGCCAAGCTGACAGGCGCGGATTTTTATATTGTTCTTATTGCAATATCTGGCGATCTCCATTTTTGATACGCCATATTTCTCTGATATTTCAAAAGCTTTCGTACATTGGATTTCTGAAGTAATACCTTCTTTTTCAAAGATGGTTTTTATCTGTTCATTTTCCATATGTATAAATTATGTACCTGAGAATAAAGGTTATAGCTATCAGTTACCACCAATGACATCCAAATCAACAATTCCCAGAACGCTTCTGATTAGTTCACGCAAAGATCCTGCAGGTACATTAATTCACGAGGAACTCTGCATGATACTGAAAAATGAACCTGGGATTGCACCATATATCAGGCATCTATACAGCGATGAACGCTTAATTTTTCTCAATGGTCCATCAATACCCGGGGATTCTGAAAGAATAATTTTTCTCTCTCGTCATGCGAGTGAGCGGCCACGACCAGTTATGACTGTCCATGTGACTGGTAATTTTGGGCCGGCTGATTATGGCGGAACCCCACACACATTAACTCCGGCTGCTTCAGAACTTATGCATGCCCTGTTAAATGGTCTTGTCAGATATGCTCCGGAAGGATATGAAGTCATGTACGAAGCAACACATCATGGACCAACCAATATTCCCCTACCATCCTGTTTCATAGAAATTGGTAGTTCTTCAATTGAATGGAATGATCGGGGAGGTGCACGGGCAGTAGCAATGACAGTCCGTGATGCTCTCGTAAATGATACATCAACAGTTATTCGGATGGCAGGATTTGGAGGAACCCATTATGCACAAAGGCAAACTGAAATCTCTAAGTTAACAAGAGGTGGTTTCGGACATATCATGCCAACTCGAGATATCCAGTATCTGACCGAGAAGATGTTTCTGGAGGTAATCTCATGTTCTCAGGCACAAGCGATTTTCGTCGATGGAAAAGCTATGTCCGGAAAGGAAGAACGAATGATATCGGGATTAGCAGAAAAATATGCTATTCCGGTGCTTGGACAAGGAGATTTAATCCGGCTCAAACAGTTACCTTTTTCAGATTACCTGAAGATCAGAAATCTTGTGTTGAAAGAAGCTCCTGGATGCTCATGTATTGTCCATGATTTACCTCATTGTTATGAACCTGTAATATGTACTATCCCCGATGATCTTTTACAGGAAGTTATGAAGACTGCACCAGATGAGTTTATTCAAACCCTGGGACCACTTCCGATTGTTCATCTTACCGGGAAAGGAAAATCATGCCATTCGATGTTTATCACGGACAAAAAATACAGCCTTGGATTATCAGATCAATTAATATCTCTCTGTCTAACATTGATACAGGACAGATATGCCTGTTCTTTTGAGGGGGATACACTCATTATCAAAAAAACCAGGTTTGATCCGAAAAAAGCTCAACGACTAGGAATCTCTCCGGGACCACTTTATAGCGAACTTATAGCAGGAAAATCAATACTTGTGGGAGAATCTATGGTTTATCCGGATATGGTGATGACTGAAACAGAACATCGGATAATGATATCGCAGAGGCAGATTTGATGAAATCTATCGTAGAAGAAGCGCTTAACAGGGCAAAAGCAGAACAGCAGATTCCGCAAAACAACAGCGATCTGGATGCAGTCCTCCGGACGATGACCACCAGGATTTCTGTTGTCGGTTGTGGTGGAGCCGGATCCAACACCATTACCCGGATGATGGATGAGGGGATTGCAGGCACAACATTGTATGCCATTAATACAGATGCCATGCATCTTGCAACCGTGAAAGCGGATCACCGGATATTAATTGGACGGCAACGAACAAGGGGTCTTGGAGCCGGCTCATACCCACAGGTCGGGGAAGAAGCTGCTCTTGAAAGTGAACATGAAATTCGTCGGGCTGTTGAAGACTCAGATATGGTATTCATTACTGCCGGTCTTGGTGGGGGGACCGGGACCGGATGTGCACCAGTGGTCGCCCGGGCAGCTCATGAAGAGGGAGCATTAACTATAGCAATTGTCACGCTTCCTTTCTCATCCGAAGGAGCTATCAGGATGGAAAATGCTGAAGCAGGACTTGAACGGCTCAGAGATGTTGCAGATACGGTTATCGTCGTTCCAAATGACCGTTTGATGGAGGTTGTTCCAAAGCTTCCTTTATACGCTGCTTTTAAAGTGGCTGATGAAGTTCTTATGCGGGCAGTAAAAGGGATCACAGAACTCATTACCGTTCCCGGATTGGTTAACCTGGATTTTGCTGATATCCGTGCGGTTATGGAAAAAGGAGGTGTCGCCATGATCGGTATGGGCGAGAGTGAAGCACAAGACAAATCTGCGGATGCTGTACGAAAGGCCATCAGATCTCCACTCCTTGACATAGATATTTCCTGCGCCACATCTGCACTCGTTAATGTGACCGGAGGTCCTGACATGACCATGGGCGAAGCAGAAGGAGTTGTAGAAGAAGTCTATAATCTTATTGACCCGGATGCACGTATAATCTGGGGAGCTCAAATAGATCCTACCATGCAGAACACTATCCGGACTCTCCTTATCCTGACTGGTGTTCGGTCGCCACAAATATATGGTAGGAATGAAAAAAATAACCCGAAATTTCAGAGACACTTTGAGATTGATTTTCTGAAGTGATATATATGGAAATCCCTAAACTGGACATCAACTTAAACGAGGAACTCTTCCGCAAATACGTGCGTATCCTCAAACTCGCCCGCTTTCCAACCAGAGATGAATATACAAAAATCGCTCTTGTTGCTGCGGCAGGTGTCGTACTCATAGGTATCATCGGGTTCATCATCTACGAACTCTTCCTGCTGCTCCCGGCCTGATCATCATGGAGACTGAACACCGTCTTACCCGCATCTTTGCGGTAAAGACCACGAACCGGGCAGAACGGTCGGTCGCAGACAATATCGACAAGGCGGTGCGGGACGAGGATAATGATATCCGGGTAATGTCGGTAATTGTTCCTGATGAACTGAAAGGGTACGTTCTGGTAGAAACAGATGAACCATTGGCCAGAGTTCAGGAACTGATGGAACATGTACCGAGTGCGCGCACTGTGCTTACCGGAATAACCACCCTTGAGGAAGTTGGGCATTACCTGATTCCAAAACCTGCAGTCAGCGGGATAGATGAAGGCACTATTGTCGAACTTATCAATGGTCCCTTTAAGGGTGAAAAAGCGGTTGTCAAGCGAGTTGACGCCTCTAAAGAAGAGATTACAGTTGAACTCTACGAAAGTGTACTGCCAATTCCAATCACGGTTCGCGGCGATCATGTCCGCGTTATTGACCGTGGTGAGGATGATTCATAACATCCTCTCAGTACCCATTCGGACATATTCTTTTTTATCTAGACTTCCAACCTTCATGAACCCAGATGGACATGAACCGTCCTGACTGGTGATACACAATGGCAGAAGTAGTCGAGGTACTAGTACCCGGTGGTAAAGCAACAGCTGGTCCACCACTTGGTCCGGCGCTGGGTCCCCTCGGTATCAACGTCAAAGCCGTTGTTGATGAGATTAACAAAAAGACCGCATCCTTCAATGGTATGCAGGTCCCTGTCCGTGTTGAGGTGGATGATAAGAAGAATTTCACCATCTCGGTCGGTATTCCGCCCACGACAGCTCTCATCATGAAAGAGGCAGGCGTTGAAAAAGGCTCTGGAGAGCCGAATACCAATATTGTCGGGGACATGCCGCTTGAGTCTGCTGTCACGATTGCCAAAATGAAACTTGATGATATGCTTTCTTATGATCTCAAAAATGCGGTCAAAGAGGTTATCGGTACCTGCGTCTCGTTAGGTATAACCGTTTCAGGCAAAAAGCCCAAAGATATGCTCAAAGAGATTGATTCGGGCGCTCATGACGCAGTTCTCGTGGGATAGGATCGATAAGTAACCATAGAAGATCGTAATTCACGGTCGCATCACTATGGAGGAACCTGATGGTAGAGAAAAGCGTCCTTATTGACGCATTGAAAAAGGCAAAAGAACAGGCGCCTGAACGGAAATTCACCGAGAGTGTCGATATGACCATTAACCTGAAAAATATCGACATGTCTCAGCCGAAAAACCGTATTGATGAGACAATTCTCCTTCCTAATGGGAATGGAAGAGTAGTCAAGATTGCCGTTCTCGGATCTGGTGACATTGTTACCCAGGCCAGAGAATCCGGTGTCGAACTCATCATGGGACCGGAAGAGATTGAGCGCCTTGGAGGTGCCCCTCGTGAAGCACGTAAAGTTGCATCCGAGCATCAGTTTTTCCTTGCAGAAACGCAGGTTATGAGTCTTGTCGGAAGATGGCTGGGTCCAAGGCTTGGTCCCCGTGGCAGAATGCCGCAGCCGATTCCCGCCGGTGTGGACATCCGTCCAATCGTGGAACGACTTCGGAAATCTGTAAAAGTCAGAACCAAAGACAAGATGTCATTCTCACTCAAAGTTGGTACTACCTCTATGAGTGAAGAGGAAGTTGCAGAGAACATCGATGCAATCCTCAAGCGTATTCTTGGAAAACTGGAGATGGGTGACTTCCAGGTCAGATCGGTCTATGTTAAGACAACCATGGGGCCGTCTGTAAAGGTGGAGTTATAATGGCATTGTATACCGCTCATCTGCCCCAGTGGAAGAAGGATGAGATTTCAACTATCAAACGTCTTACCGGTGAATATAAACTGGTAGGTCTTGTTGATATGTATGGAATCCCAGCCAGACAGGTGCAGGATATCAGAAGAAATCTTCGCGGCAAAGCCGAACTGATAATGACCCGGAACACACTCATCGAACATGCGTTTGGTGAGAATGAAGGATCAATATTAGAACTCTCTTCACACCTATCCGGACACTCTGCTCTCATCTTTACCAATGAAAATCCTTTCAAGCTCTACAGTATGCTTGAAAAGACAAAAACGAAGATGGCAGCACGTCCTGGTGAGACTGCACCGGAAGATATCGTCATTTCAAAAGGACCGACCAGTTTCCGTCCTGGTCCGATCGTAGGAGAACTTCAACAAGCCGGTATTCCTGCGGCAATTGAGGCAGGAAAAGTTACCATTCGTGAAACAAAAACAGTGGTAAAGGCCGGTGAGGAGATCAACAAAAAACTTGCAGATGCACTCGCCAAGTTAGATATCAAACCGATGGATGTCGGTCTGGTTCTGCAGGCAGCCTTCTATGAAGGAAGTATCTATGAGTCTGATGTCCTTGCGATCGATGAGACTGCATTCTACAACAGCATTATCACCGCTGCAACACATGCTTTTAACTTATCAGTCAATGCTGCATATCCAACCAAGGATACCGCATCTGCACTGCTTACGAAAGCTGTTCGTGATGCACGGGGAGTTGCTGTCGAAGCTGCGGTCACTAGCAGTGACGTTATTGACGCCGTTATTGGAAAGGCACAGGCTCAGGCCATGGCCCTTTCAAACGTTGTCAATTAATCAATATGAGAACAATACGAACTATCGGAAAAAATAATTGGTGAATTAAACATGGAGTATGTATACGCTGCACTCCTTCTGCACAAAGCAGGAAAGGAGATCAACGAATCCTCTGTTCAGGCAGTACTTTCTGCCGCTGGTATCGCTGTCAACGAATCACGTGTAAAAGCACTTGTTGCATCCCTTGATGGTGTAGACATTGAGGACGCAATCAGCAAGGCAGCAGCAGCCCCAGTCGCTGTTGCAGCAGCACCTGCAGCAGCTGGAGCCGCTCCGGCAGCAGCTGCAGCAGAAGAAGCCCCAGCTGAAGACAAGAAAGCTGAAGAAGAAAGTGGAATGGCAGGGCTCGGAGCCCTCTTCGGCTAAACCCTTTCTTTTTTCTCGTACGATATAGTATCGAATTGTTCCCGGTTTATAAATCCCTCAAAGAAGAGACGAATCTATACTGAAAAAATCAGGGGATGAGAGCCGTTGCATTATACGGAGGATTCATCTCATGGTAGGGAACGCCCAGTCGCTTAAGAACTGTCGGAACGATATCTTTTTGATCTCCGGTCAGGTTATATCCAGGTTCATTTGTTACCATCCAGAGAGATATCTGTCCGGTATGATCCTTGGGACCAGTATTAAACCCATGATCTGTGGTTACATAAAGGACGGTCTTATCTGATATCCCCAGATCATCTAATGCTTGTAAAATCATCCCGGTAGCTTCATCTATCTCCCGGATAGCCGCAATCTGCTCAGGAGATCCTGCCCCGTATGCATATCCTGCATCTGCCGCATCTCTGAAGTGAGCGAAGATAAAAAAGCGTCCCAGAGAACCAAAATGATAGACTGACTCGGATGCTACTGATCCAACCAGTCCGGCATCACTGTTCCGGCCATAATAATAATCAACCACCCTGCCTGCATGGTAAAAGGGCAGACCTTTGAGTGTCCCAAGACTTTTCTCCTGTGATGCAACAATTGCAGTACTGATGTTATCTGATCCAAGGGTATCTTCAAGTCGTTCAAAAACTGTCATTCCTAGAGGAATCTCACCATACCGCATACTTTTAAAAACGCCGGTCTGTTCTGGAGAATAGCCTGTTAAAATCTGGGCATGGCCTGCCATGGAATCAGGATAATGATCTGTAATAGAAATGTTAATAATAGTCCCGTTTTCTAAAAGATTGGTTAGATGAGGGAGACCATCTCCTTCCAGAAGGTTTTCCAGAGTATCTTTTGATATCCCATCCCAGGAAATTAGAATAACTCCATAAGGATCTGGTGATGCTGCAGATCCCATCTCAATTGAGAGAATGAAAATGAGAATCAGCACAAATTTTTTTATCAAACCATATCGAAAAGAAGAGTTCATATCAAAACAGACTCCGACCATAACGCTGTCCAATTTTCATAAAATATGACTGATGGTAATCTTCCGCAGGCCAGAATGTAGATGCTGGAATTACCTCCGTGGCTACTGGAACATTATATCGGTCGGACAGATTGATATCTGCAATAAACTTTTCTGCCTGCTCTTTTTGTTCATTTGTAGTGTAAAAAACAACTGAACGATATTGACTTCCGATATCCGGACCTTGCCGATCTATCTCGGTAGGATTATGCATAGAGAAAAAATGTTTGAGAAGCGATTGATAGGATACTATTGTTTCGTCAAATTCAATAGCAACAGTTTCAGCATGACCTGTTTTATCTGAGCAGACATCCTGATATGTTGGTTCATTGGTATGCCCCCCCATATATCCAACACGTGTGCTTTTAATTCCTGGAATCTGCTGGAATGCTGCTTCTATACCCCAGAAACAACCCCCAGCAAAAAAAGCAACTTCCATATACTGAATCTTGACCTGATAACTATATAGGATCTGGTCTAGTAGAGAAGACTATATTGTCAGAAAGAAATTGTTTGATATGAATACACAGACACTCCTTATCGTCTTCATTTTTTTGGCAGGAATATTTATTTCTCCGGTTGTGGCAGACTTGAAGATAATCAGGGCAGGCGGAACCGTTTTTTTGGGTGAGGAGGGACTTGACATCACAGCATCAGGGATAGAAGATGGTGGACAAATTGGCTGGTGGGCTCCAGGTAGCAGCAGATCTTCAGAGCCAACAGAGATAATGAGTGTCTCTAATCCAACATCATTTTATGTATCTCCATCAACGTTCTCTGGAAAAGAAGGGCTCTGGTATGCATGGCCTGACCAGACTCCGGTTTTTCAGGTAAAAAAACCCCAGATTTCTGTACGAGTGTATGATGAATCTTCGGATTTTGATGCTTCAGGAAAATGGGTTCCCAGAGGAGATGCAATTTCGTTTAGAATTTCATCAAACGTCTATGAGGCAAATTCAAGAGGCGGACCTGATGGGCAAGTAGATATTGTCCTAATCAGCCCACAGGGTGCCAGGTTTTCTTCTGTTTCAGGTCCTTCCGGATCATTTAGTCTGACCGGGATTCCTCTTACTTCCTCACTCACATCAACTGGCCCGGTCTGGAGTACTGGTGGTGTAGACAGCGGAACCTGGATAGTTCAGGCAGAACTTTCCATGAACCGAATAAAAGACAATCTCCCAGACATGGGATCAGGAATTTCTACACAAGTTGAAATATTAATTCAAAATGTCAATCCCCTGATAAAATCTCCAGTCGCCATTGAAGTTGGAACACCAACTCAGGAAAAACCCATAGAAAAAGAAACAAGTACTCCTGTTATTACACCCAAAATTACACGAACCCCAACAATACAAACGACACCAACTTCACAAGGAACTCCTGTCTTCACTCAGTCAGAACTGCCCAATGCACAGAAAAAAATTACGGAATCTTCGGTATTACTTCAGCCAACAATAACAATTCATACTGCTGAGGAAGAACCAACCACAGAGACCACCCCGTATGCGACACAAACTCAAACACCTCTGGGATTAGCATCCATAACAGGGGCATTATTAGTCCTGTTTATTATCAGAAGATCCTGAAGAGAACAGGATCCTTTTTTTGTAATGGACACCATTACATGTCATGAATCTTGGAGCTACGATAATCAAATCACGCCGTAGCGTCAGGTCATATACTGACTCACCGCTCAGTGATGAAATTATAAAAGAAACGCTTGAATGCGGTCGTCTAGCGCCGACTGCGATGAACCTTCAACCATGGCTGATAGGTGTTGTAACCGACCGCGATCTCTTAAAGAAGATCGCTGATTTTACAGATCATGGAAAATTCATTGCAGATGCTGCTGCATGTTTTGTTACCTGTGGCGATAAAAGTGCCAAATATTACCTGGAAGACTGCTGTGCTGCAACGATGAATATGATCACCTGCTTACAGGCATATGGTGTTGGAACGTGCTGGGTGGCAGGTGATAAAAAAGAGTATGGAACAGATATTTGTAAACTTCTGGATATCCCTGAGCCTTTCTCTTTAATTTCTCTAATACCTGCAGGATATCCGAAAGAAGTGAAAGTGCCGAGTAAAAAACCAGGAAAAGAGATATTCTTTACAAATCGGTGGTCACCAGAAGAAAAATAAAAAAAAGACTGGAATATCCACCCTCATTTATATTGACTGAAATAATTTTACAACATCAGTAAAGTCAATTCTATTATTCCCTGAAAAGTCAAATGCTGTAACCGGTTCATTTTTGCTTATCCATTCCATTTGTTTGAAGAAGGTTACAACATCAGAATAATCTGCTCTACCATTCCCATTTACATCCTCAAATTTCCCATCACCATTCAGGTCTTTTGGTGACTGACTCATACCAGGGAGAGGTACTACACCTGAAGATGAACTTCCACCGCCAAGTGCTTTTTGTACATTAATCCTTCCACCGGAGACTGTTTTCCCATTAAACGCAGAGAGTTTATCCACTGTCTCCATAATTTTTGCCTTCAGGGCAGAAGGGGTCATGGATGGATTCTTTGAAAGGAGTAATGCTGCGAGCCCTGCTACATGGGGTGTTGCCATTGATGTCCCTTTCATTTTTACATACGGGTACCCAAGAGAACTTGGATAGGTTGACATGATCCAGTCACCTGGAGCGGCAACATCAACGGTTGATGCCCCATAATTAGAAAATGAGGGGATTCCATCTTTTGCATCTGATGCCGCTACAGAAATAATCTGTGGGGAATCAAATCCGGATGGATAATGCGGAGTGATATCATTATTCGATCCGGCATTTCCTGCAGCACACGGGATCAGAATGTTTGTTGAGGCAATTGCATCGCCAAGAGCCTGACTTTTTGCAGTGCCACCCCACGAACAACTTATGACATCAGCTCCCATACGACGTGCATATGCGATAGCATTCAGTGATGCTGCGGTATCTCCATTTCCATCAGCACGGAGGAACTTTAATGGCATGATTTTTACTTTCCAGTTCAAACCTGCAATGCCGACTCCATTATTGCCAACAGCTCCGATGACTCCGGCACAGTGGGTTCCATGACCATTATCGTCCATAGGGTCATTGTCATTATTGATGAAATCATAACCATGGACATCATCAATATACCCGTTACCGTCATCATCTATACCATTATTCGGAATTTCACCAGAATTTGTCCAGATATTAGCAGCAAGATCCGGATGAGTATAATCAACACCGGTATCAATTACCGCAACGACTATTGAATCAGACCCGGTAGTCGTATCCCATCCCTCTTTTGCATGAATATCCGCACCACTCATTCCACCGGTCTGTCCGGTATTTGCAAGTCCCCACTGCTCTCCGAACTTCGGATCATTGGGAACAGAAAGAGCGGAAAGAGCCCCAGGATCATCCGGTCCCGCAGGTTCGGTTTCAGGCAATGATAAAGAAATGATATAATTTGGTTCCGCATATGCCACATATGGTGACTGTTCTAATTCGTCAATTGCTTCTTTTACTGACAATGGACCTGATATATCAAGTGCCTGGAGATTTGAAAGTCCCTCCGATGAGAAATCAGTAGAGACTTCTGCACCGAGAGCTTCCAGAGCCACTGGACCAGATCCTTCTGCTGCAAGAGCCGCTACAGTACCATCTTTATATTTAACAATTAATTCACCCGGAACATATGGAGCAGAATTTTGGTCCACACTCATAGTATCTGTCTGGTTTTCTGACTGGTCAGCAATGGTGATTCCAATAACAAATCCAGATAAAAATAATCCGGTTAATAATAGCAGTTTTAGCATAAAACGTATATGCGCGAATTTCATGTTCATCCCCCACAAAGACAGCTTATACAGACTGTATGTATTAAGATCTATCAATTCTGGGAGATTTAAGTATCTTCTCTGATTGAGTGTCAGGTTCCATAAAATGTGTACATATCTCCATAGAGGAGAACAGTTATCTCATAAACCGGTAACGTGTACCATATGAACCGTCCTGTACTCCAGGTCGCGCTGGATCTGGTTGAACTGGACCGTGCCCTGACCATTGCAGGGGAAGCGGTCAATGGAGGAGCAGACTGGCTTGAAGTCGGTACTCCTCTCATTAAAAGCGAAGGAATGCGGGCGGTACGCATGCTCAAGTCAGCATTTCCGGACCTGAAGATTATTGCGGACATGAAGACCGCAGATACTGGTGCGATAGAAGTTGAGATGGCAGCAAAATCCGGAGCTGATATTGTCTGTGTTTTGGGTGCCTCAGATGATTCAGTAATTGCTGAATCAGTCAGAGCTGCACGGAAATATGGTGTCAGGATAATGGCTGATCTGATTTCTGTTCACAATCCCGCTGAACGAGCCGAAGAGTTAGAGCGATTGGGTGTTGACTATATCTGTGCTCATACTGGTATAGACCAACAGATGACGGGTACAGATTCTTTGGATCTTCTCATGAAAGTGATAAATAAAGTGAGCATCCCGGTAGCTGCTGCAGGAGGGATTTCTGAAAAAACAGCACCTGGAGCAATAGCATCTGGAGCTTTCATTGTAATTGTTGGGGGATCAATAATCCGGTCATCTGATGTGTCAGGATCAACGCGCAGAATCCGTGAAGCAATGAACCAGCCTGTCCCATATACTGGCCCGGAAAAAACAAGAGAAGAAGAGATTTTAGAAATCCTGAACATGGTCTC
Source organism: Methanospirillum hungatei (assembly GCF_019263745.1). Taxonomy (NCBI): domain Archaea; kingdom Methanobacteriati; phylum Methanobacteriota; class Methanomicrobia; order Methanomicrobiales; family Methanospirillaceae; genus Methanospirillum; species Methanospirillum purgamenti. Next base: position 477,719 of record NZ_CP077107.1, read on the forward strand.
TTCATCGAATGTATCAGATGCCATGCATCGAAAGGGATCAATGGTAGGAATGATTTCTGTTTGTTCTGGAACAAAAGCGGTGGGGAAAGCAATTACAGTCCAGACATTTGCAGGAGATTGGGCAAAACCCGTAGAAGCGATTGATCGTGCCGGAGCAGGTGATGTCATCGTCATTAACAATGATCAGGGAACTTTTGTGGCACCATGGGGAGAACTTGCAACCATCTCATGTCAGAACCGGGGCGTTGCTGGGGTAATTATTGATGGCGCCGTAAGAGATGTTGACGATATAAAAAAGATGCATTTTCCTATCTGGGCTAAGACTTTCCAACCAAATGCCGGAGAACCGAAAGGATTTGGTGAGATCGGGTCTGAAATCTCCTGTGGCGGACAATCTGTTTCACCTGGTGACTGGATTATCGCTGATGAATCAGGAGTAGTTGTAATTCCCAGAACACGTGCATATGAAATTGCACGGAGAGCACGTGAAGTATACAATACAGAGCTTCGGATCAGAGAAGAACTGAGACGAGGAAAAACTCTCTCACAGGTTATGAACCTCCTTCGTTGGGAGAAAAAACAATAATTTACCTTTTTTAATTGACGTTTGATAGATGCGCATATATCCAAATTATATAGTTACTAAATAAATTAGTATCTAAGCGATATGTCCGATGATAAAAAATTTCGCAATCTGTACCAAATCTGGATGCGAATAGTTAACAAATTAAATGAATCAGAAAAAATACCACGGAATTTTGGAATTGATTTTTTGATTACCCCTTCAGATATTCATCTTATCCAGGCAGTGGGAGATAATCCTGAGAGTAATGTAAGAATTATTTCAGAAATTTTGGGTGTCACTCCTGGAGCTGCATCCCAGCAACTCAGTAAATTATCTAAACGTGGTTTTATCGTGAAAGAAAGAGGACTGAAAAATGAAAAAGAAGTTACCTTATCATTAACTGATCAAGGCAGAATGGCATACAAAAATCATGACATAATTCATGAAATGATTTACCAACGACTTATTCATCGGATCGGACCACTTGACGATGATGAAATACAGGTATTACTTCGAGTATTACACGCAATAGAATCTGTATATGATGAGCGAATTATGGAAGTCAGACAGGGAGAAACCATGAAACTTCCATCTGATAAAATACCTGATTTAAAGGAGCAGGCATCATGAGTGCTCTTCGAAAAGTTGGAGAACTTACCATTGCCCATCTTATTAACGATATTTATGCCCCGGTCCTTATGGCCCTTCAACCGGTTCTCATTACCATGTATGGATATGGGTATTTTGAAGCTGCTTTACTTCCAGTTGTTCATAGCCTTACATCATCCCTACTCCAGCCACTGTTCGGCTATCTGGCAGATAACAAGGGGATGAAGGTAAGTGTCGGAATTTCTATTCTCCTCTCTGGAATTGGAGTTTCTGTACTTGGTCTGATACCTGACCATTATCTTATTATGCTCGGATGTGTTGCACTTTCAGGTGTAGGTCATGCCAGTTTTCATCCTGGTGCCCTTTGTCAGGTAAATACATTAGCTACAGGCAATTCACGAGGAAAACTTACCTCGCTCTTTGTTGTTGGTGGAAACATGGGAATGGCTCTCGGGCCGATAATTGCAGGAATTATTCTTACCACCGGGGGAGTTCCCCAGGTCATCTGGTTAATTATCCCAGCGATTGCCACTGCATTATTTTTGCATTTACACCCCTTGGAAGACATATGTACAATAAAACATGAGAGGCAAAATACCATAAAAGAGGACTGGAAACCCGTAATTCTTCTCTTTTCAGGCGCAACACTCAGATCATGGGTTACCTTTGGTGGAATGACATTTTTACCAACATACCTGGTTCTGGAAGGATATTCTCTCCTGGAGGCCACCACTCTTGTCAGCATTATGATGATCGCGGGTGTTGCCGGACAACTCGGCGGAGGTATCCTTTCGGACAGAATTGGCAGAAAACAAGTGATTGTTTTCACTACGATTGCATCCATTCCGGCCTTTATTGCAATACTACTAACTCATGGAATTTTCCTCATTGCTTCCATGATGATCTTCGGATTCTTGCTCTGGTCATCATTCTCAGTCACTATTGCAATGTCCCATGAGATGATTCCAACAAAAGTAGGACTTATATCCGGATTATTCCTTGGAATTGCCATGGGTGCAGGGGCAATCGGTGTATCAGTATCCGGAATAATTGCAGATATAGCGGGTTTGTATACCAGTCTTCAAGTATTTCCGGTTATCCTGATAATTACATCCGGTATATTTATGTTAGTAAAAAATCCGAAATCTCACACATAAACAAAATATAAGAATATTTCACCAAAACCCGAGTGGAATATTGTATATATTTTCAATTTTTTATGAAAAAGAAAATATGTATCTTTGCTGAATATATACCATACAGGGATGAGTATGTATGGGGATTCAGAATAAAATATTGTTATATCTGATTTTTTTTCTATTCACTATAATTGCTAGTCATTGTTATGCGGATTCTGATGATATAACGAGCGGGGCATTTGCTCCACTATCAATTACCTGGATGCAGGACACACATATTGCAAACGCTTCGGTAAATACTCAATATTGCTGTGGAAGTGGAATATTACGAGAAAGTCCGGTTGATCTCTCACATTTAATTGGAAAAAAAGTAAGCAGTCTTCACATCCTGGCTGACTATCCTTCATCATTTGATTTAAGAAATTCTAACCGTGTCCCTGCAATTCGGGATCAGGGACAAAGTGGAAGTTGTTGGGATTTTGCCTCAATAAAGTCCCTGGAATCATCTCTGCTTCCTGAAACAGCAAAAGACTTTTCAGAAAATAACCTCAAAAACCATGTTTCGGTCTATGATCCTGCAGGTTTTGATTTTGCTGATGGTGGAAATGATCTTATGGCCGCTGCATACTTCCTCAGAGGATCCGGTCCGGTTCCAGAAAAATTAGATCCCTATAATCCATATTCATTCGTCTCTCCACAAAATCTACCTGTAGAAACCCTTGTTTCTGATGTCCCCATGATACCAGGAAGATCAGGGCCTACAGATAATGAAAACATCAAATGGGGTATAGTAAACCTAGGATGCCTTTATACTACCATAGAATATTCAGATACGCATTTTAACTCAGCAACCAGTTCTTTTTATAATCCATATGGGAAAACCCCAAATCATGCAGTATCCATTATTGGGTGGGATGATAATTTCAAAGCATCTTCCTTTTCTACAAATCCTCCAGGTGATGGAGCATTTATCTGTGCAAATAGTTGGGGTCCAAACTGGGGAGAAAAAGGATTTTTTTATATCTCATATTATGATGTGCTTATAGGAAAGCGTGTTTCTGCATTTTCTGCTGCAACAGATAATACTGATGGTACATATGGATATGATACACTGGGTTGGGTCAATAGCTTCGGGTTTGGCTATGATGATGCGTCAGCGGCTAATGTTTTTACCGCTGATACTGATATTGAAATAACCAATGCCGGATTTTACATCCCACAAGTCGGGACAAGTGTTACAGCAACAGTATATGTAAACCCTGAAGATGGTCCGGTTGGAAGTGCCCAGCCGGCAACATCAAATAATGAAGTATACCAGATCCCTGGATATCATACACTCAGATTTGATCTTCCCGTAAAAGTGAAAAAAGGAGAGAAATTTTCGATAGTGATAGACGTTCATACACCAGATTATGGATTCCCTATCCCGGTTGAATATCCAGTCCCCGGATATAGTAGTAAAGCAACAGCTGCAGCAGGTCAGAGTTATGTGAAAACTTCAACAGGGAAATGGTCTGATCTTACAACATGGGATCCCCAGGCCAATGCCTGCATCAGAGCAGGATATGTACTTATTTCCGGACCTAAAGCAGATTTTTATGCTGAACCTACCAGTGGTAGTGCTCCCCTTACAGTTTCATTTCATGATACATCAACAGGTAATCCCGAACGATGGCTCTGGCAGTTTGGAGATGGCTCAACATCAACTGAGCAAAACCCGGTCCATACCTATACAATAAATGGTGTTTACTCTGTTTCTCTCACGAGTGATACTCCTGCCGGAGAATCAAGAACAATAAAGAGAGATTATATTACAATTTCTGAACCAACTGAAATCATCGTACCAGATGATCATTCACTCATTCAGGAGGCTATCAATAAAGCTCCTCCCGGATCAACGATTCTTGTCAGATATGGGTATTATCCAGAAAAACTTACCATAGGAAAACCATTATCCCTGATAGGTGAATCTGATGCTGATGGACAAAAACCTATCATCGATTCACAATTCACCGGCACACCGGTTAGTATTACTGCAGCAGGAGTTACAGTAGAGAACTTTTCTCTTACTGGTGCCTGGTCAGAAACGGCAATACGTCCGGGAATAGCTGTAAGAGGAAATGAGGCCATTATTAAAAATAACTGGATATTTGAAAATTATGCAGGAGTACGGTTTGAAAGTGTTACCGGAGGAACATTAGATAGTAATATTATCTGGAATACGACCAGTAACGCAATTTTTTCTGAATCCAGCTCATATCTTAAAATCTTCAATAATACCCTAATCTGGACAAAAGAGGCCCCTGCACTTCGCATCACCGGAGGGTATAATTCAGTTGTCAAGGGAAATGTTATCGCTGAAAATACCAAAACAGGTCTTTCTCTATCTGGAACAGGTATCACGCTTTATGATAATTATTTCAATAATACCCAGAATGTCGCATTAACAGCTGAAACAAAAGCTACCTGGAATGTACCCAAAACAACTGGACCGAATATTGTTCTCGGTCCGTTCATCGGAGGGAATTTCTGGGCTGCACCTGACGGTTCAGGATTTTCTGAAACACACCCTGATGATAACGGCGATGGGTTTTGTGATGAAGTATACCGTATCGGAGGAGAAAATGTGGATGAATTACCTCTCGCAGTGCCAGACTCTGTTCCACCAACAGCATCTTTTGAAGCTTCTCCACAAACCGGAACTCTTCCTCTTACCGTTCAGTTCAAGGATACATCTTTCGGAACAATCGAGAGTTGGAACTGGGATTTCGGTGATGGGAGCAGGTCCCAGGAGAGACATCCGATCCATGTCTACCAGACCATTGGAACATATGACGTGCAACTTACGGTTACCGGGCCAAAGGGATCTGACTCTGAAATAAAATTACACTATATTCATGTTACCGGAACAGGAAATACATATACGCTTACTTTTTTACCTGGATGGAACTTTTTTACTCCACCCAAAACTCTCTCATCCGGAAGTGATACTGCCGCACTTTTTGCAACTATCGATACTGCCGGACATTCACTCTTTATGTTCCAGAATCTTACCGATGGATGGAAAAAAGTGAATAGGGATACTGTCCTTCACCCGATGCATGGGTATTGGATATATTCAAAAAACCGGATTGATACAACACTCTGGCTCGATCCCATTGGTGGTGGAAAGCGGACTATCGATGCTGGCTGGAATGCCATCGGATCTCCTGGAACCGGACCTGTTCCTGCAAAGACTGCAATGAGTACCCTTGGAGATACATGGTCTTATCTTATAGGCTATGATGAAAGCAAACAAAAATATGAGGATGTCATTATCAGGAAAGGAACTGGTACCAATTCAGATGACCGGCTTTTAAAATCCGGACATGGATACTGGCTTTATGCAACCGGAACAGGAGAATTGTTTGCCGCATAAATTTTTATAAAAAAGAAAAACTCATCGGTAATAATCACATAAATACTGTAATGATTTCAAACCGGACCTGGCTGATATTATTTGCAATTAGTCTGTGTTGTTCTTCTTTTCTCCTTTTTATAATACATTATGAGATTTTTCATGATTTCCACCATATTTTCATATATACAATTCATGACCTGGCATTTCTTCCAATTGAAGTATTATTGGTTACTCTCATTCTACACCAGATGCTCGAGCGACGGGCGATGAAAAATAAACTAAATAAACTGAATATGGTTATTGGAGTATTTTTTTCAGAAATCGGAACACCATTACTCAGATTCTTTTCAGATCATGACACTGATAGAGCAAAAAAGATTGCATACTTTTCTTTACTTAGAACCTGGGATGATACATTATACCAGAAGAAAATAAAAGAGTTAAAATTAATTCCCTGTTCAGTTCATGTTACCTGTAGTGATCTCATTCTCGTGAAAAAAACTCTGACAGAAAAAGAAGATCTACTGGTCAGAATGCTTGAAAATCCGGTTTTGTTAGAACATGAATTGTTCACAGAAGTACTTCAGGCTGTTTTTCATCTGACAGAAGAATTAAAGCGCCGGGGAGAGTGTTCAGATCTACCAGATAGTGATCTCAATCATGTATCTGGAGATATGACCCGGAGTTATACGCTTATGATCCCAATATGGCTCTCCTATCTTAAATATCTGAAAAATAATTATCCTTATTTGTATTCACTTGCTGTCAGAACAAATCCTTTTACAGAAACCGAAGATGTGATCGTTCGGGAATAATTATCTATCCTAAATTTTTTTCTATCAACTTCTTTCAAGATTTCCTTCCCTGGAACAGAAAGGAGATTTATTTAATGAATAGAAAGTGATTCAGAAAATGTATATGTTGAAAAAAAGGCAAAAAAAGTGAAATTACAAATAAGATCTATTCAATTAAACTTCACATTCCTTTGGTTCAATTGAAATTACAACAATCTCTTCTATCTCTTTGTGTTCTTTATCCATAACCGGACTATATGTTCTGACAAAAGTTCGGTTGTTTTCAGAATACCGTTCACAAATTGGTTTTTTATTTTTTAGTACATCCTGAATATGCGATATAAACCGACTGGTAGCTTTTTCATCATGGTGATCGCCATACCAGGATCCGATATAATCACCAGTAATACCAAGACGTTTCTGATGGTGAGAATTCATAAACCGGTACCTGCATTCTTTATCTACCGCATACATTGAATCCTGCATAGATTCAACAAGAATTCGGTAATATTCTTCCAGAGTATTTACAGTCTTTTCAAGTGTCCGGGTATGGGTAATTTCTGTTGATATTACCGTTGCAGCAATAGTAAGACCAAGAATCTCATTTCTAACAGGGCTAATAGTCCGCACAAACCACCGATACCCTTTCTGATATTCATCATGCTGTGGCTTGCTCGTTTCAATAACCGTTCGTATTAATGTCAAGAAATGATCCGTTTCTGATTCAGTGTGAAGATCTTCGTAATAGAAATCCTGGTACCTTTTATCATTGATATCAAGGCGTTTTTTATGATGAGAATTCATAAAGAGATATTTTCCATGTTTATCTACCATGTATATAGAGTCCTGAGTACACTCAACAAGAGTTTTGTAATTGGTTTCAGACTGAATGAGTGCTTCTTCTATTCTCTTCCGCATAACAGCCTGATGAATCATATTTCTGAGCTCTGCAAACTGAACTTTTGGTTCAGTACCTTTCTGCAGATAAAAATCAGCACCTGAATTTAACGCTTCTATAACCACATCTTCTCTGCTTCTTCCCGTAAATATGATAAATGGTTTTTCCAGACCCTGTCTTTTGATGGTTCGTAGAAATTCAATACCATCCATTTGTGGCATTTCATAATCAGAAACGATCGCATCATACTTTTTTTCCTTCAACATATCTATTGCAGACATTGCAGAAGTACATGTATCTACAAGGATATCCCCTCCTTTTTCAAGGAAAATTCGAGTGATGTCTAATAGTTCTTCCTGGTCATCCACAAGCAGAATGTTAATGATTGTCATGATTATTGCAGGGTTAGGAGATTTTCAGATGAAAGTTTCATGAATATTTCTCATTCAATTGGATACATATTACATTTGAATCATAGCATATAACATGATGGGATTCTCATATTTCAAATATTCAGTAATATGGGTTAAATCTTTTCTTTTTCCATTTCATTTCTTTTGTTTCAGGTTTCATCCATAACTCCTGAAAAAGTCCCTGTTTTCGGAGCTCAAGATAACACCGCATACAGGCATCAACATCTGCAAGGGCATCATGAGCATCTTCAAAATCACTTTCAAAGAGATGGTGATGGAGTTCAGAGAGGGAGGGCCATTTGTATCCTCTTCGGCCGCCTTTCGGAGGCAATTTACATACATCTGTAGAACCTTTCATGGTGCAATGATAGGGAAGCTTCAGAATTGGTGCATTTTGTTTTGCTCTGGCAAATTCCGATGTAACAATACTTCTGTCAAAAGAGACATTATGACCAACCAGAACATCTGCCAAAACAACGGATTCTGAGAAAACAGATAACACATCCATGATTGGTTTACCCTCACTTTGTGCCTTTTCATTCGTAATCCCATGTACCTCGATGGCCGACTGGGGTATCACAAATCCTTCTGGTTTAATATAATGATTTTCACGAACCCGAACAGTTTCACCATCAGTCAATACCCAGGCAATCTGCACCATTCGGGGCCAGTATTCAGGATAATGAAAAGGATCTTTCTCTTCTTTCGGAAGTCCGGTTGATTCAATATCAAAGATGAGAAAATTCATGGGAAGTATTGATTATATGAGGAGATAATGAGTTGGAATGATCATCTATTGGGGCTTCTCTAGTACCTCCCGGACCTTCTGAATGACCGACTCATGTGCAACCGCAAGCACATCATCACCCGGATGTAGAATAATATTTCCACGTGGAATGACAAGCTGATTATTCCGGATTATTGCAGATAAGACACATTCCTGCGGGAGATGAAGATCTTTAATCGCTTTTCCGGATGCAGAAGAACCACTGGTAACCTTGTTTTCAATAAGCGAGTAATCTCCGGTGCGAAGCTTTAACATCGTCATCATATCCCCAACTGTCATTTCCCGAGCGATAAGATGAGCCATAAAATCAGCCTGGTTTACCGTAACATCAACACCCATTTCTTTCGTAAAAAGCCATGCATTTTTCGGGATATTCACTCGTGCTATGGTTCTTTTTACTTTAAATTCAAATTTCGCAAGACTCGTTATTACCAGATTCGTCTCATCAAATCTGGTGACAGCAGCAACCACATCAACCGAAGAGATACCTGCTTCACTCAAGTCATGAGGATTTGTCGGATTCCCTTCTCTCAAAAGAGAAGAGGAAAATTCCTTTCTTAATTTGTCTAAATCATTCTTATTATCTTCTAAAATCGTAACCCTATGCCCCTCCGTCAGGAGAATTTTCGCTAGGTACATTCCAACTTTTCCCCCTCCGGCTATCAACACCGACAAGACCATCATCCACCTCCTGCTGCATGTATTCCATGTTTGAGACGATCAACAGAATGTTCCTCTACCGCAAGGTGGATAATATCACCTTTCTCCAAGGTAGTTCCGAGTGTAGGAATACTGGTTTTTCCTTTCCTGGTAAGTGAGATAACGATTATTTCTCCTGGGACCGTGAGATCTTTTACCTGATGTCCGGCAAGAAGGGAAGGAACATCATATCTGACAATCCCAACATCTCCATTTCCAATTCCATGAATAATATCAAGATGAGAAAAGGTTAAAAGTTCTGATATACGCTCGATTCCCAGTGAGACGTTTGTTACGGTCTGGATCCCGAGTTTATGATATAGCTCAGAATACCTGGGCTCATGAGTTCGTGCAATTACTTTTGGGACCCGGAACATTTGTCGTGCAGCACGAGCCACCACGATATTTATTGCATCATTTCCGGTAACTGCAGCAAGACCATCAGCTTTTGCAACTCCGCTCTCGTAAAAAGATTCTTTATCAAGAGCGTCATGTTCTCGAATGGTTCCGGAAAATCCCGGACCCAGCCTTTGAAATGATAAAGGATCATTATCCACTACTGTCACATCATGATGGGATCTGACTAACCGGTGTGCCAATCCTGAACCCATCCGACCACACCCTATAACGATAAATTTCATGAGATTCCTCCAGATGAAGAACTAATTTTATGCCTTTCTATCATTCGCATGATACCTTTTCTGAATTCTTCAGCAATAAGCAAAGCTGGAGCCCATGCAAACAGAAATAACCAGTTTTGAGCTGGAAACGGTGCGGTTCCGATAATTGTCTGAAAAAATGGAACATACAGAATGATAAGAATAATTACCAGTTCACTTGCGATACCTAACCAGACCATTTTATTCGAGAACAGTCCCGCTGCCCGTATCGAACTACGCTCTGTCCGATGTGCTAACACGTTTCCTATCTGTGTTGTTACCACTGCAGCAAGGGCCATCCCAACCGCTGAATGATAAAGTGGACCCTCAGCTGGCAGATCAAAAATCTGACCCCAATACCCATTCGTCCAGTACTGGTAGAAAAATGCTGACATCACCGCAAGACTTTGAATCGGACCAAGCCAAAGATATGATCTCAGTAACAAGGACCGGGTAATTACATGCTCTTTAAGATTTCTCGGCGGTTTATCCATGATACCTGGTTCAGGAGGCTCTGAACCTAATGCCAATGCCGGGACCAGATCTGTTCCAAGGTCAATTGATAAGATTGGCATGACATCTAGTGCCAGAGGTATCCTGGCTTTACTAAATGCAAATAAAATAAATGGAACTGCTTCAGGAGTATTGCTGGTAAAAATGTAACCTGTAAATTTTTTGATATTTGAATACACGGCACGTCCTTCCTCTATTGCATTTACAATTGATGCAAAATTGTCATCAGTCAGGATCATATCTGCTGCTTCTTTTGCAACATCTGTGCCAGTTATTCCCATTGCAACACCAATATCTGCTTTTTTAAGAGCCGGTGCATCGTTGACTCCATCTCCGGTAACGGCTACAATCTGGCCGGTTTCTCGTAATATTTCAACTACTTTTAATTTGTGTTCTGGAGATACCCGTGCGAATATAACTTCTCCGGTAAGATGTCTTTTCAATTCCTCATCATTCATCTGATCAAGATCTGCACCAGTAATAATATGGGGATTTTCTGTCGTAATGATTCCAATTTTTCGTGCAATACTCTTAGCTGTAAGGCCATAATCCCCAGTTATCATGATTATCCGGATTTGTGCATGATGGCATTTTTTCACTGCTTCAGATACTTCAGACCGTGGAGGATCCATCATGGCGATCAAACCAAGGAATATGAGATTATGTTCTACGTCTTCAGAATTTTCTATTTGATCATCGTCTGTGATTTCTTTCATGGCAATTGCCAATACCCGAAGCCCTTGTTCAGCAAAGAAATCATTTACCGTAATAATTTCTGATCGAATATCTTCTGATATTGGATACAACCTTGAATTCTTCATGAATGACGAGGTGAGATCAAGAACAGATTTTGGTGCACCCTTTAGGTACAATATCTGATCGGAATTCTTCAGATGAAGAGTACTCATGAGTTTTCGTCGTGAATCAAACGGAAATTCACGGATACGTGGATATTGCGAATTCTCCTCTTCATAATGTACACCTAATTTTTCTGATGCTACAAGAATTGCCGCTTCAGTCGGATCTCCAAGTATTGTCCATGGGTCTGTTTCATGGTCTGGTGGTATCAGGCGTGCATTTGAACACAATGATCCAGCGACACACAAACGGTGTAAATCTTCAAGAAGGCCAGAATCTATATTAACCTCATCTGGAGTAATCGTTCCTTCTGGATTGTAACCTACTCCAGTCACTGAAAAAGATGCTCCGGGAATCCAGATTTTTTGTACCGTCATCTCATTTTGAGTAAGAGTTCCGGTTTTATCAGTACAGATAACAGATGTACATCCCAGTGTCTCTACAGCAGATAATCGTTTTATGAGAGCATTTCGTTTCGCCATCCGCTGTGACCCCCGGGCCAGGGCGAGAGTTACGGTTGGTAATAGTCCTTCTGGGACAAATGCCACAATCATACCCAGTGCAAAAATAAAACTAGATGCAAGCGTGACTGATGTGAGAGTTATAAGCATGAAAAAAAACAAGATACCAATACTCACCGCAACTATCGTTACCATTCTGGTAACATGAACCATCTCTTGTTGCAAGGGACTTTTTTCTTCTTCAATTCCCTGAGTCAGGTCTGCAACTTTTCCAAATTCTGTATTCATCCCCGTGGCAATAACTACTGCTAGTCCTGTGCCTGATGCAACACTAGTACCAGCAAAAACAAGATTTGGATACTCAATCTTCGAAAAACCAGAATCATACCATGGATCTGCAATCTTTTTAACCGGATGAGATTCACCAGTCAGTGTGGATTGATCAATCCGAAGCTCTGATGCTTCAATTAAACGACCATCAGCAGATATATGATCTCCTTCACTGAGGACCATAATATCTCCGGGAACTAAATCTTCTGCTTCAATATTTTTAGTTATGCCATCACGAATTACCCGCACATGAAGCGGTAATAACTGAACCAGAGCATCAGCAGCTTTCTCTGCTCTGAATTCCTGCCAGAAAGAAAATAATCCATTAATAAGATTTACCATCCAGACAGCAATGCCTAACTGTGGCATGTGGGCAATGAAAGCAACAATTCCCCCAACCCAAAGAAGAATTGCCATGAGATGTGTAAAATTTGCCAGAAATCGGATGTATATCGACTTTTTCCGAGGTTTAATGAGAGAATTTTTTCCATACTTTTGTACTCGCCTGGCAGATTCATCACCAGTCAGTCCTGAAGATCGGGTTTCAAATTGAGTGAATATTTCCGATATAGATGAAGAATAATTTAATTCAGATTGATCGTCAGATGGACGAACATTTGGATCACCTATCATACCTCACTCCAATTTTCATCTTCTATCACACATCAATGCAGGATTCTTGTCACAGAAGCTTATAATACAAACGGATAACCATATAGAATAAAAATTAACCATCATAAAACATGAAAATTGATAATAAAACTAGAATATTATTTATATTATTTAATATATAATAATAATATATATAATAATATTATTGATGTGAGATAATCTGAAAATTATCTTCACCCATATAGTTCATTAATTAATTCGTTTTTTGAGAATTCTACTAAAATTATAGCAAATTTTTTAGCTACCCAAATAACCATTATCAGAATTGCCCTGCTTTAATTTCTTCAATATACGAACAAAGAAGGGGTCCAGTATGCGAAACGTATATTTTTATTATTTTTTTAATCTTAATCTATCCAATGAATACAAAAGGATATAGCATCTTTCTTTGATACTACTATTCACGAATATAATGAAAGTCTTAATATTCTATAGGTATTTGTATGGTTAAATAGCTCCCTCTCTATTGCATTATTATGATGCGAATTCCGGGGGAATTTTTGAGATTTATCGCATATTTACTGAAATTTTCCATTCAGACCTTTGTACAAAAAAAGTTCGTGGTATTATATTGTTAAAGCCTAAATTCATCGAGAACAATTATTACTTATTATTCTTTCTCAGGCTCACAAGGAATGATCAAACTTACTCTTCCTACCTGACCACTGACTAATCTTACTTTAATGCCATGAGGGTGAGTAGGTGATCTGGTCAATATATCCCGAACAATCCCACGAGTTGTTTTTCCACTTCGCTGATCCTGCTTTTGAATAATATCTACGCACAGGCCGGTCCTGATTTGGGATCGATTTTTTCCATTCAATCCGGTTTTTAATATGGTTTCATGTTCTTTCATTATCCAACTCTTGACAATAATAGATATAGATACAAAACTCCCATTCCATGAGACTTAAAGACACTAAATCATTTCCTTGTTAAAAAAAATACTGATAAATATTATTTAGAAAATTAACTTCATAGACACTCTTTAAAATTGCTATTCGTAAATATGAGGGAATATAAAAAAAGGTCTGGTAATAAGTTCTTCCCCAGTATCAGAATCTTTTCCATATCCTCATATAGCTCGCAGGATAATTACTCACATAATCACATAATACGATAGAATTTTATCGGAGGAATTATGTCTCTTGTGTATTCACCACATAATATGTTAATATCAGAAATTACTGCAAATCCTGCCCCACTCGGATTACTAGGATTTGGAATGACTACAGTTCTTTTAAATCTACATAATGCCGGATTATTTTCTTTAGGATCAATGATTCTTGCCATGGGTTTATGTTATGGAGGAATTGCTCAAATCATTGCCGGAATTATGGAGTGGAAGAAAAATAATACCTTTGGTATGACAGCTTTTCTTTCATACGGTTTATTCTGGTTTTCGTTTGTGCTCTTACTTCTTCTTCCCCAATCTCAATTGGTAGAAGGAACCGGGGGAAATATCGCGATTGCATCATATCTCATCATGTGGGGTATTTTTACCGGAGTTATGTTTATCGGAACATTAAAAATAAATAAGGCATTACAAATTGTCTTTGGATCTCTGACAATCTTATTTTTTCTCCTCGCAATTGGAAACATCACAGAGATTGAAACAATAACGAAAATTGCAGGTATAGAAGGAATTATTTGTGGATTTTCTGCAATATACACCGGACTTGCCCAGGTATTAAATGAAATTTTTGAAAAAGATATCTTCCCTCTTGGACCAGTATAAGATGATGGAATAAATTATCATCATTGGCAAAACCCCAGAAAACAATTTAATAGTTGTATTATCGATAAATATTCAATTTTCAGGCGGCAGAATGCTTCCAATAACAATTGATCAAATAATCGTCTTTTTGATCCTTTTTTTATCACTTGTTTTGTTTATTCAAGGCCGGTTCAGATATGATATTATTGCTCTCCTCGCATTATGTTCTGCAACAATCATCGGTGTTGTCCCTTGGGATCATGCATTTTCAGGATTTGCAAACCCTGCCATTATAACAGTGGCAGCTGTTTTGATAATCAGCAGAGGATTACTCAATGCCGGAGTTGTTGAGATGATCTCAGGATGGCTTCAAAAGGTAGGAAACCGTCCAACAATGCAAGTATCAGCCCTGACCGGACTTGTGATAACGCTTTCTGCATTTATGAATAATGTCGGAGCACTTGCCCTCCTCATGCCAGTTGGTATAAAAATGGCAAGAAACAGTGCCCTTCCGGTATCACTTCTTCTTCTTCCCCTTGCATTTGGCTCGCAAATTGGTGGAATGATAACCCTCATTGGAACACCACCAAATTTAATAATTTCAGCTTTTCGGGCAGAACATCTCGGTCAGGGATATGGTATGTTCGATTTTTCACCTGTTGGCCTTGGAATTGCTCTTTTCTCCTTTGTATTTATTGGTCTCATCGGATGGCGTCTCATACCCAGACGAACTGGTTCAGGATCCAGAGATGATTTTTTCCATATTAAAGATTATATCACTGAAATTTATGTTCCGGAAGATGCAAAATTTGCCGGAAAACCACTCAGAGAGATATACAAAGCAACGAATGCAAAGATCACTATCATTCAGGTAATCAGAGGGAGTCATACCCGTCCGGTACCATTTATATATGAAAAAATTAAGATCGGAGATATCCTGATTGTCCAAGCTGCACTTGATGAACTAAAAAAATTTTTGAATATAACCGGTTTTCAGCTGGAAGAGAAAAAAATCACTCAAGATGGATTCATTCAAACCGGTGACTCACTTCTTATGGAGGCAACAATCAGCCTTGAATCTCCGACGATTGGGCTGAATGTTAAAGATATCGACTTATGGTCAAGTTTTGGAGTATCTCTTATTGCAGTAGCACGACAAGGGATCCTGGTAAAGGAAAGACTCAAAGATATAAAATTTCAGGCTGGTGATGTTTTACTTCTCCAGGGAACAGAGGGGCTTTTAAAAGAGGCAATAAAAACATTAGGCTTTTATCCGCTCGCAGAACGAGGACTGAAGATTGGTGAACCAAAACGTATTGCAGAATCAATTGGGATCTTTGCTCTTGCTATCATCATTGCAGCACTTGGTCTATTGCCGGTTCAGATAATTTTCACCCTTGCTGCAGTAGTAATGGTTCTTATCCAGTTAGTCCCAATTCGGGAAATTTATGAAAGTATTGACTGGCCTGTAATCATTCTCCTCGGTGCATTTATTCCGGTTGGTCAGGCAATGGAAGATACCGGGGGAGCAGAATTGATTGCATCGACGTTATTATCGTTTCAAACTATACTCTCACCGGTAATCCTGCTTGTGATTATCCTCATCGTGACCATGTTGCTTTCAGCTCTTATTAATAATGCAGCAACTGCTGTGCTGATGGCTCCGATATCATTTAGCATTGCAACCGGTCTTGGGGTTTCTCCTGATCCTTTCCTAATGGCCATCGTGATAGGAGCATCCAGTGCTTTTCTGACACCAGTCGGTCATCAATCCAATGCCCTTGTAATGGGGCCTGCCGGTCTGAAATTTGGAGATTACTGGAAACTCGGACTTCCATTAGAGATAGTTATTGTTATTGTTTCGATACCGGTGATACTTTATTTCTGGCCGATGTAAAGAAAAGTGAGGGATCAGAAGTTTCCATATGAAATAAGATCTAACAAATCTGAATCAATTATTAAAAATGAAAATAAACATAATGTGGATCCAAAAAAATTTAGAATTATAAAAATATTAAAAAATAAAAATTAATTATTCTGATACGGGGGTTATCCTGTCCCGTATCTCCTTTTCAACATTCAGGTTCATCATTTCGATGACATTATTTACAACGCCCCGGGTATGAGCCCGAAATAGTTCATCAGTATTGAAAAATTCTCTATCTTCATTACTTGAGTATTCTGCACCATGGGTCCGGTATCCAATCCCAAAAGGAGCCAAAATATACCCAAGCTGTTGAAAATTCAGGAAAATATTCATAGCGGTAGTAATTCCTCCATCCTCATGACCGCAGACCAGAATCCCAACTACTTTCCCATGTGTCAGACCTGGTTTTTTCAGATGATAGAGGTTCTGCATACAAGTTGTCCGGTCAAGGAACGTCTTAAGCCTGGCAGACATGCTGTTCCAGTTGATAGGTGAAGCGATAATCACCGCTTTAGTTTTCGTCAGCATCTCATGAAACACATGCATGTCGTCGTCTTTATTCCGACAGGGATAATCACATGACTGAGCCCTGACCGCATAACAACACCAGCAATGATCGATAGAATATTCATTCAGATTAAACCTTCGATATGAAATGTTTCGTTCTCTCAGGACTTCCTCTGCGATATCACTCATCACCCCGGTGTTCCCGGCCCGGTGAGAACTTCCATTTATGAGAAGGACGTCAAAATCCTCTACCGGACAGGTAACCGGCTTTTCATGGACCGGGATGAACTCTCCGGAGGGACTATGACAATGAGGACATCCTTTCGGTGGTTTGTCTCCGGTGAACAAAAAACCGCAAACAGTGCATTTCCAGGTTATCTTTAATCCAGAAATTGGTTGATCATTTGATTGTAGAACCATGTTTTTATCACTTGAATGAAATATATGTATATTTGTCTCTTTTTTTATATCCAAGTATCTGTTTGGTTCATTCTTGAAAAATTCATTTCTTTATTTATATATCCCTCCATCTCCAATCATTCAATTATTCGGCTATAAATCACATTTTAGATCTTAATAAAAAGTGTAAAAACCACTCGCTGACCGATTACATCCAGATGAATATCTATATTTCATATGAGAAATGACTTAGACTATATCTGGGACTATTGACATAAAAGATTGCTCGAATATGCCTCGACAATTTAAGAGAATCTGTATTTTCGGAAGGTGAAATTCTGGTTATCATCCAGACATAAATCTTTACAATACCCTAAATATCACTCATATATGTTCCATAGAACAGAATTTTTTCATCTCTATAAGATATATTTCTCGAATTTACAAGATGTGGAGTGATAATTATTTGAGTGATTACTTTATCATATTGAATTTTTAGATGGTTATAATTCATTAGGATCAGAACATTTTATTTTGTTTAAGGCTATCTATACTTCAAGGAGTTCTTCTATGACCAAGAATAGGATTTTAATTGTAGAAGATGAATTTGTCACCGCTGCCAGTCTCTCAGTAGTCTTGAATGATTTTGGGTTTGAAGTTGTAGGAACGGCAGACAACGGTGAAGAAGCAATATTTTCTGCAAAAGAGCTCTATCCTGATCTTATTCTTATGGATATTGTACTGAATGGCGAAATGACCGGTATTACTGCTGCTTCAATAATAAAAGAAAAATATGACATTCCAATAATATTTCTCACAGGTCAATCTGATGATGCTACGGTAAATGCAGCTCTCGAAAGTGAACCTTTTGGATACATTGTAAAACCATTTGAAGAGAGAAATTTAAAAGCAAGCATTAAAATGGCTTTGTATAAACATGCAATGGATGAAAAATTACGTTCAAGTGAACGAACAAACCGGATACTCCTAAATTCGGTTCCAGATCCTATGATTCTGCTAGATAATAAAAAAAATATTATTGCTGTGAATGATCCGATGATTCATCTTCTTGATATCAGTACAGAAAATTTTAAAGAAATCAGTATATCTGAACCAATATTTCAAGTAAAACTAGGGATTTCGGAAAATGAAATTGAACAATTTTATACAAATACAAATCCTGAAAATAATGGTTATTTCTCACGAAGACAGGTGGTATGAATTAGCAATTCACAAACTTACGGAAATAAATAATTATATTACTCTTGTTGCTATCCAATACCATGATATTACAGACTATAAACATCTCGAAAAAGAATTGAGTGAGAGGGGATTTGGACAGATTGAACATAATATGGCTCAATTTCAAATTTTAAATGATGAGATTCGAAATCCTCTTCAAATCATTCGATTATTAATAGACATCAGTGAAACAGAATATAAACAACAAATAGACGATCAGATCACGGTGATCGATAATCTAGTTACTAAATTGGATAAAGGGTGGCTGAAATCAGAAAAGGTCCGCACTTTCTTATTCAAACATTACCAACATGGTATGGGAATTAATCCGGATATGTCAGAATAATCTCATTTTAGACATTTAATTTGACAGGAGATTATTATGAATGAAGAAAACAATCCTGGATTAAGAGATATTATCAACCTGATCCTTACAATATCTACCCGATTTGTAAATGTTCTGCCTGAAAACATTGATGAAGAAATAACAGCCTGTATTGCAGAAATTGGTTCATTTACAAACGTTGACCGTTCTTACGTGTTTTTTTTATCATCTGATGGAACGACCATGAGTTGTTCATTTGAATGGTGTGCTGAAGGTATTCAATCTCTCAAAGATAATTTTCAAAATATTCCTACCAGTATGTATCAAAGATGGATTGATATTTTATCCAGATTTGAACCAATTCATATCTCTCATCCATCAGATCTCACAAAAGGTTCTGATACAGAAAAAGAGATGCTAAATAAACTCGGTATTCAGTCAATTCTTGTTGTACCTCTTGTTATTCACAAAAAACTGATAGGTTTTTTAGGATTTGACAATTTTTTAAAACAAAAATTCTGGGACCAACAGATTATTACTTTACTTGAGATAATTGCAAAGGATATTGCCAGCCTTACCTACCGGAAAGATGTTTATAACGCCCATATTAAAAGTGAAAAAAAGGTACGAAACCTCATTCAGAATATCCCCGGGATGGTGTATAGTGCCAGTTATAACTGGTCTGTTAATATTATTACCAACAGTGAGAACATTTGTGGATACTCAGAAGACAATTTCAAGAACCATGATATAGAATGGATAAACCTCATTTATGCAGAGGATATTAATAGAGTATTTGAGGAATCACAAGCACTCCTTCAAGAACCAGTACAATCTATGGTACAGGAATATCGAATAGTCCATAAAAATGGAGAAATTCGCTGGGTGAGGGATCACAAAACATCAATATTCTCTCATAATGGTTCATTTATTGGAGTAGACGGAATTGTGTTTGATATTACGGATATAAAAAAGGCCGAGGAAAAAATTGGTGCCAACCAAAAACAACTAATCAATGTTTTGGAGAATCTTCCAAATCCGGTTATTGTGGGTCATGATGGAGTTGTTAGTTATGCAAATCCATCAATGATGAAAATGCTTCAATGTGACTGTAATAATTTTGATCAATTATTGCGAAGTTCAATACTTGCAGACTATTATGATAACATCCATTCAGCTCTTAATCTGCAAAAACATACCGAATCGATTGAACCCTATGAATTAGAGTTTGAGAATAAATCAGGAGACACAGAAACAGTTCTGATTCATAGTAATACAATTGATTTTTATAATATTCCTTCTTATTTGTTCGTCCTTACAGACATCACCCAACTTAAAAAGACAGAAAATTTGCTGGAAGTTACCGCTTTTAATCTTCGTGAACGAATGAAGGAACTGAATTGCCTTCAATTAGTATCAAATATTTTATTCAGATCAGGTTATGATGTTAAAACAGCATTATCACAATTATTAGATGTAATTCCACAGGCATTTCAATTCCCAGATATTACAACCGTGAATATTATACTCCGGGATCAGATATTCCAAAATTTCAACTTCACAGAAACATCCTGGAGGTTATCAACACCTATTCTATCAAATAGCATCGAAGTTGGTAGAATAGAAATAGCCTATCTAGAAAAGAGACCAGAATTGTCCATTGGACCATTCATGTCAGAAGAACAGGACCTACTAAACACCATTGCTCAGCGAATAGGAAAATTCGATGAATTAATTACTGCTCATGAAACACTCCAGAAAAATGAGAAGAGGCTTGCTTTTACTCTCGAAATAACTCGTCTCGGAGTTTGGGAAGTAGACTGGTTTACGAAAAATGAGACCCGAAATGCACGCCATGCACAGATCTTTGGTTACGATGATCTATTATCAGAATGGTCATTAGAGATATTTTTAGGTCACATAATTTCTGAAGAGAGGGAATATGTTCAGAGTTCTATACAATATGCAATCGAACATCATCAAAAAATGCAGATAAACTGTCGTATTCTACGAAAAGATAATGTTATCAGGTGGATTGCAATCATTGGAGAAGCATTATACGATGAATCTGATAAACCTATTAAATTTCTTGGAGTAGTTCAAGATATTACCGAATTCAAAGAAGTTGAAGAGGCTATTAAAGCAAGTGAGGAAAAATTCCGTCTCGTGGTAGAAAGTGCTCCTGATGCAATTTTTATCCAGATAAATGGAAAATTTTCCTACCTGAATCCATCAGCATGCAATCTATTTGGAATAACATCCCAGGAACAACTCCTTGGATCCTCAGTTATTGACAGATTTCATCCAGATTTTCGCGATATCGTGAAAAAAAGAATCAATAATCTCAACGAGGATCATATTTCTGTGGAATTGATTGAAGAAGTAATGCTTACTTTTGATAATACTCCAGTGGATGTTGAGGTATCAGCAGTCCCCTTCTTCTATCAGAATTCTCATGGAGCCTTGGTATTCCTTCGAGATATTACTGACCGTAAAAAAGCGATTTCTGCGATGCAGGAGAGTGAACAGGCATTATCAGCAATGATAAACAGTATCACCGAACCAGCTTTCCTAATTAATACTAACGGTCTTGTCATTACTGCTAATGATACAATGGCAGAATGGATAGGACTTTCTGGAAAAGAGGAGATCATCGGAAAAAATGGGTTAGATGAACTTAAACCTGAGATTAAACAATTCTATCAGGATAAAATTGCAGAGATTGTTGAAACAAAAAAACCCATCCGGTTTGAAGATTATCACTTTAAAAAATCAGCACTTACCTCAATGTATCCTATTCCAGATGATAATGGGATAATTACCAGAATCGCAGTATATTTACTGGATATTACGCAACTTAAAAAAACTGAAGAGATAAAAATACAAATCGAGAACAGGCTGAAATCCGCCATGAAAACTGGCAAAATTGCATGGTGGGAGATGGATATGCCGGAAGGACGTATCAGATTTGATGATCGAAAAGCAACAATGTTAGGATATGATCCTCAAATTTTTGAACATTATCGGGATTTCACCAATCTTATTCACCCAGATGACTTGAATCTCGCAATGCAATCTATGAATAACCACCTGAAAGGTATAACAGAAGAGTATGCTATAGACTACCGGATAAGAGATGTATCAGGTAATTATCATTGGTATCGAGACGTAGGTAAAATTACCCAGAGATATGATGACAAAAAACCAAAAATTCTTACCGGTGTTGTGATGGATATCACAAAAAACAAGCTTTCTGAAGAAGTAATTCGAAAGAGTGAGGCACAATACCGACTATTAGCAGATAATATCTCTGATGTACCGTGGGTTCTTAATATTAAGACAGGAACATGGAATTACATGAGCCCGTCAGTTGAACGATTAACCGGTTTTACAGTTGAGGAAACACTACAAAAAACAATTAATGAGGTCATGACTCAATCATCATATGATTATTTAGCAAAGGCACTTGCGGATCGAATATCACTTTTTTTCTCTAACCCTCATAAAAAAAATTATTATATTGATGAAATAGAGCAAATTCGAAAAGATGGTTCGAGGGTCTGGACAGAAGTAACCTCAAAATTTATCACGAATAAAAAGGGAGAAACATTAGTAGTTGGTGTCTCACGTGATATTTCTTCCAGAAAAGAGGCTGAAATTGCTCTTCAGGAATCAAAGCAATTCTTTGAGGATGTTATTAATTTTTTACCGGATCCTACTTTTGTTATTAATACCTCCGGACATATTTTAGCATGGAACCATGCTATGGAAGGTTTGAGTAGAATTGCTGCCCAAGAAATTCTCGGGAAAGGAAACTACGAGTATAGCCAACATTTGTATGGAGAACGAATACCTATTTTGATTGATTATGTTCTTCATCCAGACCTTGTTGATGATATAACAGAGAAATATTCAAATTTCCGGGAAGAGGGATCAACAATCATTGCTGAAAACAAGATAACATCACCTGATGGTCAGGTTCAATTTTATATGATAGCAGTATCACCATTATTTGACACTCGAGAAAATATTATCGGAGCCATTGAATCTATTCGTGATATTACAGAATTAAAAAGAACAGAAAAAGATCTTGCAGAATTAAATAAAAATCTAGAAAAAATTGTATTAGATCGGACAAAATCACTCGAAGAAGAAATAGAACTCAGAAAAAAGGCAGAAGAAGATATTGCAATTTCTCTTAAAGAGAAAGAGATGCTCCTTAAAGAAATTCATCACCGGGTTAAGAATAATATGCAGGTGATATCCAGTCTTCTTCTCCTACAATCGCAAACTATTCAGGATGAATATATTAAAGGGCTTTTTAAAGAAAGTATGGTCAGAATCAAATCAATAGCTCTTGTTCATGAACAACTATATCGTTCTGATAATTTAAGCAGGATTGATTATTCTGATTACCTTCGGAAGATGTTTCATCCGCTTTTTGATGCATATCGGACTGATATGCAGCAGGTGAAAATGGTGATTGATGCAAATCCGGTTCAGATTACAATTGAAAAAGCAGTTCCTTGCAGTCTGATTGTTAATGAATTAATTTCAAACTCTCTTAAACATGCATTTCCAGGAGATACAAAGGGTGAAATCCATATCAGGTTCTCATTTGATGCGCATACAAACGTCTATACTCTTGATTATGCAGATAATGGCATAGGATTTCCTGAAGGATTTAACCCTGAAAAAACTGGGTCATTAGGGATGAGTCTCATTAAAGGATTAACAAAGCAGCTGGAAGGCAAATTGGAATTCGTTTTAGGAAACGGAATTCATTACCTGATTACCTTTCCGTCTAAAGAAAAAATATAATTTAAGGCATAAGAAAAAATGAGTTAGTATACTAAGAGATATTTTGGTGGTTTAGCCTCGAAAAGATATGCAATGAAAATTCATCTCTTACTGGAGGAGAACACCTCATTTTTATTTTCAAGGTTGTAAAATCTACTTATTTATTAAATCAGATTGATATATGTATAATAACCACATAATAAAAATGTGATCAGATATTTTACCAATTCTAGGATGATTTGATATTCTTAATAAATTACAACATTATTTTTGATTAAAAAAGGAGAAGTACTAAAATCAATAATTCATGATAATGGTTTTCTCATTACAATATATGTATTCCCAAACTCGTCAGAATATTTCTCAAAAATCTTCATCTGCCTTTTGAGCCCATGAATTACCATCAGAGCAGGCTCATCTTTTGCATATTCCTCTTCCAGTTCTCCAAACTTTTCTCTCATTTTTCCATAGTAACTTTCCTCCCATACATGAGAAGGGAGCCTAAAGGATCCAACCATTTCAAGACCGGCATTCCGAACAATCTCAAATCCTTCATCTTCAAACATCATAGAGGGATGGTATTCGTCGAAAAAATCCCGTGGCTCATCAGAGGGAGTTTTCGTAAACCAAAAAATATCGGAGATCATTATGTATCCTCCCCGTTTCAGAAGTGATTTCCAGTACCTGATGGCTTTTTCGATACCTATGATAGATGAACATCCTTCAGCCCAAATGATATCAAAAGCCTCCTTTTCAAAGGGGAGATCATCCATAGATGCACAGACTGTTTTGATTCTCCCGGTAAAACCTTCAGAAATAATTTTTTCATTCACCACATCGAGATAGGGCTGATGAATATCTGAAGCAATTATCCTGCAGGACGGACAAAGACGGGCAAGGGCGATCGTCTGCATTCCTTTCCCGCAACCAACATCAAGAATCTCACCTCCTTGTTCAGGTGGATCAGCAATTAGTAAAAAGGCCTTTTTTGTGTGTTCATCATCCCCCCCTCCAAGCCGGGGTAATGATTCAAAAATCTTAAAAATAGGATTATTGTCCATAAATCCATTTATAATAGAATAATTAAGTAGTTTGTGTTTTTATCGGAATAGGAAAACTTGTTTTTTAATACCAATCTGTTCTTAACTTACCCTATTGATAGTCACTTTCCTTAGGAATAGTGACTTTTATTTAATCTTCAGTAACTGATCAGATAATTAAATCATTCACTCCTCAAGGGACGATGATTTTTATTGAATTTTTGGTTGATGCTATGAATAAAGAGCAAATTGGTAACAATTTTTTTATTCCGATGCCTGTCGTACTCGTCGGAACACAGGTATCTGGAAATGCAAATTTTATGACTGTTGGCTGGGTGGCCAGAGCAAATGCTAATCCACCTATGATCGTTTGTGGTATTGGAAATCACCATTACACTCCGAAAGGAATAGAGGAGAATGGAACTTTTTCAGTAAATATCCCCTCAACTGATCTCATTGTTAAAACGGATTATTGTGGTATCGTTTCTGGATCGAAAACTGATAAATCAAAGGTATTTGACATTTTCTATGGGAATTTAAAAACCGCTCCACTCATCAAAGAATGTCCGGTTTCTATCGAATGTAAACTTGTTCAAATCATTCCACTCCCTACAAATAGTTTGTATCTTGGGGAGATAGTGGGAGTGTGGGTAGATGGTGAAATTATGGCAGATGGCAAACCAGATATCAATAGTATTGACCCGATATTTTTGAGTATGCCAGATAACCGGTACTGGAACCTTGGAGAACATATCGGAGATGCCTGGTTAGATGGAAAAGATCTTCAATTGAACGAATAATTTAGTGATATTCACCCATTTTATTTCAATGAGACAGTTAAATTTTTACCGGCAATTACGAAAGTGTTTCAGAAATTGAGTTCCCAATGATGATTTCGGTTACATACTCATCGATTTAATCTCAATTCTAAACCAATCCCCATTATATGAAACTAATGGGATGAAGGTCAGGATGTAGCATTTTATCATCCGGAAATCATGATAGATTTAATCATTTATTCTTATTTTCAAGGGGTTCGTTCAAGTCATCAAATAGACAATAATTGTCGATATGATGTAGGATTTAGAATTATAACACACAATTCTCTCCCGGATTACTAAACAATTTCTCATTTTCAGGATGATGAAGTTTAAATTATTTGACTCATAATCTTCGGAGAATCTGTTCAATAGGGGAGTTAAAGAAATTCAGAAAATTTATCCTGCAAAAAAAGAGGAAAATGATCAGTAATAAGGAGGGGTATTCGTGTACTTAATTCAAGATTGACTGATCTTGAGTTGGATAAATGAGATGACTGTTACCCATTTGATAGAAATAACTGAATATCAACCTGAACTATAGAGTTTGTTAATTAATTATCCACGGAACTAATCTCAGATACCTAAATTGAACGAATGAAAATATCAATTTTTTAAACCTTACCAAATATTCATTGAACCGAATTAAGAATAAAAAAGAGATTAAATTGCTTCAATTTCCAGCCACGCTTGACCATTATGAATGTCTGACTCACCAATAGTCCCGGTAACTTTTCCAAGGCCTTGATAATCAGTCTGTTCTTCACTCATTACGAGTTCCTGGTCTTTAAAAACCTCTACAAGTAACTTTCCTGGCAAAGTTGATGATTCCAGAGTAATATTGTAGGTGAGGAAATATTCTTTCCCTGTGGGACTTACCCATTCAGAACCATTTACCGGATCAACTGTTATCTTATCAATTTCCCATGAATGTGAGGCAATATGTGCGCCGTTTCTTGATTTTCCATTGGTGATATTAAATAGTCTTGCTGATGATAATTCACCCGTATCATTAATGAGGCTGAGTAAATTGATAGCAGCATTTATTTCTGGCATTTGAATTGCAATCCAATTCCATCTGGAACCAGTCATATTGCTCAATGATTCGACATTGTAAGACTGGACAAAGTAATCCAACCAGCTTTTTCCTCTGATTCCGCTCATAACCTTCCCTTCATATTCAATTGTGTAAGACAAAACATCCATCAAGGGGAGAGCATAGTAATAGTCACCCTGCCAATCCATCGGATCATTTGTAGCATTAAGATAATTCCCAATTGTTTTATCTGGTAGCTTCATGATCTCTTTCCGCTGAAGATCGGTGAGGTATTGAGGGAAGAAAGAAGTAGTTCCATATCCCTGATTGATGACTCCGAAGGGATCGTTGAGTATTACATTTACTTTGATCAATTTTCCTGATTCATCCAGAGTATCAGCAGAAAGCCGGTAGGTGGCATTTACTGAGCCGAAAAATCCGGAGAGAAGTTCTATCCGGATATAGGAGGAAGAATTGTTTGGATCAGAGAGTTCAATACTCCATGGATTGATAGTCGTTACAAGATTGTCGTTTTCAAATCCTGACCAGATGTACCCGTTCTGATTATTCTCCGGAGAGTCATTCTCAAAATTTTTGCTAAGAAACCCTACGCCACCAGTGGCTTTTTGTCCTTTTTGTTCTAATCCAAAGAAAAATGAAGTTATCTCTCCTGTAGTATCTTCTAAGCTAGCCCAGAAATTATAACCAAAGAGATCGTAATCCTGATGCTTTTCAGTAAGGAAAACTGAAAGGTTCTCAACGCTGTGTGAGTGTGGCATTTCATAGTTTTCCGAATAATAAGCATGCTCTTTTATGGACGCTGAGGCAGGATTTAAAATTCCCATCCATCCTGATAAAAATATTAGCACAACCAGAGCTGTTCTGCAAAACCTATTACAAATAATCTGTGATCCCCATTTCATATCAATCCCTATTATTATCATATATTTAAAAGTATCGACGAAAAGTTGTGTCCAAGATATTTTTTATAATTATAACTATCTACGAAATTCTGGTTAATTTCTTCATCAGCTTTTGAACGAACAAATGCAATTTTACTGGAAAAAATGGTGACACAAATTTTTTCATATTTTTAAGAGCCCTATGCCATTCAGAATGGCTGCATCGGTTGAAACCAGAGCCAGAACGAGACTTCCATCCATCATATTCACCTTCTCCCAGGACAACCAGTTCTCCGGATCGCCTCTCCTCATTTTACGATCCCATAAAAGACCAGAGGAACGAGAAGACATCCTGTATCCGATTATTTTCAATATACTCATCATACCCGAATGCTCCGGAACTATTCACCCGGATGGTGGAGAGAGCCAGTTCCGCTGAACCGGAGATTCCAGAAAAGGACCGCCCGGTCATCAGTGAAGACATGGTGACTGGTGATCTTCTCTCCCGATGAATGGGTAAAAAGGCAGATCACTCAGACTCTTACGTAAATCCAATTCATTTCCATATCTCGAAAAGGGTAAAAGGGAATATTGTGTTTTTTATGCGAGTGCACCAATATGAGCACATAGGTCATGTCCGATACGGATGCCATCAGCCTCATAGGATGAGAGGGTTAGGGAATCACGGGCAAACCGGACTAAATAGAGATTAGCCGCATCAGTGATGGCAAATGGGTGCAGCTGAACCGGTCCTCTGAACTATCATGGGACGGAATGCCCCCCATTGCGGTATTCAGGGCGGTGGTGGCGATAATCATGTTGACATTAGTGATAAGCTGAAGGTGTCGGAGCCTTGATGCTGATGGTCCCGACAGTCTTGGCCTCGTTATTCTCATAAATGACCCGGCCGATATAGGACTCGGATGCCTTTGAGACCCCTGGAAGGGTGACTCCAGGCCTCTCAAAGACGTACACCCTAATGGTTATTGGTCAGAATGTCGCCCTCTCTTGAGGTGAATACTGCCATACTGCCCTCTGGAACAGCAAGCTCTCTGAATGTAGTCTTCACCGTTGCAGTCGGTGTGAAATCTGCCATGTTCGTTGACCCCTGCCGTGATCTATCATGACTGAATAGAAATTGGCGGGAGTATATAAATGGTTGAACCGGGATCTGAAACGGGAGGAGGAGAGAGGAGTGATTGGGGAACGGGGCGACAGAAGCGACAATAAAGAAATCATGAACTTATGTTTTTTTTAAATAACCCTTGACAATATTAAACTCAAATCAATAGTTACTATTCCTTTTTAAAAGTATAATTGGAAAGAAAACATATTTTGATAAATGAATACAAATCTAAAAGATATTGAATTAAAAGAGAGAACGGATTTTATTCCCGAAGATATTCAGCTAATTAAAGATTGGATAAGAGAAGAATCAGATATCAATGATGTGCTTTGTCAACCTGAATCAGAGTTATTTAATGCCGATAGGGAACGCCTTATAAAAAATATTGCCAAAGCGAATCAACTTCAGAGAGTAATATTAAGTGAAACGCTAAACACGGAATACATCGTTTTTCGAGGAACTAATAATATTGAACAGGTGCGAATTCAACCTTACATATTTCCTGGTGATTATTCAGATAAAACGGCATATTATTCAGAATGTGCATTTTTGCCATTTTCTTATGATTTAGAAGTTGCAATAAAATTTTCGAAACCATCTCTTCAAGGTCATTTAATAATACTAACTTCATTTATTCCCAAAGGATGTCATGCATTGTATATAGGGGATTATCCAGTAAATGATTCTGATAATGAATCCCTCCGTGAAAGAGAAATATTACTTCCAAAAGACCTAAAATATAAAATAGTAGAGCTTGTTCCATATCAGGTTACACCTACAATAAGAATTGTTTTTTATTTTATTCTTTTTAAACCAATGATTTTTTGGGGGAATGATATTACGTCTCAAGCAAAAATTATTGAATATTCTACTAAAATTAAAAAAGAAATCGAAGATAAACTCCCTAATATAAAGATGGAGGCGTATAATGGTAAGAAATGTACTCCACTATAATTTTTCACCCCCAAACACTGCCCCCTTCTTCTCCTTCCCCTCCAGCACCCGCTTCATCCTCCGGACCGGAGTCACATACAACCGCTCCCTGATCACTATCTTCATTCCCTTCCCACTACCGGACAGACTCATCACACCGACTATTCCTCCATCCCGTTCCCGGATCACCTCATCCCCTAACCGGAGAAGAACCGGGATCACCTGAGCTCTCCCGACCTGAAACGGTCCGATCCCGTTCAGGTATATCACAACTATCTCTTCTTCCACCCTGAACCGCCCAACTTTCTCCAGCGAATGGGACGAACGCTCGCAAACAACCGCAAACCTTCCCACGACACACCTCTGGTCTGCATAAACCCAAAAATTTCTTATCTCTCCTCTTCTGCAGGATCCGAATCCGGTGCCGGAAGACCAGGTATTCACTCTGAATCAGCCGGAGGACATCAGCAAGCTGCACTGGCCTCTTCTAAAGGACAGACCCGGAGATACCAGATCCCTTAATCGATTAAATCAGAAACCCAACGTTTTAAAAAAAATAGATTGATTGTTTTGATATTTAATAAAAAAAATCCATTTCAGAAGTAGGATAATTGAAATTCCCAAAAATATAGACAATAATACTTTGTAGACTATGGTCTTCTTAGAAGAATAACTGGATAATATGATTCATCTCAACGGCCCCAAGTCCGTATTTTGCTGGAAGATTAAAAATAGATTATAAATTTCAACTAGCGAAACAGATTTTATACATATTTTGGAGTAAGTTATGACGAAAGAAACAGGTACGGGTTCCGAATTTATTCAAGAAGCAGTTCCTTTCCGTTATCGAGCAGTAATTCTCACTGCACTGGGACTTGAATATAATGCTGTTCTGTCATATCTCACTAACCCGGAAAAAAAAGTTCATCACAATGGATCAATATACGAGACAGGTTCAATCACATTAAATAATTTTGAATGGGAAGTGACTTTAGTTGAAACAGGGGCCTACAACATAAAAGCAGCTAAAGAAACAGAACGTGCCCTCGCGATATTCAATCCAAATATTGTTCTTTTTGTCGGTGTTGCTGGAGGATTAAAAGATGTAGCTGTTGGTGATGTTGTGTCATCAACGAAAGTTTACGGGTATGAATCTGGAAAAGCTGAAGTTGAATTTCATCCAAGACCCGAGGTCGTTACTCCGAATAATTTTATGGTACATCTTTCTCGAGCAATTGTACGGGAGGAAAAATGGGTCGAAAGGCTGAACCTTCCTCTTCAACAGAAACCGCCAAAGGCTTTCGTGGGAGCAATCGTCGCGGGTGCGAAAGTAATTGCATCAAAAGAATCGAAGGAATATAAAGAAATAAAGGATTTTTATGGCGATGCACTAGCAGTCGAGATGGAAGGTCTTGGGTTCTTACAAGTTGCAACAGATCATAGAGAAATAGATGCATTATTGATTCGTGGGATATCCGATTTGATTGATAAAAAATCTGAATCCGATGCATCGGGGTCACAGGAAAGTGCGGTAAAAAATGCAAGCGCTTTTGCGTTCGAGGTGTTAGCAAATTATGGGCCACTAAAGAAGAGTTCAGGGGATGATTTGGAGATTATCACCCGTATTCCAACAAGTAAGACACAGTTAACGCAATTTTCATGTCATACCCCGAAGGATATTCAAAGGCTTTCTTTTGAAAATACACACATATTCTCATCTGATTTTACCGAAGAACTACTTAGTACCGAATATAATGCAGAATTAAACGCTATCAAAAAGTTACTCGATGAATATAATCCCTCAACTGCTCTTTCCCTGCTCTATTCACTTAAAGATAGAACATCAATGAGAGCCTCAAATGAAGTAAAATTTCGTATACTTACGAATGAAGCAGTTGCAAATATTCAGTTAAAAAAATTTTCAGATGGTGGAAAATTACTGATACAAGCCTTGCAATATAATCCAAATAGCGAAAAATCTCTTGAAAATGTTGCATTTGGGTATTTACTGAATCAAAATTATAGTAAAGCCCTAGAATATGCACATATGGTACTGCAAAATAATCCATCGAGTGCACGTGCCTATTCGATAATTATTCAATCGAAAATCCGAAGCGAATCAATAGATAAAATATTGCCATCCATTCCACAAGAAGTGATCGATACTCAAGATATCGCCGAAGCTTTAGGACATATTTATTATAATCATGGAAATTTCGTAGAATCTTCAAATTGGCTCGAAATAGCACTCAAGAATACAGAGCAAAAGGAAGATTTAATCTTAAAAGGATTGCTTGCATCATCCCTCCTAAATGGTGTTAAAAGTAATGATAAGACGCTTGAAGGTCTGCAATTATCAGATGAGCCTCGTCAACTATTAATGAGGTCTATTTTACTTTTTGACGAAGTATGGTCACGTATCTCAGTCGATCCTAATCTTCAAAAGGTACATTCATCGTGGATTGCAGAAAGAGGCGTTGCCAAACGAATTCTTGGTCAAAAAAATGAATCCTCAAAAGATATTAACGAAGCGTATGATTTAGATCCAAAAAATCCAAGTTATATTCACCTAAAAGGACTTGTTGAGTTTGAGTTAGGACATATTTCTGTCGCAGAATCTTTGTTTAAACAAGTTCTATGGGATCCTTCTACGCCCGATGCATTGTGGATGTACTTGAATTCTTTAAGAAAGCAGAATAAATTCGATGAAGGTATTAAAATACTAAATGATTTTCTCCGAGAGAACAGAACTAAGGAACAAGAAAGTGTTCTCTATCATTTTTTAATCGCATTTACTACTGATAAAGGAAAAGAGTTCTATTCTGAAGCTAAATCCATCGCTCAATCTCAATATGAAAAGAATGAAAATGATGTTACGAAGGTAGTTGAACTCGTAAAACTTTTACAGTTCATTGGAGAAAATGATAAAATTGAGCCATTTATTCAAAAAATAAAGGCGTTATATTCAGAGTCAATTCCTCCATTACAGAAATTAGAGATTGCCGATATTTTCTTGAAATTACACCATTTCGATGAGGCCGCGACGATATTTGAGAGTGTCATCGATCCAATACAAAATACACCGTTCGCCCAAAAGCTGATTGACGCTTATTATCTCGGCGGTAATCATAAACGTGCGTTAGAATTATGCCGCTCATTACATGCAATCCATGGGCCACTTCCACATTCTACGACTATTGAACTAGCAATTTATCATAAAATCGGCGATCTGATTCGAGCTGCAAATGTTTGTGCACAATACCTTAAACTCCACCCCGAAGATTATGAAATGAAATTGAATGAGGCAATAGTAAATTTGCGTTTGGATAATTCCGAAAAAGTCCTCGAGTTTTTAAAAACTCGGCCCAAAAATGAGAACCTTGCTTATAATGTGGGAGCGAAGTTAGCTCATTTATACTATTCAATGGGAATGTTTGATGATGCAATCCAATTGGCATATGTTCTCAGAAATAAATACTATTGCCTCCCTGAAGCGCACCTCGATTATATTCATTTAATTTTAAATATTGAAGACCGCTCACCCATATTAGCAAAGCCATCTTCTGTTGGTATTGATTCTGCAGTACAACTGATAGATCATTTTGGAAAAACTTCACAGTACATAATATCTGACACATCCCTAAAGGATCCTGAAAAATTTGAATTGAGGTTGGATAGCGATCTCGGAAAACAACTATTAGGGAAAAGTGATGGTCAATCAATATCCTTGCAAAAAACTCCATTCATCGAAAACACAATCCAGATTACAAGTATTCTCAGCAAATATATTTACGCCTTTCAAGAAAGTGTAAACAGTTTCAACCAATTATTCCCAAGTAGTCCTGGAATCTATCGTATTCCATTCGGAACTGGACCTGATGGGAAACTTGTGCCCGATGATATTCAGAATCTCAAGAAGATAGTGAGCCTGAATCAACAACATGCCAGTCCAATTTTTGATTGTTATAAAAAACGACAATTAACCATTGCTGCCGTTACAGAGGGAATTAGGGGAGATATATTCTCGGTTTGTGAATGCCTCTCTAATGATTCTACGCTCGGGATTTTCTGTTGTTCGGGGAATGGTAATGAAAGAGATGAGGCAATACAAAGCCTAAACCTCAATTGTAAACTAATAATAGATCCTATCGCCCTTCAAACTGTTTATTCTCTTGGCATCGGGGACATTATTGTTAAAAAATTTGGAAAATTTGGGATTACACAAAGTACAATAGATTTGATTCACAGTGCTATTCTGAACTATAAAGGCCAAAAAGCGCGAGGTTATATGACGATTTTCCAAATTGGAGATAATCTCGGTTATGTACCAATAAGTCCTGACCAAATAAAAAAGGCGAGAGAGAACCTCGAGAAAATGTTGGAATGGGTCCGATTAAAATGTGAAATAATCCCTTGTTATCCAGCCTTGAATCTAAAATCGACAAAGAAAGAGGAATATAATAATCTTTTTGGGGAATCGTCTACTGATACAATTCTTGTTGCATCTCAACCGAATTATATTCTCTTTTCTGACGATGGACTCCTTCAGGCAATTGCTAAACAACTATACTCCTGCTCGTGTGTTTGGACACAGGTTCTGTTAATGGACCTGTTTGCTAGTAATATGATCACGTCTGATCAACTAGAAAAATTTACAATTCAACTTATTTTGCGTCATTATTTCCACACAAGTGTTAATTCTTATGTTTTGTTGAAAGCCGCGGAACTAGCTGAATGGGATATTAAATCTCCATTTATTGAAGTTCTCGAATGCTTGAAAGAAGGTAAATCTGATATCGATTCTTCAACTAGTGTTGGAATACAATTCACAGAATTATTATGGCAAAAACCTGAGAAAATAGATTCACGAAATGTTTTACTTGTAAAATTGCTTCACGATTTAACAGTTCAAAGAGAAAAATCGTATATAATCAACAATTTCAACCAATCGATAATTCATAGTGATAAATTATCTCCAATAGAAAAATACGAAATTTTGGACCTCATTGAGTTATTTAATAATGTTTTGTCATAATTTTTTAGTCATTACATCTTTCCTCATTAATTAATTAATTATCTCACCTCAAACACCGCCCCCTTCTTCTCCTTCCCCTCCAGTACTCGCTTTACCCTCCGGACCGGAACCACATACAACCGCTCCCGATTAACCACCTTCACTCCTTTCCCCCTCCCGGACAGACTCATCATACCGACTGCTCCTCCCACCCGGTCCCGGATTACCTCATCCCCTAACCGGAGAAGAACCGGGATAACCTGGGCTATCTCGACCTGAAACGATCCGATCCCATCCAGGTATATCACAATCATCTCCCCTACAACCCGGAACCGCCCAAGATTCTCCAGCGAACGAGACAAACACTCTCGAACAACCGCAAACCTTTCCATAACACACCTCCAGAGGGAAGTACTCCTTCCAGTCAGGACCTTGCAGCCTCTGGTCCGCAAAAGTTCAGAAACCTCTTCTCTCTCCTCCGCTGCAGGATCTTTTCACGGTTCCGGTGATAATATGCCCGTGAGCTTTCTATGCCGAAGACAGGGTATTCACTCCGGACCAGCTGGAGGGCATCAGCAAGCTGCACAGGCCTCCTTCAGTGGACAGACCCGGAGATACCCGATCCCTTTCCCGGATAATTCACAGATCCGGTTTCTCCGGACCAAACATTGCACGAACTTCAGGTGAGGATACCGTTTCGTGAAACAGGCTTCAATGATCGGCCTTCGGGACAGTTTCATGCAGAACCCCCAAACACAAGCCTCCTTACCCAGGAATACCGGTCGCATGCCAGGCAGTTCATCTGCCAGCGGTGCAGCGGACATTGCCCGAGGGTATGCGGGCAGTAGATACTCCGGAAGACTGGAAACCGGTCCACGGCCAGGGGAGTGATCACGTTCTCACCTCTGACTCGCAGAGCTGGGAGAAGCAGGTCTCACACATCCCAAAGTGATCACCCGGATCCTGCCAGGCGATCGCATCCCCATCATCGATCTCATATCAGGCAAACCCTCTCGGTTTATTTGATCGATGAAAGATTTTTTCAACCGGCTCAATAGATAGAGGGTATATTCATATTAAGTATCGGTTATTTTAGCCGTAAAAAGAAAAAGCCAACCAGCGAGAGATATGTGAACGGTCAGAAAAAGAGTTAAACAACCAGAGATCGAGGGGAAATGATATCTCCTGAATCTTGATATATACATATAAGTGTCAACGATTGAGAAGAGATTGACGTGGATTTCTTGGAGCAGATTACGAAGAATTACGAGAGTATTATGAGCCAATACTGATATCTATGGTACAAGGAATATAGTACTACTAATTGACGGTTTGGATAAACGATGAACATTCCAGAAATTCCATCAGATATCAAAACAACGATTATCCCTCAGTTTCATATCTCCTCATTATGGATATTTGGCTCTGCAATCCGTGAGGATTATTCTGAAGAGAGCGATATTGATCTAATTGTCGAATTTAAGCCCGATGCAAAGATAACACTTCTCAAGCTTGCAGCACTGCAAACTAGTTTGGAGAATTCCTTTGGAAGAAAGGTTGATATCATCACTCGTAAGGCGATTGATGATTTTATGAATCCATTTCTAAAACAAGAGATTCTC
The DNA here is from genome assembly GCF_019263745.1 of Methanospirillum hungatei. Taxonomy (NCBI): domain Archaea; kingdom Methanobacteriati; phylum Methanobacteriota; class Methanomicrobia; order Methanomicrobiales; family Methanospirillaceae; genus Methanospirillum; species Methanospirillum purgamenti. The sequence goes on from NZ_CP077107.1 coordinate 513,924, forward strand.
TCAACCATGGTGAGAATATATGGATCGTGATCTCTCCCTTCTCAAAGATATTCAAATAATGTGTTCTGATGCTATCTCCTTTCTAGGAAACAGATCTAGGGAAGATCTTATGAAGGATAGACAACTTCAGTATGCCCTGATTCGGTGTCTAGAAGTGATAGGTGAGGCTGCAAAATTAGTATCTTCAGATACCAAAGATCGATATCCTGAAATACCATGGTCTGAATATGCAAAGACACGCGATTTTCTTATTCATTCTTATGCGAAGATTGATACCGATATCATCTGGCAGTCTGTAAAAAATGACCTTCCTGAATTATTACGAATTCTCAATAATCCAGCGAGATAAGTAAGGTTGATTTTCATACTAAACAAGGGACTAAGCATCTGTAATAAGAATCTGAATATCGCTTTTTTCATGGAAATTTTTCGCGAGATTACACCGATTCGTGCAGTATTATTTTATGAGCAAATCCATAAGATGCGAATCAAGGTTTCTTATGAATTTTGATATTTTCTTCTTCAGAATTCCATGTGAATGATTCCAGGACTACAATCTTTCTATTGTCAGCCATGATGTATCGGCCTGAAAAAAAATATTCCGCTAATAATTTAAAATTTAAAAGAAAATTAGAAGAAAAAATGCTGATATGGGGATTTGAACCCCAGTCGCAGGAGTGAGAGTCCTGCATGATTGACCCCTACACTATATCAGCTGTGCCTCTAAATGTTGTCATTTGTCATATATAAATAAACCGATTTTTCTAACAATGATCCCACAGATATAAGAATCACAGAGAGGAACTTATTAGGATACATGGCTGGTATTGAGGATCAAATCAAGGAAATAGAGGACGAGATCCAGAATACCGTTTATAACAAGGCGACCTCAAAGCATATCGGGCGTTTAAAAGCAAAACTCGCCAAGATGAAAGAGGATGCCGTTAACCGTGCAATGAAAGCCGGAGGTGGCGGCGAGGGGTATGCTGTCAAAAAATCCGGCGATGCTACGGTGGTTCTCGTCGGATTTCCTTCTACTGGTAAATCCACGCTCCTGAACGTTCTTACAGGCACTGAAAGTGAGACTGGAGCATACGCATTCACAACATTGACTGTGGTTCCCGGCGCTCTTGAGCACAAAGGCGCAAAGATTCAGCTCCTGGATATTCCCGGACTGATCGCAGGTGCCGCGATGGGAAAAGGTCGGGGCAAAGAAGTAATTGCCGTTGTCAGGAATGCAGATATGATCGTCCTTCTTGTGGACGTATTCAATGAAAAACACGTCGATGTCCTCTTCCGCGAACTCTATGATGCAGGTATACGGGTAAACGTTCCAAAACCTGACATCACCATCAAGAAAACCTCACGAGGGGGTGTACGCCTGAATGCAGTGGGTACATTGGATCTTGATATCGAAGAAGTCAGATCAATCCTGACTGAGAACCGTATTGCAAGTGCTGATATTCTCATCAGAGGCAATGCAACCCAGGATGACCTGATCGATGCAATCATGGGGAGCAGAGTATATATCCCTGCAATCATCGCGGTCAATAAGGTTGACCTTATCGATGAGAAAGATAGAAAAAAGATCGAAGAGGATCTTACCGAACGGTTTGGACAAAATCCGCTTATGATATCTGCAGCAACCGGATATCACATGGAAGAATTAAAGGATGCTGTCTATGATGCACTCGGATTTATTCGGATATACCTAAAACCACAGGCTGGACCGGCAGATATGGATGAACCACTCATCATGCGAATAGGTTCAAAAATAGAAGATGTCTGCCGGAAACTTCACCGTGACTTTGTCGATAAATTCAGATATGCAAGAGTATGGGGTACATCAGTGAAGCATGAGGCACAACGGGTTGGGATTGCACATTCCCTGGATGATGGAGATATCCTGCAGATAATCATCGAACGATAAATTACTCATTGAATGAGACAATCTCTGATTATTTCCAATGGTGCATCGGTCTTAATTCCATACCCGGAATAATGGACCCGACCAGCACAATACCCCTTATCTCTTAATCGGTTCAGCAACACATCAATCGGTCCTGGTGAGAGCCGATAATACTTCCCTAGTTTGTGGTAATCATAACTAAAGGAGATATCAGGTTCATCCCTGCATACTGCTAAAAGTTTTGACAAACCAGCAGGATCACCAGCAGTAAATGTCTCGCTATCCCGGATCATACCCGCCAGAATATCAGGATCATGAATAGATCCGGTCCATAAAGGGCCAGTCGGAGTAAGAGAGGCTCCGCATAATGGACATGTATATGTTCCCGGGAAGAACTTTTGTTCTTCCATCCGGTACGGACATTTCGGACACTGATGCACATATCCAAGTCGTGCAATACTCTTGTCTGCAGCTGTGGCACTACTTTTTAGTTGAAGATGGAGTCTGACAAAATGTTCATGCGCATAACAAAAAAGCGGGGTAACACCTTTATCATACACTGCAGCATGCCTGGCAACATTTCCAAGAAGTATTCGAAGCCCAACTTCTGTATGGTATTCAGTATTGAGTGGTCGTGCCATGTATCTTCGTATTCCGGCTTTCAGATGGGCACCACATAACGGAGCTGTATCAGTCGCGGTAACTCCCAGATATTTTCCGGTGGAACGGATTGCTGCATCAACAAACGGTGCCGGAGTCCCAAAAGGATCCAGATCTACAAACCCGAATTTTTCTTCAGACATCAGACTATTTGCATCCCGACACGTTACATGAGCATCAATCCCGAGAGACTGCACATTATGCGTGATGAGGTCAATGGCAAGCGGATCCCGATCATTGAGGGTAACTGGTACTTCAGATTCATACCCAACTCTACATCCCCGGATCCCTGAAGCAGCCATTGCATCAAGGTAGGAATGAGGATTTGTCTGTCTGACAATCAGGACTGTGGTGTCCCGGTTGAGTGCCATTCGGGAGTTGTAAAAGACTGGCGCAGTACCAGGCGGAAAAGGAACGTCAGGATTCTGGCAGGGCACTGCAATGGTGGTCCTGCCTTCCGTGACCCAGGTGAGGTCCATTCCGCTACAAATGGTGTTCGATAATCTTATACCTATCCCTGCTACATGTAATAAGGCAGGACGTGTGGCCTAGTCAGGATATGGCGTCAGCCTCCTAAGCTGAATGCCGGGGGTTCAAATCCCTCCACGTCCGTATTCTTTTTTGAAAAAGGTGTGAGATGAACGGCGCAGCATATCTTTCTATTACCCGACCGGTAAATTCTGTGGTCGCAGGACTTGCCGGAATATTAGCTACTGTGATAGCTACCGGAACAATTCCAGCAGAATTCTTATTTATATTTTTAATTGTCCTGTTAATCACCGGTGCAGGGAATGTTATCAATGACTATTATGATCGTGATATTGATGCAATAAACCAACCGGACAGACCCATCCCTGCAGGATTGATCTCTCCGTCATATGCCCTCATTTATGCTGTTCTTTTATTTTTCGCAGGAAATGCTATTGCAATTCTCTTCACACCAGTCCCACTCACCTGCATTGCTTTGGGCAATTCAGCACTTCTTTGGTTATATGCTGCATATCTGAAGGGAATGCCCCTCATAGGAAATATTTCTGTATCATACCTTGCTGCCAGTATCTTCCTCTTTGGTGGTGCGATTGAAGGAATTTCAGGAATTATTACCGTCTTGCCAGTGGCCGGGGCAACCTTTGGATTGATGCTGGCACGTGAACTTATCAAAGATGCAGAAGATATGCCAGGTGACAAAGAGCATGGAGCTCGGACCTTTCCGCTTGTGTATGGTATTCGGCCCACACTTCTCCTAGCTCTTGCAAGTACGATATTTGGTGTCATCATCAGCATATTGCTTGTATACAGATGGGGAATAGTCTATCTGGCTGCAATTCTCCTTGTTGACTTCGTTCTCCTATATGGTTCAATAAAAGGATTATCTGCAAAAAATTCTGAAGAAATTATTCAGGCACGAAGTTCAAAGATATTAAAAACAGGTATGTTTGCATCCCTTCTGGTTTTTCTGGGATCTGCAATTTTATTATAATTCAAGATATTTTTTCATTTCATCAGGCACTTTTTTTGGATCAACACCAAGCAATGCGATCCGATATACCTGATCCCAATCGGCGGATGTCTCGACACACCCATCTGAAGAGTTTACAACACCCATCGCGATAATGTCAATCTGTGTTGACATCTCAATTCCTTCTTTTACTTCAAGAAGACAGCCGATACCGATGATCGCTCGTGGACGATACCGCTTAATCATTCGTTTGATAAAAGATGAACCTGGAACGATAAATACCCGGTATCCCAGGAGTTCAAGGAATCGTTTCCCTTCTCCTACCCGGCATAATCCACATTCACGACATTTGAGCCCTTCATCATGAAGATGGGCAGGACACGCATTTGAACGAAGGCACTGAGGCATAAATACAGCCCGCTCCGTAACCGGAATTGCCATGAATGCTTTGCGGTTCAGAGTATTTTGAAGAGTCACAATAATTCTTAAAAAATCACTGTCTTCAAATCCAAACAGACGAAACATTCCCCGCATCATTCCTTCCAGAAAGAGAAGACCGGCTCTCATGAACCGGGGGAATAAAATATTCCCTGATTTTATTGCATAAGCAGTAAGCAGTAACAGAATAAATCCAAGAATTACAATTGATATTGCAATTAAAATTGTCAATTCTCCAATGAGAATTATAACAGGCATATAGGGCTGAAGAAGACTCAACATATTATTAGACCACGACTTTATTTCCCTTCTTTAATTGACAAATTGTATCAAGATCACGGGGAAGGGAAAATATTCCATATTCGGTAATAATTCCTGTAATAAGATCTGCCGGAGTAGCATCAAATGCAGGATTCCAGACCGGAACAGTTGATGGACCGGTAATACAATTCCGAACGCGTCGTACTTCTTCCGGATTCCGCTCTTCTACGATTACCAAATCCTCCCGGCTCTCTTCATCGAATGTAGAGAGGGGAGCAGCAATGTAAAAAGGGATATTATGTGCTTTTGCACAGACCGCATGCATGTATGTTCCAATTTTATTAAAAACTGCATCAGATACGATCCGGTCAGCACCAACGACAACAAGATCGATCTTTCCTTTCCTCATAAGAACTGCTGCCATGGAATCAGTAATGAGGGTCACATCAATACCGTCACGAAGCAACTCCCATGTAGTTAATCGTGCTCCCTGCAAAAGTGGACGAGTCTCACAAGAATAAACAGAGATATTTCTTCCAGATTCATGGGCAGACCGGATAACTCCCAGAGCAGTACCCCATTCAGCACAAGCAAGAGCTCCGGCATTACAATGAGTTAGTATTCGGGCACCTTCCGGAACAATTGAAAGGCCTGTTTTTCCTATTGCATGACAAGTCCGACGGTCCGCTTCAATAACCTCATGTGCTGCATCTACCGCATGACTTTTTGCTTCTTCTATGGATTTTGATGATTCTATTGCAGAAAGAACCTGATCAATACCATAAAAAAGATTTACTGCAGTAGGGCGAGTACTTCGAAGGAGATCTGCATCAGACCTGACACCAGATAAAAATTCAGGAAGAGAATCATCCCTTGAAAGCAGAGCTGATAAGGCAACCCCACATGCCCCCGCACATCCTAAGGCAGGAGCCCCCCGAATTCCGAGCCGCTTTATTGCATCAGCTAAATCCTGAACAGTACTCGCCGTTCTTACTTCATATACATCAGGAAGCAATGTCTGTTCAATATATTCTATTGATGGAATATGGGGGTGGAAGAGAATGGGACGAAGTGGCTCCATGCTTACCCACGCATCATGGTCATAACTGCCTGCATAGCAGCAGCCCCGCCTTCCATGACTGAATCCGGAATATCCATCGGTTCTTTACATGTTCCTGCTATAAAAATCCCGGGTTTTAATGTTTTGACAGGTCCGCATTTCTCATCTGCGCAGCTGAAAAACCCGGTATCATCACAGGTAATACCAAATTTTTCAGCAATAGCCGATGCATCTTCATTCGGACGAATTCCAACTGATAAAACAACAAGATCAGCATTTATCTTCTCTACTTCCTTTGTCTCGGTATTTTCGACAACCACAGAAACTGTCCCATTGGTTGAATAGATATCCCCTGGCATCCCCCTGATAAACCGGACACCAAGTGCTTCAGCACGGTCATAATATTCCTGATACCCCTTGCCATATGCTCTGATATCCATGTAAAGAATACTCACTCTTATATCAGGAGATTTCTCTTTAATCAGCATGGCATTTTTTATTGCATACATACAGCACACTGCTGAACAAGAAGGACAACCCAGGGGAATGTCTCGTGATCCCACACACTGTATAAACACAATCTCTTTTGGTACCCGTCCATCAGAGATCCTTTTTATTTTTCCGCCAGTCGGTCCACTGGCATTGATAATTCGTTCAAATTCTAGGCTGGTGATGACATCAGGTATAGAGAGATATTTATAAGGGGTTTTCTTCCTGGCATCAAAGACATCATAACCGGTTGCAATAACGATGGTTCCAGCATTCAGAATAAAATCCTTCTCGGTATCTTCATTATCACGGAGTACTGCCTGCTTCCCACAGACATCATAACAAAGACCACAATCAATACAGTGATCTTTGTCACGGATAACAAGATTCGGAACTACCTGTGGATGAGCTTTATAGATCGCTTTTCTAACACCGACTCCAGCATCAAACCGGTTATACACTTCCACCGGACAGACTTCCACGCAATCACCACAGCCGGTGCAGTCTTCTTCCTTTATAAACCGGGGATGGCTGGTAACATGGACGGAAAAATTCCCGGCTTCTCCTTCAATCGCCGTTACCTCGGTGCAAGTATACAAAGTAATGTTCGGATGCCGTTCAACCTCAACCATCTTCGGACTTAAAATACACATTGAACAATCATTGGTCGGAAATGTCTTGTCCAGCATAGCCATATGACCGCCGATACTTGCTTCACGCTCGATTAAGGAAACGTGTATCCCATGTCCGGCGATATCAAGAGCTGCTGTAATACCTGCAATACCTCCGCCGATTACAACCGCTTCATTCATGTGCATGTACCCGTGCAAGTTTTACATATTCAGATGCATTTGTTTTAATTCCGGTGATCTCTTCATCAGAAATTGTTCTGATTACCTTTCCAGGCATACCTAAAACCAATGAACCGGGGGGAACAACTTTTCTTTCAGTAACAACTGCTCCAGCTCCGATAATAGTATTATCACCAATTACAGCCCCATTTAAAACAATAGCGCCCATTCCAATAAGAACCGTATTCCCAATTGTGCATCCATGAAGGATTGCGCCATGACCTACGGATACATCATCTCCTATCCGTACCGGATGTCCTTTCGAGGTATGGACAACACAATTATCCTGAATATTAGATCGCTCTCCAATAGTAATCAGGTCTTTATCTGCACGGATGACTGCTCCGTACCAGACATTAACCTCGGAGCCAGCCTCCACATCACCGATTATCGTAGCATTTGGTGCAATGAAGGCAGCCTTAGGAATATTCTGATGGATCTGCATAAGACGTTCACAATTTTGGAGACATGCAACAGACCCTTGAGAAGGAGAGAGTTGCGTTTCTTATACCTTAGGTCTGGCATACTATAATAGCCTCAGTAATTAGTTCTAAATCCTATTCTGATTGATTGAATCAATGAGAACTACAACTGAAATGATTTCTTCAAACCAGATTGATGCATATGATCGATGAACAAATGGTACCAGATTTTATAAAATTGCATGAAACAGTACTTCTATGAAAATAATGGTGGGGGGCACTTTTGATCCTCTGCATGATGGACACCGGCTCCTCATCAAACGCGCCTTTGATCTGGCAACTCCTGAAGGAAAGGTAATAATAGGCCTGACCAGTGATTCTTTTGCTAATCGAAAAACTCATCCAATTCATCCATATGCAGAACGCCACCAGGATTTAGTCGAATTTATCGGCTCTTTGAGAACCATAACCCGGTGGGAAATCGAAGAACTGCATGATCAATATGGTTCGACTCTGGATGCTGATTTTGATGCCCTGGTTGTCAGTGAAGAAACATTTCCGGTTGGTAAAAATATCAATCAGAAACGGCGTGAACGGGGGAAACCATGTATTGAAATTCACATGATACGGTGTGTTCTTGCAGAAGACGGACGGTGGATTTCAAGCACTCGTATCTGGCGTGGTGAAATAGATATCCATGGAAGGCTCATCCAGAAAGATGAGCGAAAAGAAGATGAATCAGATGATATGTGCTGAAATATCTGAAGAAATGACAGCATCACAATAAGAACACACTGCCTTTTTTCTCTTCATCTCAAACCGGCTTAAAACCGGTTCATTGGTATTGGTAATGCAACATGGATTCGGGCACCGTAACACACCAATCAATACCGGAGGGATTATTACTCCCTTCTTTTCAATGACCCTGAAGTTCCGGATAATATTAATCGTGGCATTGGGAGCGACAAGAGCGATACAATCAACTTCTTTTGCTTTTAATTCCCTGTTCTCAATCTTTACTACATCCTTTTTTTCATGGGTTTTACTGATAACATTAGTTGCAACACTGACACATTCCTGTGTGCTCCCCGTAATTCCAAGAATACGAAGAACAGTCAATGCTTCTCCTGCATTTATGTGATCAATTACCGTCCCGTTTTCAATAGTACTAATAACCAGGGTTCGTTTCGGTTCATCATCGGTCATGACATCACCTCGGTGAGCATGGCCATTCTGACCGGAACACCATTTCTTGCCTGTTCAAAATACCGGGCATATGGCAGGCAGTCAACAGCTGGATCTATCTCATCTACTCGTGGAAGCGGATGCAGAATTGCAAGGTGTTCTTTTACATCAGACAAAAGTGATGGAGTAATACGATAACTTGACGAAACATCAAAGAACTTGGCAGGATCTGGAAACCTTTCCCGTTGGAGGCGGGTTACATATATGACATCAAGTTCCTCGATAATCTCCTCGATTGAGTCATGTTCGATAACAGACGAGCCACGCTCCTCAAGGTTATCGCGTATAGAATCCGGAAGTCCAAGCCCTTTCGGGGCGATTGTATGGATTCTGGCATTATAATGGGTAAGTGCATATGCCAGTGAATGGGTGGTCCGCCCATACATCAGATCGCCAATTAATCCGATGTTAATATTATCAAGAGACATTGACTGCCGGATGGTATACAGATCAATAAGAGTTTGTGATGGATGCTGACCAGCTCCGTCTCCTCCATTCAGAATTGGAATATCTGAAAATTCACTTGCAAGACGTGCAGCACCGACTTTTGGATGGCGAAGCACAATCGCATCAGCATACCCGCTGACAACTCTGATAGTATCAGCAAGTGTCTCTCCTTTTGCCATTGAACTAACTTCCACACCGCCAAGGTTCATACATGAGCCGCCCAGACGAAGCATGGCCGATTCAAATGACATTCGTGTCCGGGTGCTTGGTTCAAAAAAGAGGAGACCGAGAATTTTTCCTTTGAGCGGTTCCTTTCCTGCATATTCATTGGTTACTTCTCCAGCCCTGAAAAGGAGCCTGTCTATCTGGCCCCTGTCCAGATCATGGATAGAGATGATATGATTCATGGACGTATGGTTCTCCTCCGACAGTACCCATACGATTCTATTCTGCTAGTATGTTTTGTTGTTAAACCTTTATTGAGTCCCTGATAATGGTGAGAGCATCCCGAGATTTTTCCCGGATTTCTGCATCATCATCGTGAAGTCCTCGTGCTAATGTATCCACGCTTGGTGGACCAATACGAATGAGTTCATCAAACATCTCTTTCGCAAAGAGATAACTGAGCCTGTCAGTCGTATATTTTGGTTTCCATCCACTCTTTTCAAGCAATCGTGCAACCGCCATTCGGACATTCCTGTCTTTGTCATCAAGCGACTGGACAAGCATAAACTGACCGGGTTCTCCAATTTTAGCAATCCCAGTAATAGCAGCAGCCCGGATATTACCATCCTGATCTTTTAATGCAGTGATAAGCTGGTCTAACACAGGAAGTCCGATGTCACCAAGAGACTCTACAGCAGCCGCACGGACTTTTGGATCAGGATCATGCATAGCATCGGTAAGTGGTTCTAATGCCTCACGTCCGAATTTTCCAAGTTCACGAATAGCAGTCATCCTGATGTTTTGATCAGGATCCTGCAGTGTATCATACATGAGTGATGGAGATGATGGATCTTTAAGAATTCCCAGAATTTTAAGGAGAGCAATCTTCCGCCGATCGCCTGGTTCTACAGATTTTAGTAGTCTGGTAACGGTAGTTTGTGATGGAGAGCGCATCGAGATAAAGATTGAAGATGCAAGGTGTGGAATATCAGGTTCATTCATCACCGCTTCCAGAACAGATGGGAGGATCTGCTCTCCTTTGCTTATGAAAATCCGTTCAAACATACCGGTGAGTAGCGGATCCTCTATAGCAAAAAGGTGTTTGAGATCTGATGGTTTTGAAAGTGCGATCTCAGTGATGAGAGACATTACCGCAATTCCACGACTACTTCCTTCCTGGCCTTCAGCTTGTAATGCCTGAAGTTCCTGTATTAATTCTGGAAGGGCAGCTCCACCCATTTCTGCTAAAATCCGACTGATAAGCGGAACAAGACCCTCATCTTCCTGCATCAGAGCCATAAGAGCAGTAGCAGCTGGTGGTCCAATACGAGTTAATGCAAGAATGGTATACTGCTGGACTCCAGGATCTGAACTTTTCAGGAGAGGAAGAAGGGCAGGAACAGCAGGTTCTCCAATTGCACTTAATGCAGCCATGGCATATGGTGCCAGGTTTTCGTCCCCAAGCAGGGAAACCAGCGTCGGAATAGCATCCGGCCCAATGCGAATTAAGAAACTGGTAATTTCGAGTTTTCTATCATCATCAGATTCATTTCGTAATGCAGTAATGAAAGGATCTAAAGCATCTTTTCCAAACCGTGAAAGAAGATCTCCGGCTACCAATGCCTTTGAACTATCATCACCCTGGAAAATATCAATCAGGAATGGGATGATAACCTGTGGAGAAGGATAAACCAAACTATACATAAGGTCAGTATCCAGTGAGCTCCCAGTGAAAAGTCGTTTTACAAATGTCTCCGGATCCTTCTGAAATAAAACAGTCAGGTGAGATTTAACTGGTTCAGCAAGATCAGGACCAGCGTTATGTAACGCATCGAGAAGATAGGGTGTGGCATCTAACCCCGTTTCTTCGATAAGCTCAGTCACATCCCTACTTCCATCTTTTCCAGGAACCATCAGAGGAATTAGATACGGAAGAGCCTTTACTCCATTTTCACGAATAATTTCCTTTACTAATGAGACATTTGACCCCATTGGATCAGATAGAGCATCGATAAGATGAGGGACTGCCGGTTCACCATTATTGACAAGGGCCATCCTGGCAAGCTCCACCGCGTCCTCATTTCCAGAACCCAGTACCTGAACGAGTCGTGGAATCGCAATTTCCCCAGACTCTACAAGATTTTCTAAAGCGGTCTCCCTGACCTCCTTATCAGGATGATAGAGTGCAGTTACCATAGGTTCAACTGAACGGACCGGATCAATTCTTCGTAGAAGATCTACGGCAAAAATTGCGGTTTTTCCTCGTTCCCGTTCAGATGCTTCCTCCAGAAATGGAAATGCCAACCGCCCCATTGAAAGAAATGCCTCTCTCAGAGAACTAGTTTCAGACTGCTCTTTTACCGACCCAATAAGATAGGGAAGTGTAATGGCCCCCATCCGGGAAAGTATCTGAATCAGAGTCTTTAACCTCTCACCTTTTGCCTGATTGAGGTTTTGTATGAGGTAGGGAATAGCTGGCTCCCCTATATGCTGAATCGCAGATACAATTGGTTCTCTTTCTGTATCCCGCCTGAATGATAACTCTTCAATGAGGTGCGGAACAATAGGCTCACCTATACGAATCAGAGCATTTTCAGATACTTTCCGAACCTCAATATCAGAGTCATACAAACCAGATATCAAAGGTACGATAGCTGACTCACCGTACTCCAAAAATGCCTTCTGGGCCATTGAGGAAATCACCGGATTTGGATCTTTTAAACCCAGATACAATGGATCTAAAGCAGGTTTTCCAATTTCACTGATTATGTAAAATTTCAATTCACGAAGCCAGTCTTCATCCTGGGCACAGGAACTCAGTAGATCAAGAACGACCTGATCTCCGAGAATGATAAGGTAAGCTGATATACGTGCCCTGACTTCTTCCTGGTCATGAGAGAGTCCCCGAATCAAAGGTTGAATTGCTGCTCTGCCAAATGTTTCAAACAATCCTTCAATAAACCGTATCGTGGTTGGATCCTGCGTTCCAAATGAATCAATGAGAATAGGAATTACTTTCGGTCCCATTGAATTCAGAATAAAACCTGCTCGTTCAAATCCAATACCCTGAAGATTAGGAATATGAGAAATAATTTCCTGAGCTGCTTCATCGCCCATAGTGGTCAGAGCAACATGTACCATCCCGGCAGTGATATCATCACTGGTTGAGAGAGAAGCCACAAGGGGGCCCAGTGCTTCAGTTCCTATTAGGACAAGCCCATTCGAAGCAGCAGTTCTGATATCATCATCCGGATCATGAAAGAGTTGAATCAGTTCATCTACTGCGACAGGAGTTTTCATTCGTCCAAGCGCAAGTATTGCTTCGATCCGTAAATCTGTATCATACTTCGGATCCAATAACCGGAGAAGACCACTCAGATCCCCTTTAAGTCTCATCTTTTCCGGATTTGGTCTGAAAATTGACTTCATATCCCCCCTAATCCCATAGACATCTGTTGTCGCACTCTATTTTTTGCCAGGTTAATCGTATTTTCCTTTCAGGCCACCCCACCCGGTATATCCACAATAAATACACCCGACTCCATTACAATGGCGGCACATCTTTTCAGGCCATTTCACAGAAACGGTGCCTTTCTTATCGCAAAAACAACAACCTTCCCCGCTACAGTGCTGGCAGGTTACTTCAACATATTCTGGTTCTTCACCAGTCATCAGAGAATTTATAGAGAGAGAAAGTTAAATAATCGATCTAATGATTTTGAAAAAAAGAACAACGAGCGGGCCTGAAGGGACTCGAACCCCTGGCCTGCGGATTAAGAGTCCGCCGCTCTACCGACTAAGCTACAGACCCGTTGTGCCATAACATGTTGGTTTAGCTAGTATATATACATTTCTTACGTCCCTTTATACCTCTATAATCCAACCTATACCTGAATATGCCTGGATTCAGCCCTGCACCGTCACCTGGGATCAGAACCTACCTCATCTGCGGTTGCGGAAGTGTCGGATACCTGATACTTGAAGAACTCAAGAAAGAAGGTGGCAGACTGCTCTGCATGGATAGCAACCCTGAACGGGTTCAAGAGTTACGAGAGCAGAAAATAGAAGCATTCCTCCGCGATCTGACCGATTCGGAAATGTTGCAGGGAATCGATAATTTTGATATAGCCTTTGTAGTCAGTGACAATCATGAGGCAAATATCGCTGGTTTGAAAACAATCAGAAAAAAATATCCAAAAGTCCACATTGTAGCCCGTGCCCAGGATCCGATCAATGAAAAACTTCTGATGGAAGAGGGCGCGGACCTTGTGCTCTACCCGCAGCATGTCGTTGCCAAAGCAGCAATAGAACATTTGCATCGACTGGAAAAACACCATTTATCACGTGATCTGTTTGCACTGCTCGCCTCCTGGTCTGGAGTATTCGGAATAGTAACACATACAAACCCGGACCCTGATGCAATAGCCAGCGCAATGGCCCTCTCGGCAATCGCAAAACGGGCAAATCCAAACCTTGAGACCAGAATAATTTATGATGGAATCATCGGACACCAGGAAAACCGGACACTCGTAAACCTTCTTGATATCAGAATGGAAAAACTCCGGCAAGAAGTGCTGAATGAATGTACGCACATCGCACTTGTTGATAGTAAAGGTCCAGGTGCAAATAACGGGCTTATCCATTCCATGCCGGTGGATATCATCATTGATCATCATCAGGAAGATATCACAAACCTCGACAAAGCACATTTTATTGATATCAGACAGAATGTTGGTGCTTGTGCAACAATTCTGACCGAATATCTCAAAGAACTCAATATAGAACCGGATGAGAAAGTAGCAACTGCTCTTCTCTATGGTATCAGGGCAGATACAAAACAATTCAGAAGAAATGTATCCCCAAATGATCTCGAATATGCTGCTTATCTTCTGGAATTCAGTGATGCGGATCTTCTTGAAAAGATCATGTCACCCCAGTATTCTCATGAAACTATTGATATTATCGGGGCGGCGATAAAAAACAGAAAAACCAGAAATGGGTACCTTTTTTCAAATGTGGGTTTTGTCAGAAATCGCGATGCCCTTCCCCAGGCAGCAGATCTTCTGATTAATCTTGAAGGGATCAGCACCGCGCTGGTTTATGGAATCACCGAAGATGCAATCATTATGTCAGGAAGAAACCGTGACCTACGGCTCAACCTTGGCAATGTGATGAGCGAAGCTTTCTCAGATGTTGGTGATGCCGGTGGACATGCAACCATGGCTGCAGCAAGCATCCCCCTTTATGTCTTCTCTCATGTAAAGGAAAAGGAAGAACTTCTCCATCTTGTCATAGATCCAGTATTACAAAATTTTTACCGGCTGGTTGGTCTCCTGGAGGATGAGGAGAGTGAAGTATGAGGAATGGGAGCCAATATACCAGGAAATTTGTGATTATTTCTCCTTTGATCCGTCTGATGATGAACGAGCTGCACAAATCCTAGCAAGTCTGACAACCGGGAATGCATACCAGCTCATTTCTCATCGCATAAAAAATTCCATCGTCACAGTCTGTGGGAATGCTCCTTCCCTTCGAAACGAATTATCTCAAATCTCTGGAGTTATCATAGCAGCTGATGCCGCTGCTGGAGTATTAATTCAAAATAACATTACTCCGGATGTGATTGTTACTGATCTTGACGGGATTGATGATTATGCAATAAATCTCAACAAAAATGGAACAATTCTGGTAGTTCATGCACATGGTGATAATATTCCGAGGCTGTACTCATGGGTACCAAAATTTGAAGGACCTTTGATCCTGACAACTCAGGGAAAACCATTCTCTCATGTATATAATTTCGGAGGTTTTACTGATGGTGACCGGGCAGTTTACATGGCACATGAATTGCAGGCACGTGAAATTCACCTCATCGGATTTGATCTCAATGATCCGGATGTAACACCGATGAAAAAAGGAAAACTTTTCTGGGCAGGAAAACTGCTTTCATTACTTGGGTATGAATCCTTCGGCATGGATAATTGATGGATATGTGGATGAACCAGCCTGCCTTGGTGTTCCACCATATATTTCTCCGTATATCAGAACCGTTGCCGGTGTGTTACTCTCTCATGATATCTCTGTAACGTACCATACAATAGATGAGATCCGGATACAACCAGGTCTTTTAACAGATGCCGGTAATGCAGATTATGTGGTCATAATTGCCGGTATGACTGTCCCAGGTAAATATTTAGGCGGAATCCCGGTAACATGGCAGGAGATACAACAGATAGGATCAGCTCTCACCAGGCCACATACTTTTCTTGGGGGGCCGATTTTATTTGGTTCAGGATCAAGTGGAGGCCAGATAGCCCATAAGAGAGGAGAATTCAATGTGGATACACAGCTTATCGGTTCTCCAGCCGGATCTTTAAACCGGTGGCTTTCAGGAAATATTCCTTCATCTTCTTTTGATTATCAGACTGAAGATCCCTGGTCAGTTCTGGGATCTGAAATTATCAAACAGCATCCCTGCTATCCCCATGTCATGTGTGAGATAGAAACAGCTCGGGGATGCAGCAGGGAGGTTACAGGAGGATGTGCCTTTTGCACTGAACCCTTGTATGGTCCCCCTCAGTACAGATCAAAAGAAGGAATTAAATCCGAAATTGCAGCTTTATCAAAAAATGGAGCAGTTCATTTCAGAATAGGAAGACAACCGGATATTCTGACCTGGCATGCGGGATCAGGAGAATTCCCAACTCCAAGACCAGATCTTCTTGAACAATTATTCTCGTCCATCAGAGTGGCTGCACCAAACCTGAAGACCCTTCATATTGACAATGTTAATCCTGGAACCATTGCTCGACATCCGGAAAAAGCTAAGGAAGCCTTGTCAGTTATCATCAGACATCATACACCTGGCGATATTGCTGCTTTTGGTATGGAAACCGCTGATCCTGAGGTTATCGAAGCAAATAATCTCAAAGCCACACCTGAAATGGTTATGGATGCTATCCGGATCGTTCATGAGATCGGAAGTGTCAGGCGAAACGGAATACCTGAAATTCTTCCAGGATTAAATTTTATCGCAGGCCTAGCCGGAGAAACAGCCCGTACATATGAATTAAACCGAATGTTTTTAGAAAATGTCCAAAAAGCCGGATACCTCATTCGAAGAGTAAATATACGTCAGTTAATGCCTTTTGAAGGAACAAAAGCATACGAAAAAAATGCACTTCCGGTTCCTGAGAAAATATTTCATGCGTTCAAAGATTGGACACGGAAACAATTTGATCTCCCTATGCTGAAAAAAGTCTTTCCTCTCCATACTATCCTCCGGTCAGTCATCATTGAAGAGGAAGGAGATATTTCATTTGGTAGGCAGATGGGGACATATCCTATCCTGGTAGGTATACCACTTTCTCTTCCAAAACACACCGTTATCGATACGATTGTTGTTGGACATGGGATGCGTTCCCTAACTGCACTTCCGTACCCAATTCCAATAAACAGCCTTTCTCATACTGCTCTGAAATGGCTGCCAGGTATATCAAAAAAAGGGATTGTTCAGGTTATGGCAAAACGGCCATTCCAAAACCTTACTACATTTGAAAAAGTAGCAGGAGTTCATCTTCCGGATAATATCCTGGATTTTACACTTCCCGAAGTTCAATAACTGTAAATATATCAGACTTTGTTACGATTCCAAGAATATTATCATCAGACATAACAGGGATTCTCCCAATATCCTGTCTGGTCATAATACGAAGTGCATCCATTACCGGAGCATGAGGTGGAAGGGTAATCACTTCTCTTGTCATAACATCACGAACCTGCATGGCATCACGGTCAAGAACAGGAGTGCGGGCAAGATCGGTGAGTGTAATAATCCCCATTAAAACACCCCGGTCAATTACCGGAAAACCCAGATGTTTTGTCTGGTACATGAGTGCTAACACATCGGATAACGGCATCTGAGGCTGGACATCCACAATCGGTCGAGCCATTATATCTCCCACAGTAACGTCCTTCAGAAGGAAATTATAGCGGGTAACTGCTGATTCCTGTCCTGCTCCAATATATATAAAAAAAGCAATTAAAATTAAAATTGGCGAAAACAAGAGTAGTCCAACCAATCCGAACATAATGGCAAATCCCTTCCCAATTGTGGAAGCTATCGATGTTGCTTTATGCAGAGGCATTCGTCCGGCCAGATATGCACGTAGAACTCTTCCTCCATCCATAGGAAATGCAGGAAGCAGGTTAAATGCAAATAATAGAACATTCAATATCGCAAGATATCCGAAGATATAGATAAGAATCCCTGCTTCTGCCGTTGAAGTAATGAAGAAATGAATCAGATATACAATAACCGCAGAAGTTAAACCAATACAAAGGCTTGTAAGAGGCCCGGCCAGAGCCATTATAAATTCTGTTCTCGGTTCTGGTTCCTGTTCTTCAATAGCCGCAACACCTCCAAAAAAGAGAAGGGTTATACTATCAATCCGAATACCAGCACGAAGTGCAATGAGTGAATGAGAGAGCTCATGAATAAAAACTCCGACAAATAGCCCAAGTGCAATAATTGCTCCCAGCAGATATGGTATATACCCGGAGATAATGAGAGAATCATCAATATCGACTTGAAAAGTATTGCTGACCATTTGTATTGTAAAGTCTATATCAGACCCTATTATCCAGGCAAATAATGGAATAATAAGTAAAAAAGTAAAATGAATCAGGACAGGTATACCAAACAACCGCCCGATTTTAAATGAGCCATCCATAATATCCTGTAATATTAGTCTATTATAACCTGTATAACTTTCACTTCGCCAAAATCCATAAAACCAAGATATGAATTGAAAAAAACATAAAATTGTATAGATTAATCTGATTGATAGACTTTCCATTCTGCCAGAGATTCACCGACAGCATCTTTAAAGAACAGAGTATCACCGGTTATTTCATACAAAAGATTGTTACCAATAATTTTGTAAAGAGTTACTTTTTCTAGGTTCTTGAGATATTGTGCTTCTGATTCCATAACTCCAAGATCACAATACATCAATGTTGAGATTGGAGCAGAGATTGTACGTTTATCTCTGGTCTCATTATAAATAGCACTATATACGTTACAGCCTGCGCTTCCTGATACTTTCATTTCATTGAATGTTGTAGTAATACGAGATAAATCAGAATGGAACAGAAGTGCACTCTCTTCATCCCGAAGCTCCGTAACCACATAAGCTCCGGAGAGATTACTCTCTGCTTATACAGAAATACTAATAGAAATAAAGCAAATCGTCAAAAAGACAATTATTGTAAGAACTCTCATTACTGCCATACGTCAATAATCCGGATGGAATTATATATATTTTCTGCAAACTTTTCAAAATCATATCTTCATATCATCTCGTAATCAGATGTTTTTCTTCAAAAAAAATAAGATAACATTTTTTATCTATCCGGTTGTAATGTCAATGCAGTATGAAGAATCAGATAACTGACCTGATCGGACTTAAAATATATTCTGAAAACGGGATGTTTATCGGAGAAGTGGATGATATTATCCTGGATATTGATTCTAAAAGAATAGATGCTCTGGCGGTGGGTAAGCTGAATCCGGAAGTAATAGAAGTAAAGACTCATAAAGGTGTCAAAGTTCCATACAGGTTGGTAAAAAGCATATCTGATGTCATTGTAATACGCCACGTACCCCAATTATTCAGAAGTGACGGGGATCTCTGAATATTTCGGTTATGAAAGAGAGGGAGATCTATGCTGACCTTCGGACACTATCTCCCATTATTGTCCGTCTTGATGGCCGGGCATTTCATCAGGTAACCCGGAATTTATCATTTATTGAACCATTTGACGAACGGTTCGCAGCCGCAATGACACAGGTGACATCCAGGCTCTTGGGAGATGCCGGGTTCGCCCCAGTATTTGGGTATACTTTTTCTGACGAAATTAGTCTGTACTTTACTGAATGCCCCTATCTTGGACGAGTTGAAAAGATTGACTCAGTTCTCGCATCATTTGCAGCAAGTGCCCTCACGATAGCCCTACAACTCAAAGAGCCCGTCTCATTTGATGCACGAATTATCCCAGTTACTCCTGATCATGTCCTATCCTATCTATCCTGGCGACAACAAGAAGCATGGCGAAACCACATGAACGGCTGGAGTCAGAAATTACTGAAAGATGAAGGGTATACATCTCAGGAAGCAGCCTCCATGCTCCATGCAATGAAAGCAGCAGAACTTCATGAATTCTGTTTTCAGCGGGGTGTAAATCTTGCCACGACTCCTGCCTGGCAACGTCGGGGTATTCTAGTTTATCGGAATGTTATCGAGAAAGAAGGGTATAATCCGAAGACAGATGAAAAGACGATAACAACAAGAAGAATTGTGATGATTGACAAGGAAATTCCTTTATTTGGGAAACCGGATGGTCGGGAATTATTATGTAAAATATTAAGTGGATACATTAATATTTTTTAATCCTTCGTTATTAATTATTTATTTATTATATCATTATATACCCAGGCACCCATGAAACGGTGTACGGATAGTAAGTATGAGTCCTGGTTAAATCCTAACTGTGAAGGAATTGAGGCGATATTTTATTAAAAAAATGTGGTTTAACCGGCCAGAGATATCCCCAGAGTAACATTCACTCCTTCAATATCCCATTCCCGGTCTAGCTGGAATAAAGACGATGCATCTCTGCTACTGACAGTTGAATGAATCTTCAATATCTTCCCTCTGACTTCCTGTTTCATGAGATCCTGCCATGTTTTAGTCAGGAGATTTCTCACATGATCATCACTGATGATTGCATCAATAATAATATTATCATCAACATTCAAATCAAGTTGTTTTCTCATATCCTGAAGTCTTCGGATGATTTCTCGACAATATCCTTCAGCTTCAATATCTTCTGTAAGAGTTACATCCACATAGACAGAAGCATCTGGCATCTCCGCACCAAACACCTGATCAGGAAGTGACTTGGTAAAGGTCATATGTTCTGCGGTAAGGACAAATTCCTCTTTTCCATCAGATAAGGTAACTGATCCAGACTCTTCCAGTTGTTTCCGAAGCAGGGTACCATCTGCAGATTCTATTAGACCTTTAACAACCGGACCGGTTTTTCCAAATGAGGGCCCGATCTTTTTCATTACCGGTTCAGCATTATACCGCATCTGATCCCAGGTACCGACAATTACCTGAATGTTTCGTGTATTTGCCCTATCTTTCGCCAGTTCTTCCATTTTCCTAAATGAATCTGCCACAGATTCACTTGAGGTAACAACAATGACATTCTGAACTGGCCAGCGGAGTTTTCTTTTTCCTGCCTGACGAGCATTTGCCACTGCTTCATCAAAGGACCTGACAACATCCATCCGGCGTTCCAGATCTTCATCAATGAATCGGATATCCCCAGAAGGCCAGGAAAGCATATGAATAGACACCGGATCAGACGGGAGCCGGAGGTTTTCATACATTGCCTCAGTAATATGGGGTGCAAACGGAGCGAGTAATCTACACAGGGTCCGAAGACAATATGCAATTGTTTCGTAGGCAAATTTTTTATCTGGTGAATCCTCTTCAAGCCACATACGGGGCCGGACTATCTGAACATACCATCGTGAAAGATCTTCCAGAATAAAATTCATTAACTGTCTTGTAATCCGGTGTAGTTGGTACTCACCCATATCTGGTGATATCTGTTTTGCGATGGAATTGATCCGTGAGATAATCCACCGGTCAATCTCAGGCATTTCCCTGATGGATCGTGATATATAATCATCATCTGATGTACCATCTGCTGCTGCTACAGGAGTGAAACCATCAAGGATCATGTACGGAAGTGGGAACCGGTACACATTCCAGAGGATGTTCATCGTCCTGTTTACCGTGGATACTCCATCCCAGTTAAATTTCAGATCATCCCAGGGAGCATTTGCTGAAAGAACATACAACCGGAGAACATCAACACCAAACTTCTGGACAACCTCTTCCGGTGTTACAACGTTTCCAAGACTTTTACTCATCTTGCGGCCATCAGCATCAAGTGCAAATCCATGCATCAGGACGCTTTTATAAGGTGACCGGTTAAACGCAATGGTTGAAGCACCAAGTTGTGAGTAAAACCACCCTCTTGTCTGATCCTGACCTTCAGTGATGAAATCTGCAGGCCACATTTCATGGAATAGTGCATCACTTCTGGGAAATCCGAGAGTTGCCCATGACGCCATGGCTGAATCAAACCAGACATCAAAGATATCCTCAACACGCTTCATTGAACCGCCACAAGAACACGGCACAACGATATCATCGACATATGGCCGGTGAGGATCAGTAAGAGATGTTCCTGCAGCTTCATTCAATTCAGCAACCGTCCCAAAGACGCGGCTTTTTGAACATACAGGACACTGCCAGACCGGAATCGGAATACCCCAATACCGTTGCCGGGAGATACACCAGTCACGGGCATCTGAGACAAAATCATAAAACCGGGCACTGCCAGCCCATTCCGGATACCAGGACGTTGCTTTTATCTCAGAAAGCATCTTCTCTTTCATCTCCGGAACCGAGATGAACCACTGCTCAGTAGCCCGATAGATGATTGGAGTCTTACATCTCCAGCAATGACCATACCGGTGTGTTATCTTCTGTCGTGCAAGCAGGTGAGAGCCAAGGTCCTCCAGAATCTTCTCATTGGCATCCCTGACAAACTGACCAACATACACACCACCTTCTTCGGTATAGTATCCGGCTCCATCTACCGGACAGAATACATCAAGTCCTTTTTCTACACCGAGGAGATAATCATCCCACCCATGACCTGGAGCAATATGAACCATACCGGTGTTGTCCATCTCAACAAATCCGGCAATCACAACCTGATGGTCTATGGTTTTTTGTCGTGGGATAAGTTCTACAAGTGGAGATGTGTATTTTGTTCCGGCAAGGAAAGACCCGGTTTTTTCAGAGAGAATGGAAAAGCCCTGATATTTTCCCCGTTTTAATACTGGCTCGACAAGATCTTTTGCAATCCAGAGAATCTCTTTCCTGCCGTCTTTTACTGCCTCTACCTGTGCGTAAATGAAATCCTTGTCTACTGCAACGGCAACGTTTGCCGGAAGTGTCCATGGAGTTGTTGTCCAGATAACCAGATATTCATTATCCACTCCCTGGATTGGAAATTTAACAAATATAGAAGGATCCTGCTCATCCCAGTATTCCACTTCAGAATCTGCAATGGCAGTCTCACACCGTGGACACCAGTTAACTACCCGATGACCGCGTTCTAACAGACCTTTTTCATGAGCCTGTTTCAGGGTCCACCATGCCGCTTCAATGTATTCGGGCATGATAGTCTGATATGGGTTATCAAAGTTCATCCAGATGCCAAGAGCCTTAAACTGCTCTGACATGATGTCTTTATGACTTATGGCAAACTGTTTACACCGCTCGATGAACGTCCCGATTCCATATGCCTCAATATCTTTCTTATTTTCAAATCCTAATTCATGCTCGACCCTGACTTCAATAGGAAGTCCATGCATGTCATATCCTGCCCGGTCGATGACATGAAATCCGTTCATCCTTTTAAACCGGAGAATACTGTCTTTGAGGATCTTATTCCAGGCTGTTCCAAGGTGGATATGACCGGTTGTATACGGAGGGCCGTCTACAAAAAACCAGGTTTTCCCATTTCGGTTCTGTTCTTTTACCCTGGCATATATCTCCTCCTGAGTCCAGAATTTCTGGACTGAGGCTTCAATATCCTTGGGTGTAAAACTGCTGGTAACCTCTCGCACGTTATTTCCTCAAAAATTCCTTATATAAATTGCCGCACGGGCAGATAGGTGTTTCTTCCCTTTACCACCCTCCGGCACCCCCTCCTCCAAATCCACCACCACCGCCAAAGCCTCCTCCACCATATGATCCACCAGACCCAGAGGATGGAGGATGGTAGGCAAGCATCGGGGAAAAGCCGGTATGAATAATTGCTGGCGCAAACCATCCTCCCGAAGGAAGGTCTGGAACATGGATATCGAGCGACCTTAGTGTTTTAGATACCTGATTGCCAACGCCAAGGGCTGTTCCATAGACCATCCAGTCTCCCCAGATAGCAATATCTTCAGGTTTATATCGTTGCATCATAACAGAATCTGACAAAAATTTCTGAAACGATTCCCACTGTAATCGATTCTGATAATAATCATCCTTCCAGGTTCCAAACAGCGAAATTGGAAAGATAAAGGCAACAACCATCTGTAAGATGCCAAGACAGGAATTATATACCGCCTGACCCAGGATAAGACGATCACCCGGACCGATAATGATCAGAACGAGAGAGACAAAAAATAAACCGATAACAAATCCGAGAAGTGGAATGAGGTGCTTTTGACCGTTTCTTATATACGTTGACACCATCTGATCTGATAGTCCGGAAGGAAGTTCCATAAAGGACTTTTGATACTCCATTAACTGAACTCGCATTGAGTCATTTGTATTTGCATCGGTTGCCATCTGAGAAAATGTCGCATCTGTTACAACCCCGTCCTGCTCCAGTACTGAAAGGGTCCGGATTACCTGTTCTTCATATTGATCTCCAGTCTCTTTTTTTAATATTCGTATAGAAAATCCTGTATCAGAGGCAGGATTTATCTCGATTATTTTCCTCCTGTGTAGATCCAAGAGGGTTGCATGAAGTCCCTCTTCATCAAACTTTTCCGGATCGCCTGAAAACACAAGTGCCACGAGCCAGGGCTTTATTGATGGGTCAGGAACAAAACTCAGATGATCAGGGACCGTATAGGTCTTTTCCCGCCCATATCGATACCACAAAATAAAAAGAATAACCGGGATAAGAAACAGGAAGATTCCAGATAATGTAGAGATTATCCGATAGATACTATTGATATAACTCAGATATCCTGGGTTTGCAGCCTCTGTCTTTTCTCTGACCGAACCTGATATCTGAGTAACCTGACCATCCAGATGCTCAGTAACTGAGCTGTCGATGAGCACTTCAAATCCAAGAGGGATATCTTCCTGAATTTTTCCGCTCATGACATAGGAATCAGCGGTTTTTGTTACTGCAAGATCTGCCGGATGAGGATACAGGGCTTTCACTCCCTGCGATGGAATCTCAATCCGAACAGACTCATAGGGAATGTGAATTGAGGCTAGATTGATATTGAGATGATCGCCATCTTCTCCCCGTTCAACAGGCGGGATTATATCCCAGGTATATGAAACGGGAAATGATCCGGAAGAATAATATCCAGGATTAAATGCTCCAGCCTCATTTATACCTGCTCTATCGGTAATTATCGAAAATGCCTGATTATTCTCACCGGTAAGCGTTACTTTTCCATTCGCATCTTTTACATACCCTATTGAGCCGGAAGGTGGCGTCAGAGAGATATATTTATAATATGAACCAGAATGGTCCTCGGTATACACTGGTGCATCCAAACGCCGGTTCAGACTCCTGTATTGACTATCTGTGTGAACCGAGTAGACATATGACTCTTTGAGCGTTCCATCCCAGGAAAAGGATGCTTCATATGATGAAACTGAAAGATCAGGAACAAAGAGGGACTGAGCAAAAGAGAACAAAAAAAAACCGCAAACTGCAATCCCGGCAGTAACTAAAAATAAAAGAAGAAGATCCTTTTTTTCACTCTGCATATTGTACCTCAATGTGTTCATATTCCAAGCAATAAACAGGAATACAATTAAAATCAATATCTGACATAATAACAGGCTCCGGATTCAAGGCGTTCTCCCGGAGAGAGATTTCGTAAAAACTGACTTGCATGATCTTCACAGACCACAGCTTTACAGCACCCTAATATCTCAAGACCTATCGCAGGTTTTCCACAAACCTGACATGAAGTTTCATCTCCGGGAGAGATATTCATAGTATTCCTGATATTTAAAAATATGAAAATATTTGGATTCCAACATCTGATTTAGAATTTTTATGAAAGACCGGCCATCTGTCTCACTTCCTGTACAAACCGGCCAAAGTTCTCATCATCAGGTTCTCCTTTTGCATACTCTACCTGTGAACAAGAATTCAGGAGATCGAGAATGGACTGTTGTATCGGAGGTATATAACGGACAACACCAGAGATAATCTCATCATTTGTTATCGCTTCTCCATGCCCATGCGTATGAGAAATAAACATCCTGACTGCCTGACCAAGAATGATATATCCCTCTTTTTTATCTCCGCCAGCATACGTTTTTTCAGCCTTATTAATCATCTCCTGAACGACCTCGGAATAATCACGCTCAGGAACCATCTCCTGAGGAGCAGACTGGACCTCTTCTGGCCGAGTCGAATAATACCACCATGCAACTCCGGCACATAAGACAACCAGGATTATTACCAGAAAGATACCAATGAACCAGAATAACGGAAATGCTTCATCCTGCTTTAGCTCTATCTTCTGGACGGTATTATTCACAATCCAGGCAGTAAGTGTTGCATTTCTTCCATCCGGATGAACATATTCCTGGGATACCATCGTTTCATTTGGAGTTCTGGTTACAGAACCGGATGAAGGAACCATAGAATTATTGCGTGCCTGTTCTTTTCGTTCATTCCAGGTGGAATTTGATGCTAGTTCTGGAGGGACAGGTATTTCTCCGCTTTTTTCTGCGGTAAGAGATGAAATTTTACTGTTTTCAGCCTTCCCGGTCACCGCAATTTTTTCTCCGTCTTCATTTTCAAATTGAACCGATACTTCTCCTCGATCTGGGCCGGTTGGAACAATTTTTCCTGATGTCTGATTGTATCCGGCATTTCGAAGGTCTGATGCCTGTTTTTGAACAATTGGATCTTTTTCGAGAGAGTCTGCAAGTTTTCGTTTATTATCTTCAGTTTGTTGACTCTCCTGCATCATCTGCTGTTTTAGAGCTGAGGAAGAAGAGGACATCTGGTTATTTTGAAGAGCTTGTTGTGAGTTTTGTGGTGAAGATTGACGGGTGCTATAGCCAAACCCACTTTGTGACAGGATATTTTGCATCAGTTGTTGTTGTTCCTGCCTCATCTGTTCCATCTCCTGTTCCATCTGACTAAAAGGATCCTGTCCTGATAGAGATGAAGGAGTTTTTGTTGCTTCAGATGTTGTAGACCGAAGAGTTTCTTTCACCTGTTTTACATCTTTTTGTTCAGACACAAAATGAACGGAGATTGGGGGCAGAACCACTGCAAAATCCTTCCCTTTATCTTCATAGATGAGCAACAACGAGAGATCATAATTTGTTTCAGATTCGGATGTGAGCGTTAATGCATGATCTGATCTCCCGGGAGCAATCGGAAAGGACTGGGATTGAGTATTGGTCTGAGATATGGAAAATCCACCATCATCCTGTTTTCTTGTCAGACTGTATTGCAGGGTTCCGATAAGGGTATTTGTAAAAGAACTATCAATTGTAAAAGGAACCTGTGCATCAGTTCCTGCCAGATAATAGTAATCAGACTGCTCTGATGACATAGTTATGTCATCTGCAAAAACATGCATTCCGGAGATGAAAAGACATCCGGTTAGCAAGAGTAATATTACCTTCATCTTCATTGAATAATCCGCCTCCGCCCATATCGTAAGAAAATTTCTGCTCCTATGAGGATTATAGCACCAATAAAGAACCAGTCACTAATGCTCGTTTCTTCTCTCTCACGCTTTATCTCCTTATTCAGGTTTGAATAAATCTCTGAAAGCGTCCTATCATTAACTGATTTATAATACCGGCCTTCAGTGGTACTTGCAATTCTTTGCAGCATCTCTTCATCCAGGGTTGCATATTGAGGATTCCCAAACCAGTCATAACCAAGAACAACCGGACTATCTGATCCCATTCCAATACTAAAGACCTGAATGCCTTTCTCACGGGCGAAGTTTGCAGCCTCATCCGGATGAATGACCCCGGCATTATTGACTCCGTCAGACAGAAGAATAACCACTTTTTTCCTGTTCGGAATTGATTCAGCCATATCAATACCAAGTGCAAGACCATCGCCAATTGCAGTTGCACCTTCTTTCGGTTCAATAGCCTGCAATTTTCTAATCACCCGATCCTTATCAGGAGAGAGATACGCAGCACTTGTTGCACCAGATTCAAACGTGATAATGCCGGCATAATCTTTTACATCAAGTGATCGGAGCAGGATTTCTGCAGAACGTTTAGAAGATTCAAGTCTGGTAGGCTGGTAATCAGTCGCCTGCATACTCCCGGAAACATCCAGTACGAGGATAACATTTACACCTTCTTTTGTCTGTTCCAGAGGAATATGAGGATCTGCAAGTCCGATTATGATACAGCCAATAGCAGCAAGAACAAGAAGCAGAAGGGTTTGTGGACGTGATGACTGCCTGCTTCCATGTAAAGCACTTTTTAAAAAACCAATATGGGAAAAGACTATTGCTTCCTGTTTTTTCCGATTTGTTTCATGATAATAATAATAGTACAGAATCGGAAGAACTATCAATGCAAGTAACCATTCCGGATGATAAAAACCGGTCATAACTCACCTCCAGGCCGTGTTCTCATCAGATGCTCCAAAA
Organism: Methanospirillum hungatei; assembly: GCF_019263745.1. NCBI lineage: Archaea > Methanobacteriati > Methanobacteriota > Methanomicrobia > Methanomicrobiales > Methanospirillaceae > Methanospirillum > Methanospirillum purgamenti. The sequence goes on from NZ_CP077107.1 coordinate 541,877, forward strand.
CCGGAACAAAATCATCCCCTGATCGTACATGAACAAACGGAATCCGGTGCTTTCTCATCATATGAGACACTGACTGACTATGCATCTCAGCAGCCTCTTTGTATGAATCACGAATCACTGGATCAGATGTATCAACTAGAAGTTGCTCACCGGTTTCTGCATCTTCAAGTTCTATCAGACCTACATCAGGAAGTTCCCCTTCTCGGGGATCAGAGACCCTGATTGATAAGATATCATGGTGCTTCTTTACCAAAGAGAGTTCTTTGGAACAGTCAGGAGTGAAAAAATCTGACAGGAGAATAACCGTCGACATTCTTCTTATCCGCTGCATTATCATCGAAAGAGCTGGGCGGAGATCTGAATGTTTTGATTTGGGTTCGTGGGTAATAACTGTCTGAATGAGGTTGATAACATGATTTCTTCCGCTTCTTGCAGGAATGAATTTTTCCACGCAATCTGATACAAGAATTAAACCCACTCTGTCATGATAATGTACAGCAGAAAATGCCAGTGTTGCAAGAATTGAAAGTAATGTACTGAATTTAGAAACTGTATGACCAAATGATCCAGATCCTGAAATATCTGCAATCAGGTACAGCGTATGATCACGCTCTTCTACAAACTCTTTGATATACGGAATTCCATATCGTGCAGTGATCTTCCAGTCAATCGCCCTGATATCATCGCCCGGTATATACTCTCTGATGTCTGAGAATTCCACTCCCTGTCCTTTAAACAAGGAGATATGAACTCCAGCCTGCTGACCGGAAACACGAGCATTGGTCAGAATATCTATAGTTTTTACCTTTTGGACCAAATCCGAATAGGTATCATTATCCGGCATAGACCACCAGTATCAGGGAACAGGAACAGCTTTCAATATCTGATCAATAATTGCATCTACCAGTACTTCTTCTGCTTCAGCAAGATATGACAATAATATCCGGTGACGAAGAACATCATGGGCAACGGCTTTTACATCATCAGGAATGACAAATCCTCTTCCCCGAAGAAGTGCATGTGCCTTTGCACCAAGCATCAGATAAATCGATGCACGAGGTGATGCACCATATCTGATGTATGAGGCAAGAGGTATCTGATAATCTCCTGGATTCCGTGTAGCATCAACCAAAGAAGTAACATATTTTTTTACCTCAAGGTCAGCATACATGGAAGGGACAATCTTCTGGATTTTCTTGATATCTGATGCAGTAATAACCGGCTTTGGCTGATAACTTATTCCTTCAGTAAACCGGTCAAGAATAAGAAGTTCTTCCGTTTTGGATGGATAACTCATCAGAATTTTAAACATGAACCGATCCATCTGGGCTTCCGGAAGCGGATAGGTTCCCTCGTGTTCAATCGGATTTTCAGTAGCCAGAACAAAAAAGGGATCTGGTAGAGAATATGTTTCTCCCTGGATCGTGACCTGGCGTTCCTGCATGGCTTCAAGTAGTGCTGACTGAACCTTTGGGGGAGCCCGGTTAATCTCATCTGCTAAAAGAAACTGGGTAAAAACCGGACCTTTTACTGTCTTAAAGGAACAGTCCTGCTGATTATAGATTTTTGTCCCGGTAATATCTGCAGGAAGCAGGTCAGGAGTAAACTGTATTCTGCAAAAACCTGAATCAATACATTGCGCGACAGTTTTGATCATTAATGTCTTGGCAATTCCGGGAACACCTTCCAAAAGCACATGACCATCTGCAATCAATGCAATGATGAGTCGTTCAAGAATATGCTTTTGACCAGCGATAACCTGGTGAATTTCCTGTTCAAGAGGAATTAAGAGATCTACACATTCCTTTGCCTGTTTTGTAAGTGACTGAATTTCTGTATTCATGGAATTTGACTCCTGAATGATAATCCGGACTCATTGTCTGTGATTGTCAGGAGAGTTTCGGATGCAAAGTAAAGTTCGCCTTACAAAAGGATAAATATGTAGTACATATGGATAAAATAGAAAAAAGTGAGATGAGACATAATGCCCAAAATGTCTCCCTTTCCTTTATATTATCCCAGTAGATATCTCATCTAATTCTGATTCAAGATAATCAGGATGAATCTTGTATCGCGTTATGATAGTGAAAACCAGGATGACTATTCCGATAAGGAACGATAAAAGAAAAGCCAAATCAAATCCTGCAGTGAGTACTTTCAGCTGGATGTCAACCGGAGCACTCTTTGTAATATCATAATGCTCTGCAATAGTCGTCATTCCCTGAATAAATATTACATTATATATGGCAATCCCGATAGTCATCGGAACGAAACGCTCCAGACTTGTGAGCGAAGAAACCATCCCCTGGTACTTTTTTGATGCACTGGTCATGATCATATTTGATACCGGGGTGATAATGAGCCCAAGTCCTAATCCGATACAAATCAGGCATACCGTGATAAACAGGGTTGGGGTGTCTATTCGCAGATGGGTGATTAAATAATATCCAATCGTCAGAAAAATAGCTGCAACGATAGATAGTATTCTCCCACCTATGCGATTATAAAGCATACCGGCGACCATCCCTGCAATCATCATTGAAAAGGAGAGTGCAGTCAGGATAAGACCTGCATCAGATGTAGAGTATCCACCAATATATTCCAGGTAAAAGGGGAATAGATAATTAACACCAGACAAACTGAAAAAGACCAGAAATATTACCAGATTAATGAGTAAAAATGTTTTGTCCATAAATAACCGGATTTCAAGAATTGGATTTTGTATATGAAGTTCTTTCCATACAAATATTCCAAGAAGAATGACTGAAAGCATGAGAGAACCGAGAATGACCGGAGATGTCCATCCCATCGTTGTACCTTCAGAAAATCCATACAACAAAAATGCTAGCCCTATAAATATCAATGCAGCACCGGTTTTGTCTAATTTTTCAGTACTCCCATGAGGCTCTTTGTTTGGAATCACACGGGTTCCAAGAAGAAGTGCAAAGATACCAATGGGAACATTAATGAAGAAAATCCAGTGCCATGAGAGATATTGTGTTAAAAAACCTCCCATTGTTGGACCAATTGCAGTTCCAAGTCCGGCCATGGTCATAATGACGCCCATAGCTTTTCCTTTCATACTCATCGGAATAAAGGCAGATACCATAGCTGGAGCAATTGCTGCAATCATAGCACCTCCAATTCCCTGAAATGCCCGTGATCCAATAAGAGTCAGAAAGGATCCTGTCAAATCTGGAAGAAAGCCACAGCTGAAAGATCCTAGGATAAAAATGATAAAACCAGTAAGAAAAATACGTTTAAACCCAATAATATCAGAAATTTTTCCAAAGATAAGGACACATCCAGCCATTACCAACAGGTAAATAGTTGCCACCCACGAAACAGAGCTGGATGAGAGAGAAAATGATTCTGATATGGTTGGAAGAGCAATATTAACGATGGTCCCATCAAGGGAAGCCATAAAAGTTGCCAGTGAAATTGCAATAATAAGAGGTAAATATCTTTTTTGCACGTTCACGGATGTACGATCCATAAAACTTGTTTGTTATGGTCCTATTTCAATGAATATGAAATGGAATTTTTAAAGAATTATACAAGAACTTTCATTTGAGAAAAAAGAAGATTTGAAAAGAAAAGTGATATTACTGAGTCTGAACCATATCATCGACCGGAACAGATGCAGTAACTATCGGAGTGTCGTTTTCTACTGGTACCGGATTTTCCGATCCGACTTTTTTATCTGCCGGGATTATAGAACTAGACCTTATCTCCAGTTCCATGGTTGCGCCTGGTTTGAATGGTATAGATGGTACCCAGACACCAGTCTGTGAATCCTTTACTTCTGCTACGTACTGATTTCCACAGGCTGCATCATACATGAGGAAGGTAATCGGACTTCCTGTCTGAATATCACCCTGGATGGTTAATTTTACATCATTACCAAACCGACCTTCAGTTCCTACTGATACCGGATTGCCATTAATACCGATTCTGACATTTTTCCCGTCAGCAGTTATCATCGAACCAAGCGTAAGTGGTTTTCCATCCACAGTAGCTACCCCTGATATTGTCATGGGAACAACCGGAACCGGAGGGGTTCCTCCTTCAATCCGGATGTCAAGTCTTGTCAAACCTCCTTCGATGTATGGGTATGAACTTGCCCATTCACCGCTTGCATCTACATCCCGGACTTCTGCCATTATGGCTTCCCCGGAACCTGATGGAATAACCCAGAAGGTCAGTGGCTGCCCTGCTTTGAGGTCTCCTTGTGCAACAAGTTTGTTGAGTTCGTTAAATCCATAGACTCCGGGTGAAGTCACCGCAAGTGGGTTACCCCGGTGTCCTTCAACAACATTCTCGCCTTTCACCAGGATCATGGATCCTACTGGCATCGGCATTCCATTTGAGGTTACTTCTCCATAGAACTCATGTGGAAGGACTGGCATTGGTGGAATTGGTGCTTCTCCGACGCGAAGATCCAGACGAGTCTTGGATCCTCCCTTGAACGGATACGACTTCTCCCATTCTTTGCCAGCATACACATCATAACATTCAGCCTGGACAAAGTCCTTTGCTCCTGGTGCTTTTATCCAGAATGTAATGGTATCGCCATTCTTTATGGAACCCTTAACGGTAAGCGGGTCAGGTGTTCCATATGCACCTTCAATGGTTGTTGTCACCGGGTTTCCAAAGATTCCGGTTTCAATGCCACTTCCACGTGCCTCGATGATTGTTCCAATGCATCCCGGACTGCCATCTACTGTCACATGACCGAAGAATTCAGCCGGTGCAAGAGGTGCTTCGGTTGCTTTAATGAGATTTTCCTTGCAGGTTGCTGCTGATCCAAACTCATTCGAGGCTTCAAGACAGACCGTGTATGATCCTGGTGTCAGATATCGGTGTACCGGATTCTGCTCTGAAGAGGATTGTCCGTCTCCAAAGTCCCATCTCCATGCAGTCGGCTTGTCAGTGGAAAGGTCAGTGAACTGAACATCTAATGGAACATATCCAGTTGTCGGGGAAGCTACAAAGTCAGGTACTGGTGGCTTTCCTGCTGGAAGAACCGTAATATACTGGTATCTTATCTCACTGGACCGATCCTCTCCACGGGTAACCGTAAGGAATACCGTGTATGTTCCTGCTTTTGTATACACATGGGACGGGTTCTTCTCTGTGGAAGTTCCTTCGTCACCAAAGTTCCACATCCAGGTCTCCGGATTACCGGTTGACAGATCGGTAAACTGAACGGTCAAGGGTTCTTTTCCAGAGGTTGGTTCACCCATGAAGGATGCTTTAAGTGGAACTGGTTTTTCAAAGACTCTGATATACTTCTCACGAAGTTCTGTTGACATTCCAAAGGGATTTTCAACAGTCAGGGTTACTGTGTATTCACCTGGTGCATTGTAGGTATGTTCAGGATGCTTTTCATTCGAGACAGAGCCATCGCCAAACTCCCATTCCCACTTGTTTGGATCTCCGGTAGAGAGATCAGTGAAGCTGACTGAAAGCGGAACAGTTCCTGATGTCGGGAATCCACGGAATTGTGCATCCGGCGGGAATCCAGGAGCAGTAACGGTAATATATTCTGGAGCAATCTTTGTATCTGCTCCACCTTCATTACTTACTGTCAGTTCAACCGTATATGTTCCTTCAACGGTATAGGTGTGGACCGGGTTTCTCTCTTCAGAGGTTGTATTATCCCCAAATTTCCAGTACCACTGTTTTGGATTGTTCTTTGAGAGGTCAAGGAAGGTAACAGTCAATGGAGCCTTCCCTTCACGTGGAGCACCAGAGAAATCTGCTGTTGGGGGCAGAACTGGCTCGTTGACAATGATATAGTTCTGTTCAACAAGAGTATCTGATCCGGCAGAATTCTTTACGGTCAGTGAAACGGTGTATTTACCAGCTTTCTCATATACGTGAACCGGGTTTTTCTCGGATGAAATCTGGTTGTCTCCAAAGTTCCATTCCCAGGAATCCGGATTGTTTTCAGAGAGGTCGGTAAAGGTAACCTTCAAAGGTGCCGTACCAGTTCTTGGTTCGCCAATGAATTTTGCTACCGGAGTGATAACACACGGCTGTGCATGAATAAATTCTGGTTTAGTTATCTGATCTGATCCGGCACTGTTACTACAATTTAAGGTAACATCAAAGATTCCTACATTGTTGTAGGTGTAAACTGGATTCTGTTCGACAGAAGTTCCACCATCACCAAAGGTCCATTTCCATGCAGTCGGACTGTTAAGTGAGGCGTCAGTAAAGGCAACCTTGAGCGGAACCATACCGCTGGTCGGGTTCGCGTTAAAGTCTGCCTTCGGTGGAATCACTGCTGGCTGGGCATGTATAAATTCAGGCTTTGTAATATTGTCAGAACCAGCACTATTGCTACAATTTAAGGTAACATCAAAGGTTCCGACATTGTTGTACGTGTAGACCGGGTTCTGCTCGATAGAGGTTCCACCATCACCAAAGGTCCATTTCCAGGCGGTTGGGCCATTGAGAGAAGCATCAGTAAAGACAACCTTGAGCGGAACCATACCGCTGGTCGGGTTGGCATTAAAGTCTGCCTTTGGTGGAATCACAGCTGGCTGTGCATGAATAAATTCAGGCTTTTCTTTTGATGAGACTCCTGCACGATTGCTAACCGTCAGGTTCACCGTATAGACACCTGGATTATTGTAGGTATATACCGGATTCTTTTCTGAAGAAGTGCCACCATCTCCAAAGACCCAGGACCAGGTTTCTGGTTCGTTTGTTGAAAGGTCAGTAAACGTGACCGTCAACGGAACCATACCACTGGTCGGATCTGCTGAGAAGTCTGCAACTGGTGGTTTTACCGGTTCAAATACATGGATGTAATCTGCCTTTGTCTTTTTCTGGCTTGAAACAATGTTCTTTGCCGTCAGAGAGACAGTATAGACACCAGGTTTCTCGTATACATGAAGCGGATTCCTTTCAGTCGAGGTTGCTCCATCTCCAAACTCCCATGCCCAGGAGGTTGGAACACCATGAGACTTATCAGTAAACTGCACACTCAGTGGAGCATCTCCTTCGGTTGGGACTCCCTCAAAATCAGTTGCCGGAATCACATCATGTTCGGATAAGGAGACAATAAACGCATCACGGTCACCATCACCAAAGTTCTGCTGGTACGGCCATACCTTCGGGAAATTCTTTGATTCGGTGTATCCGGTAAAGTATGCTTCTCCTTCATTCATGACATCAATAGCTCGTCCTTCATCAATGCTGCCTCCACCTAGATAGGTTACATATCCAATCTGGGTAATTCCAGCAAGGAATTTGGCTACTAACACATCCGAGCTTCCCCCTGGCTTGGACTGGTAGGCTAAGGTGACCGGAATGTCTACTGAATTTGTGGTACCGACCACATAAATGCTGCCTTCAGCATCACGTGCAGCACCAGATATTGAGTCAATAAGGGAACCGCCAAAGTATGTTGACTGGGTAAGTGCTGAACCATCAGTATTTAGAGTCGTGATAAATCCATCCTGAAGACCCTTCAATTCGCCCTGAAGAGCATTCATAGTTGGGAAATCCTTGGATTTTGTCACACCAACTACAACCAGGCTACCATCAGGTAATGCAATGATATCACGGGCATCATCAGATCCTGATCCTCCAAGGTAGGTTGAATACATTGCAGGATATTTTCCTTCAGGATCAAATTTTGTAACAAATGCATCAAAGCTGCCACGAAGCTTATCCTGGTATGGCTTGATGGTCAGGAAATTCGAAGATTCAGTCTGTCCGACAATACATGCATATCCATTTGCATCAACAGAAACGGCACTTCCTGCATCAAATGCTGTACCTCCGATAAAGTTGGAATATACAATTGAATTTCCATCAGAGTTAAATTTTGTAATAAAGGCATCCGGAAGACCGCCATATGGTGATAACTGGTACCGGTTCACAACCGGGAAGTTCCAGGATGCAGTCTGACCGGTGACAAAGACATTGTGCTGAGAGTCAATATCGATGTCATATCCAAAGTCATCGTGTTCCCCACCAAAGTATGTTGAAAAGACAAGCTCATTTCCTGTTGGATCAAGCTTTGCCATCCATGCATCATACCCGCCTGCAAGAGCGTTTCGGTATGCGTTCTTTACGGGGAAGTTTGGCGAGTTCGTTCCACCGGTTATGTACGCATTTCCTTGTTCATCGATTACAAGTCCGGTACCTTCGTCAGTACCAGTACCTCCGATGTAGGTAATATATACAAGATCAGTTCCATCAGGATTCACTTTTACAACAAAAGCATCCTTTTCTCCACCACCAAAGTATGGCTGAATGCTCCCTGGAGCCAGTCCTTCCGCTGAAATTTCTCCAGCACTCAAAGCAGACTGATTTGCTGGCGGATTATGATTTGCTAAGGGATCTTTTTCATTATTTTTGAAATATTTCAGATGATCAGACCAGGATGTTCCAATAAAGTAGGCATAACCACCTTCATCAACTTTAATAGAATTCCCCTGATCACGACCCTCACCTCCGAAATAAAGTGAATATCTCAGGATAGGATCAATTACCAGTGGAAGGGTTTTATCATATTCTCCTACATTAAAGGTAACCGTAGAGTTATCACCAACAACGTATGAACATACAACCTCTGTTTTGGTTCCATTAATCTCCTGGTATGCTGTCGGCGCTTCATCAACTATCTCTCGTGCTGGTGTCTGAATAACCAAATCACCGGTGGTCTCATTCAGACTCATTCCCGTGTGACCCTGGTATACCAGCATAATCTGGCTTGGATCTGCACCTGCATCAAGAATAAATTCACTCTTTAAAAGACCTTCAGTTCCTGATACCGTATAATCAATACCAGGGTACACATCCTCGTATTTGACACCAGAAGTCAGGGTTGCTCCGGTAACCCATGCTGACGGATCTGTGCCATAATAGAAGTTTGCGGTCCCGTTTAGCGGATTCAGTCCAATAATCTTCTTTTCAGGATTCGAACCGTTCAGCATCATAAATACCGAACTGTTACCAGGACTGTGACTAAACTCCATCCCATCTTCAAAGACCGTAATTACCTGGTCTGTTGAACGGGTCTGGTACGATACATTGTCTTCAAACTGCCCATTGTTCTGGATAAAAACCAGGGGCATAGAAGCTACATTTGCCTGCAGAGCCTTTGATTCTTCGATGATATTCTCATCTGCAGATACGAAAGTACCTGATAATAAGAATATGGCCAGAATAAGGCACCACACAGTCTTCGCATTCCCCATCATACAAATTACCCGCGGTCGAACGTTATGTATACGGATCTATAATTCACAAACGATTAAAAACATATCGAAAGATCTGGTCATTCGGAGTAATATTATTCAGCTCTCATTGAGAATCACGCTGTAAATTATAGAAAAGAATAATCAAATATTATAAAAATTATAAAAAGAATTCGTCGAAAATTAATTCCTGAATCTTAAAAATATTATTGATTTCTCATTTTATTGACTGATGTCAGTTCGAATTTTTTTCTCAAACAAACATTTTCATATCTGAATTTAGCGCAATAAATGACCCAAAGCGCAGGACCAGACCAATGCATCTATCAATCAGCAGGGCCAACAACATCAGTATACGTGACAGAGCCAGTTAATCATCATATACGTGAAGAATCGGCATTCTCCCTGCCGCTTTATTCACCAGTATTACTCTATGAACTCAACCAGACAGACTATATTATCCGGACATCAGGAAAAGAATACTCGCTGATCACACCGACCGGTCTACACCTTCAAAAGGTTTGGCTCACCGGAGCCCTCACATCATATGAGATAATGCGACATGAAGGAATTTTGAGAATTGCTGATCCTACTGGTGCAATGAGTTTTTCATTAAAACCACAAGCTCTGGATCCTTCACTCGAACCTTCTGATCTGGTACCACCTTTATTTCTATCAATAACCGCACATGCTGAAAAAGGAAACCAGGGAGAGGAAAAAATCAGATGGGTTATTGAATCATGCACCATTGCATCGAGACAGGATCGGGATGGATGGATACTTGAAACAACACATCAACTCCTAAACAGATTACATACCCTGAATACGTTTATCAAAACAGGCGAAGGACATAACAGTCTCAATAATGCCAGAAAACACTATAATATCCAGATAAAGAATCTCAAAAATCTGGCAGAACAATCTGGAAAAGCATTGGACGTCGTGAAAGGACCAGGGCCAGTTATCAATCCGGCAGAACTTATCCTATCAATTATTACCGAATACTCAGGACCAAAAGGGATACAAATTGAAGATATTTTCAAATATGCGAAAAGAGCAGCTTTTTCTGAAGAAATCGTAAAAACCACGATAAAACAATTGATTGAGGAAGATGAAGTATACCAGCCAGCTGCAGGTTTCATAAAATTGCTTTGATGATATCAGATGAATATTGATTTTTTTCCTGATGGCCCGGCAGTCCAGATAGAGGAAGAAAGCAGAATTCTTTTTTTTGCAGACATTCACATGGGGATAGAGCATGAATTGCAGAAACACGGATTTCATTTCAGGACGAAAGGAAAAGAACGAATTACAAGAATTTGTAATCTTATAAAAGAAGCAGAACCGGATCTTGTGGTAATCCTGGGAGATGTTAAACATCGGATTCCAGGAACCTCTTTTCAGGAGTTTTATGAATTACAGGATCTTTTTCTGGCTATCCGGAAGATCTCTCCGTTTTGTGTAACTCCTGGAAATCATGATCCAGGTATTGAAGAATTTTTAAAACCTGAGGAGATTAGAAACAAAGAGGGATCACTCATAGATCAAGTTGGAGCTTTGCATGGACACATGGTTCCGGATCCTGCAATCCAGGGAAGGTTAATTCTCTGCGGACACCATCACCCGATAGTCTCTCTATCTGACCAGGTAGGAGTCGCTCTTCGAACTCCATGTTTTATTCTGGGAGAACTTGATCCTCATATCTTCTCAGAAGAAAATAATGAAGACGAAATATCCAGAATCCTGATGGTTCCATCATGTAATGAGCTCACCGGATATGGCATAGAAAAGACCTTCCGATCTCCATTCTCTCCTCTCTCCCGTTCTTTAGTAATTGAATCAGCAGAAATACTCCTTCCGGACGGGACATATGCAGGAGACCTTCTCTCTCACCTCCAGAATGACACAAAAGCATCATCTTGACAGCCGGGTCATAGATGTTATCCGTGACCGTGGATTTTCCGAACTTTCAGAAGTTCAGGAACAGGCAATTCCTAAAATTCTGAGTGGAGACCATCTTCTATTAATTGCCCCGACCGGAACGGGAAAAACAGAAAGTGCCATGATTCCGGTTCTGAGCGGTATGCTGCAATCAAAAGGAACCGGATTTACCACGCTGTATATTACTCCACTTCGTGCATTAAACAGGGACATTTTACGAAGAATGGAATGGTGGTGTCAGAATCTGGGACTTACCAGTAGTGTCAGACATGGTGATACCTCCCAGGCTGAACGAAGAAAACAGGTTCTGCATCCTCCTGATCTTCTGGTCACAACCCCTGAGACTGTTCAGGCCCTCTTTATGGGAAAACGGCTCAGGGAACATCTTAGGACTATCAGGTATGTGATTGTTGATGAAATTCATGATCTTGCAGGAACGAAACGGGGGGCACAACTCGTTATTGCTCTTGAGCGATTATGCAGGTATACCGGAGAATTTCAGAGAATCGGACTTTCAGCAACAGTAGGAAATCCAAAAGAAATCGCTGGATTTTTATCAGGTGACAGACCCTGCTCTATTGTTGAAGTTCCGGTTGCAAAAACCCTGGATATTCAGGTTGAGATTACCGGTGAAAAATTTGAAAGCCAGGTACAGGCAGTCAGACGTCATACCAGAAAAGGACCGTCAACACTCATATTTGTTAATACCCGGTCCACAGCAGAATCACTCGGACATGCATTACTCAAAGATGGGAATGTTGATGTTCATCATGGTTCACTCTCCCGAGATGTAAGAATTGAGGCAGAAGACCGTTTTAAACAGGGAGAAATAAAAACCCTCATCTGTACTTCATCAATGGAACTTGGAATTGATATCGGTCATGTAGAACATGTTATTCAGTTTGGATCTCCACGTGAAGTGAGCAGACTTGTCCAGCGGGTTGGACGAGCCGGACATCAAATTGGGAAAACCTCCAAAGGAACAATCATTACTAGTGGATTTGATGACCTATGTGAATCACTGGTTATAGCATCACGTGCAAGACAGGGTTCGGTTGAAAACATTATACCTTCCTATCGGGCAGGTGATGTTATTGGAAATCAGATTGCAGCGATTGCTGTGGAATATGGAGAAATTTCTATAGATGAGATTTTTTCCATCATTTCAAAATCCTCAGTAGGAGTACAAGAGAGAGAAACCCTGGAAGGAATAATCAGTCAACTGACAGAACATTATCTTATCAGACGGGATGGGAACCGGATTATCACAACCAGCAGGGCACGACGGTATCTTTCCGGCAACCTTTCGATGATCCCGGATGAACGAAAATTCCCAGTCTATGATATCGTCACCAGACGGACTGTTGGAACTCTTGATGAATCATTTATTATTACTTCACTTCATCCGGGTGCAGTTTTTATCGCCCGGGGTCAACTCTGGCGGGTGCTTGACCTGGAAGAAGGCAAAGTTACCGTAGAACCTGCTCGAAATACTGAAGGAGAACTTCCATCATGGGAAGGTGAACAGATACCAGTTCCCTTTGAGATAGCACAGGAGGTAGGAAAGCTTCGCCGTTTAAGGGGGTTTGAAGAGTATACGCATGATAAAGCTTCAATTACATTTGCAAATGGATTTTTAGATCTGGTCCTGAAAAACCATGGCATAATACCTACCGATCATCTTCTGACACTGGAATATTCTGAAGATGGGGTTGTAATCAATAATTGTGTTGGACATCAAACAAACGAAGCAATCGGACGTGTTCTATCTATACTCCTTTCTGCCAGATTTGGAACGACAATTGGCCTGGAATTGGATGCATACCGGGTATTATTACGGGTTCCCCGGGAAATTTCTGTAGCAGATGTAAAAGATACTCTTCTCAGTCTGCAACCAGAACATATACGGGGTATCCTTGAACTAGCGATGAAACGAACCTCACTCTTTAAATGGAAACTAGTTCAGATTTCAAAAAAATTCGGAGCAATCGATCCTGATGCTGATTATGAACGATTAAGTCTACACCGGTTGGCTGACCTTCTTGCCCAGCCACAAATTCAGGAAGAGACCTATCGGGAACTTTTTACCAGGTACATGGACGTAAACCATGCAACTGAGATTATACAATCCATTCAATCAGGAAAGATTGAAATTGCTACTGGCCCTCCAAGCATAATAGGCATTGCTGCTCTTTTTACCTCATCACGAGACCAGATTCCTCCGCCTACAGCAGATCAGGCGGTCATTTCAGCATTAAAACACCGGTTGGATCAACAGGAGATAGTACTTGTCTGCATGAATTGCAGAAAATGGAAAAGCAGGACAACTGTTGCCAGGGTCCCTGATCAACCGATTTGTGGGAACTGTGGAGCTCGACTTATTGCATCACTCAAACCCTATGAGACAGAACTCTATTCAATAGCAAATAAAAAGACAAAGAATGCTGAAGAGAAAGCAATTGAACAGAAACTTCTAAGAAATGCCAATATGGTCCTTTCCAGCGGAAAAAAAGCGATACTCATCCTATCTGCGAAAGGGGTGGGACCGGAGACAGCATCCCGTATCCTGGCAACCTATACCACTGGAGATGCACTCATGCGGGAAATTCTAAAAGCTGAACGAAATTTTGTTAAAACCCACAGATTCTGGCAATAAAAATTACATAATATTCCCAAGCTTCTGCTCAAGAAAATTAAGTCCTTTCTTAATATCTTCCATATTCTTTCCACCGGTAAGAATAATCTTTCCGGATGAGAAGAGAAGGGCGACAATTTTCGGATCACTTATCCTATAAACAAGCCCAGGGAACTGTTCAGGTTCATATTCAATATTTTCAAGGTTTAAAGTCATCACAACTTTATTAAGGTTTATCTTGTTACCAATATCGTAAGAACAGACTATATTCGTGACAGCTACCCGGGGTTCATCAAAACATTTGATTCCTGCGTTTTTCATCTTATCAATGATAAGAAGAAGACCCTTATCAAGCGAATCAGTATCTCTGATTCCAGTCAACACCACTTTTCCTGATGAGAATATGAGCGAGGCAATTTTTGGGTTTTCAATCCTGTATACTGCTCCTGGGAAGCGTTTGGTATTCAATTCACAGCCGTCGATATTTTTTGAGATTATCTCGAGATCTATTGATTCTGCGATAGCCCCAGACGCCACTATATTTTCAATCTTCAGGCTATCGTATCGTTTATCTTCCATTCCAGATATCATGGGGTGTTCCATACCATAATACTAATGGTGAATTCCCGCAAATTGGGGGTTATTCCCAAATGCCTGAAACGATTTAGTAAATCTTTAGATCACCGGGTCATCATTGCCTTTCTCACCTTTCAATGGTATATTAATGCATAAAGCGTAACCTTGGATACGAATGAAATATGAGATCCCGCATCAGATGACATCCTACGATGAATTTGTAGAATCATTCAGGATAGATGTGCCTGAATTCTATAATTTTGGTTTTGATGTCATTGATAAATGGGCCGTGACCGACCGGAATAAACTAGCTATGATTTGGGTTAGTCAGGACGGTCAAGAGAAAAAATATACCTTTCGTGACCTACGAAACCTTTCTGTTGAAGCCGCTAACATTCTCATAAAATATGGTGTGAAAAAGGGAGACCGGGTCATGCTCATGCTCCACCGGGTTCCAGAATGGTGGATTTTTGTTATCGCCCTCATTAAACTTGGCGCAGTCTTCTGCCCTGCACCAACGATGCTTACTCCAAAGGATCTGCAATACCGGATTAATGCAGGAAAATTTGAATTTATTATTACTGATACAGAAAATGCAGATAAGGTAGAGAAGATCTGCCGGTTTTGTCCAACCTTAAAACATCGGATGCTTATCGATGGATCATTGCCAAACTGGATCAGCTATCAATACGAACTCTATTACCCTGCCCCAGTCTCGCGTTCTGCTATTAGTATGCCAGTATCGCAAAAGACTCATGCAACCGACCCGATGTTGATTTACTTTACCTCCGGGACAACTGGAGAACCAAAGATGGTTATCCACAATCACTCTCATCCACTTGGTCATATCGTCACCGCCCGACTCTGGCAGGATCTCAACAGTAATGACCTGCATTTCACCTCATCAGATACAGGTTGGGCAAAATGTGGATGGGGAAAAATCTTTGGTCAGTGGATAATTGGAGCATGTATTTTTGTTTACGATGCACGAGGAAAGTTTAAAGCTACCGAACTCCTGCCACTTATTGAAAAATACGAAATATCCACATTCTGCTGCCCACCCACCATTTACCGGATGCTCATTATTGCAGATCTGGCAAAATATGACCTCAGATCCTTACGCCATTGCATATCTGCCGGTGAGCCATTAAATCCGGAGGTAATCAGAATATGGCAGGAAGAGACAGATCTACCAATCTACGAAGGGTATGGACAGAGTGAAACCTGTTGTTGTGTAGCAACCTTCCCCTGTATGAAACACAAACCAGGTTCAATGGGCAAACCATCACCAGGATGGAATATTGAGCTTCATGATGAGGATGGAAAACCGGTCCCTCAAGGAACTGAAGGCCGAATTGGTATCAACCTAAACCCCCGGCCTGTCGGTCTTTTTGTCGAATACCTGGATAATCCGGAAGCCAATGCAGAGGTTTTTAAAAATGGATTTTACTACACCGGTGATAAGGCTTACATGGACGAGGACGGCTATTTCTGGTTTGTTGGAAGAGATGATGATGTAATTAAGAGTTCCGGGTATCGTATCGGACCGTTTGAAGTCGAAAGCGCTCTCCAGGAACATCCGTCAGTTCAGGAATCCGCGGTGGTAGGATCTCCAGATCCCATCAGAGGAATGATAATCAAGGCATTTGTAGTTTTGAAATCCGGATATGAACCCTCTGATCAACTTGTCCGCGATATTCAAAAACATGTAAAGAAAGTTACCGCTCCCTATAAGTATCCCCGGATTATAGAATTCGTAGAAGAACTCCCCAAAACGCTTTCAGGAAAGATTAAGCGTGGAGAATTGCGTGAACGTGAACTCCGGAGATACCAGGAGTCATAATTTTTTTCACAATCAATTCCGAATCCTTATTATTGAAGAACACTAATCTGTATAAGCACGATTGTCCCTGATTACCAATGATCGTGTAGTATAGTAATATTGGTTTCATTGAGCGAGGATCGCCGAGCCAGGTCAAAGGCGTTAGGTTCAGGGCCTAATCCCGTAGGGGTTCGCCGGTTCAAATCCGGCTCCTCGCATTATAATTACATATTGTTCACTATTTTGTATTATTTTCACATATCAAAAACCAGTTGATATTACGTCAGTGAATGAAACAGGTACACACCACTTGGAACAAACATTTCAAACCTTGCTCCGCTTCCAGGTTCACCAGTCTCCCTGATTGTTATTCTGGTAAGATTTAGAATTTCTTTTACAAGAAACATCCCAAGACCGGTATGTTTTCCAAATCCTCTATCAAATATTCGTGATTTTACATCCAGAGAGATACCCACTCCATTGTCCTCCCAAACGATAACAAGTCCTAACTCAGTCTCATAAGTGGATATTTTTATTTCTGTTACATGTTCTCCATGTCTGATGGAATTATCAAGGAGATTATGAAAGACTTTTCCAAACATTGGATCTGCATAGATGAGAACATCCTGAATATGCACCGTACATGAAATTGACGGAGGGAATGATGCATATGGTATGACAGAATCTAGTTCAATCCATTGAGGTTCCTGAGTCCCTAAGTCTTCATACACCCGGGTGAATTCAATCTGGTTTTGAATTTCTTTTGTCGTAGATTTCATTTTACTCAGATATTCTGACAGAAGAGGATCGGTATTATCAATCTCAATGAGGTCTAGATACCCGTAGATAATCGAAATTTTATTTAATATGTCATGTCGAGTAATGCTTGTAAGAAGACTGAGCTGACGGCTTATCCGGTGAAGATTTGATGAATAATGTTTGAGCTCCTGAGCATGATGTTCCCGTTCTTTTTCATATTCTTTCCGCTCAGTGATATCAATAAGGAGGAGGAGAGTTGCTGACTGGTTATTGAACTGAATCTTTCTCCCTTTCATGATCACCGTTTTTCGGATTCCTTCCTGTGTGAGAATTTCAATCTCATATACAGGAAATACACCAGAATTATTCTCATTGGAGAACGGGTGGTAGATAATATCTCTTGATTCTTCAGCTATAAGTTGAAAAACTGGCTTTCCGACCATAGATTCTGCGTTTTGTCCCAAAACATATGTTGTTGCCGGATTAATGTATAATATTTCCTTATTGAGCCCATATACAATAATATAGTCAGGAAGGTTTTCAACAAGATCACGGAATTGTTTTTCACTATTCAATAATTTACTCTGAGTCTTTTGAATCGTATCAAGCATTCCGTTGATTTCCTCTGCTAATTGTGAGAGTTCATCATTGCCAGAGATGAAGACAGGATCAGTCGTAATTCCCGATTGCCCTATTTCAGAAACCTGAAATGCAATAGAACGCATTCTTTTTAAAACAATCTGATTTTGAAGAATAAGGTAACTGAGGGCTAGAAACAGACTACCCACAAAAATTATGATAAGAACTTGAATAGTGGTATTCAAACCCTGATGATAGATATTTCGAGGTTCTGTTATCTGAAGAACTAATATTTCTTTCCCATATATATCATACAAAAGAGAATATCCGGATATCAGATCTTCATTCTGCACCTGAATAAACCCTATTGACTGATTCCGATGCTTTCTAATAGTAGAAACCAATTCTTTTGAGAGGGAGGGATCATCTATCTGTTTAAATGTAAGGCTTGGCCTTGTCAGATTTCTTAATCGGGATATCTCCTCTACATTAAGATATCTGCCCATTATGACAACTCCCTGGGCAGTTCCCGAATAATCAGAATATACAATCGGTTGTGACACTACAAGAAGAGGGCCTTCTGGAAGCATGATAATCCCCTTCGTGACCGTATAAATATCTGACATATTCATGAGGGGGTTCGTATTATCTATTCGGTTTGAGAATAAAAGCGGGGGAGAGACCATCTCATCACTCTGAAGATCATATGCACCAGCATAAACGATGTCTCCAGTTTTATTAGTAAAAACTATAAGATTTAAATTAAGATTTTCAAATGTTACCGGCTGAAGGTTTGAGGTTTTATATTGTGGATCATTTCCTTGTACATAATGAACAGTATCATCCCATGGCCCCCAGTCTGATGCTGTAGATGCCATATTAAGCAGTTCATCATTTAATTTGTTGATCGTTTGAAGAAGGTCTTTTTCAAGATATTGTTTCTCCAGATCAGCATAACTGGTTAGTATGACAGAAGAAAAGAATATACTTACCAGTATGAGAAAGATGGAAAGAATGGCAACAAAGAGTCCTATGGAAATTTTCTGTACATCCACGCTTTTTTCTCACACTGCATTGATACAGGTTAAGACTTTATTCAATTAGTACCTTTATACAACAATACGTTTTTTTAATCATGAGCAAGGCCTAAATCTTTACATTATTACAAACATGGCTGAGAAATCGAAGATTAGATTGGTCAGGAAATAGTTTATTTAAAAATCATATAACCATACTTAGTCGTAAAAATTATAATACTTATGAGTTAGACTAATTAATATTCAAGGAATAGTTATATTATTAATTATCTTTTTTAATCCAATAATAATTCAATATATCGTGTCTGGGATTGTGGATAAAATTGAAAGTTTATTCATTGCTTTTTCAAACCATTCTGAGTTTGTCTAAGTGGAGTGTTGTCAATGCTCACTCCTATCAACCTGAGATAAAAAAAGAACAGCGGATTGGTTAATTTTTTTACATAAGAGAAATAGAAAAAAAAATAATTCAAACAGTAGTGTTTACTGCTGAATCAGATTCTTCGGTAAGGTTCACTGTTGCTGCATCAGAAGGAACAACCATTTTAGGAGATTTTACAAAGAGATCACCAAATGATTCGACTGCAGCTTCAAAAGGTTCAAGATCTTCAGCACTTACTGAACCATTGGCCTCATATGCTGCAAAGAATGTTTCTGCTTTTTGTAACAGATCTGCTTTTACCGTCTTAATATCTTCAAATGATACATCTGGATTGTCTGTTTCGGCTATAGCAAGGATATCATCAAATTCTGCAAATTTAGCCATTGCATCTTCTTTCTCTTTTACATCGCCTAAAACCGGATATGC
Organism: Methanospirillum hungatei; assembly: GCF_019263745.1. Taxonomy (NCBI): domain Archaea; kingdom Methanobacteriati; phylum Methanobacteriota; class Methanomicrobia; order Methanomicrobiales; family Methanospirillaceae; genus Methanospirillum; species Methanospirillum purgamenti. Next base: position 561,255 of record NZ_CP077107.1, read on the forward strand.
ATAAGACTCTTCAATAGCCTCAAGAAGTATTGAAGAAAGCCAGCTGTATGCAGTTTGAATAGTCATGACCTCATCGATATCATCATCAAGATCCCAAATGACCTCCGCCTTCTCAGTGGCAATATCAACTTCTTTTTCAAATGCGACTACATCCTCAAGAACGACAGTATTGTTTGCTTCATATGAGGCAAACATCTTCTCTGCAGCAACACCCATAGCATCAGTTGCAGCTACCATCTCGTCATAAGCGACCTTCAGATCAGACGCTTTTTCAGAATTCAGATCAATAACCTTTTCAAATGCCGCATAATCTTCTACAAGTGACGCATACTCTTCGAGGAATTCCTGCTTCATCTGCTCATCTCCAGTAAGAAGATAATCAAACGCTTCCTCAGTGAGCATGAGTACTTTTTTGTGAATATCACCAAATGCACCAGATGCCTCACCGGTTAACAGAGGTTCAGTTTGATTGAGGACTTCTTCAACCTGGGTTGTTACTGCTTCTGTTTCATCTACCAAAGCGGATTCATTCGTCTCCTCAGCAGCAAAAGCCACTGATGAGAACATAATCATGCACATCAGCATAATCAGAATACTCAATTTTTTCATAGATACACTCCAAATTTAAAGATGGAAAGATGAGCATATTAAATTATCGAATCATATGATACCAATTGTTTACCAGAAAAATTGTCAAAAAAAATAAAAAAACGTATGCAATTTAACCATGATTACTTAAAAAATTTAGTTTCAATTCAATTGAAATCATTTAAGGACAAAAACACAAATAATAACGTCTCTATTTCCGTGCAACTGTTACTATAAACAAACGGTTCTTATATACCAGATCAGCATCAGAAAATCCTTAAGTCCCATAGCCACTTTTATTGATTAGACATTTTTTCATTCTTGTCAAGTTCATTTCTCCGTTGTAAAATTTCCAGATGTTCTTTTTCATGAAACGGTCCGGACAGGATAAATTCTGTCTAATATGATGTAAATCGGTTGGTGAAATACACAGTTTCACCAGATGCCTGATGCATTGACAAACATACCGCCCGGAAGAAGAGCATCATATATCTTTTTAGAAAAAAGACTGAGATTTTCCAATAAAGACGAAATATTAAAACGATTATTCAGAATATGGATCATCTGGCAAAACAGATTGGATTACTTTTTCGATTTTTATTATCTGTATAAGGGACAAATCTTCCGGGTAATATTGACCTGATCTAATACGATTTATATCATGTACATTTAATCGATATTCACATGCCCATTCCATCAGTACATCACGATCTGTTTTTCCTGACAACTGATATCGTCTTTTATAAGGGGAAACACAATCAGGTCTGTTTTCATCAAACATATCGAAAAGACAGACAAATTCACCCATAATATTATAATCTCGTCCCCAGCACCCACAACATCCAAGATATTTACGGAATTCTTTTATTTCCTTGTTCATGATATGAACGGGGAGGAGTCATTTAAAAGATTTATTCAAACAGGGTGAAAGTGAAAAACTGAAAATACCTATGCTCACGATACGATCAAATCAACTATCATATAATACTTTATGACAGCCAATAATATCCGAATGAGAAGGGATCCTCATGCCCAGGAAACCAGATAAAACACTTTTTAATATATTAATTATTGTTCTCTTCTTCCTGATTTTCATGCCGGGAGTAACATCAGGAGCAGAGGATCCTGTTTATGTGGGAGTTTTACTTCCCTTAAGTGGTTCGGATGGACAAAACCTTCATGATGCATTACAACTTGCCAAGGAACAAATCAACGCTGGTGGAGGGATTGGTGGAAGACCACTTGAATTTATCCTGAGGGATACCCATACCGGGGATCTCATAACCTATGCGAAATATTTAGTAAAAGATCCCAGAATTAGGATTGTTATTGGACCACACACATCAGAAGAACTCTTTTTGATCTCAGATCTATTTGTCAAAAACCAGAAAGTTTTGATATCTCCTACTGCATCATCAGATGAGATATATCGTGCTTATGCTGGAACAGGCTATGTATGGAGAACGATAGCTAATGATGGTGACATTACATCTGCGGTCATGCAACATATTAAAGCACATAATGGGGAAAAAGTAGCCGTCCTCACTATCAATAGTTCATATGGGAAGACATTTTATGACTGGATACCATATTGGGCGATAGAAAACGGAATATCTATCACCGGAGTTGAAGATTATTCTGATCTTGAGGAAATCCCTGATGCGATAGAACATCTCATTTCACAAAATCCGGATTATCTGATTTTTGTCCACTCAGGCTCTGTAGTTGAGATTGGAACAGTTTTTCTCACGCTCAATGCCATGAATGCATCAACTCACCTATATTTCATCTATCCTGATGTTGATGAACAGGGGCAGATCTGGGAACGATTAGATCCCGGAACACTTGGATTTCTCCTGGCTACAGGTCTTTGGAAAACAGGTTCTGTTAGCATGATATCAACACAGCTCCCTGATGATACTCTTATGCTGATGTCAAAACCCTGGGCCACAGATTTTTCTCAGGAATATCATACAATATCTAATACCAGCCGGTCTGATTTTGTTCCTGAAGTTTATGATGCAGTCCTTGTTGCAGCAGCAGTTATGGCACGATTTACAGCCTACCCAGATAAATCACCAGGGAATGCAGCAAAATCTATTCTAACCAATGAAACGGGAGATACATGTGATCGAAGTGAAACGGGTTTTCAATCAGCATTCAATAAAATTCAGGGGGGAGAAATTCCCGTTATGACCGGGGTTACCGGCCCGCTTTCGTATCGGAAAGAAGGAGTAGACAGACAAGTACCCTGGTATGAAACCTACCGTATCGAGGAAGGAAAGGTGATTGCCGATCCGATACCATACCAATTTCGTGAGAAATCAGGTTCAGGTATGGATCTGTCAGATACCCTTTCTGATACTACCCAACCAACTGATAAGGATCTCCCGACTGGTGATTACTGGGCAGTCATCGGTGCATTAACACGGGATTGGGTAAATTACCGGCATCAGGCTGATGCCCTGACCATGTATACCTATCTAAGAGAGAAGGGAGTTCCGGATGATCATATCATCTTGCTTGTGTTTGATGATATTCCTCAGGACCGCCTGAATAAAAAACCCGGTGAAGTTTATCATACTCCAGGTGAAGAAGAGGTCCGTAAACAGGCGAATCCAGATTACATTGGAGAGAACGTCAATAAACAGATGCTCATAGATATTCTCTCAGGGACCGGGATAGAAAATGATGAACCAATTTTACGTTCAAATGAAAATTCAACCGTTCTGATTTATCTTTCATCACATGGAGCTCCAGGAGGAAACCTGGTACTCGGTGATGGAGATGAACAGATTTCTGCTAAAGAGATTTCAACGGTATTAGATAATATGGCGAAAAATAAGAGATTCGGACGAATGTTTGTAGTTCTAGAATCCTGTTTCAGTGGCGTTCTCGCATCGGACGTGAAAACTCCCAGAGTTCTGGTTCTGGCTGCTTCTGCTGAAGATGAAACCTCAAAATCCACAACATATGATTCTGAGCTATCAGCCTGGCTTTCAGACGAATTCACGAATGAATTAATCTCGCTTCTTCGGAGTTCTGATCGACCGTTTACCCTCCGCCATCTCTATCAGCAACTTTATTACAATGTTCGTTCTTCTCATCCATCAATAACCAGAGGGAATGAATCATTGGACGTTCCGGTCCATCTGTTTTTTGGAGGAGATAACAATGCAGCATCCTGAAAATCACAATCATTTATTGATTTATGCTCATTTACGTGATTATCCAAATAATTGTAAAAAACCAAAGGCACATTTGGGGAATCTACAACAACCGAACATCCCTTTTGTTCTGTTCATAATTAGCTTGTTTTTCATCTGCATTCTCCAGACTCCTGCTTCAGCAGTTGAAAACCAAACATTTACCTGTGGAATCATTCTTCCTTTGAGTGGAGAGATGAATGCTTCAGGAATCGCTCTCCTTCAGGGTATTGAAATTGCAACCGATGAGATAAATAATAACGGAGGAGCAGCTGGTCATCAGATTTCTCTTCGTATCGCTGATGATGAAGGGTCTCCATCGAAGGCTTTAAGTCTATTTAATGAGATGAAAAACGATGGGATTCCTGCTGTTATCGGTTCATATTCTACCAGTATCACCCTTCCGATGGCAGAAGAGACCAAAAATTCAGAGGATATAATTCTCATCTCTCCCCGAGCAAATGGTGAACCACTGTATGGAATTTCACCACGGTTTTACCAGATAAATGCACCATTCTTCACTGTTACTCAATTTGTGTCTGACTGGCTGTCATATACAGCGGAACGGGTTGCTATAATCTATATTGATGATGAATATGGAAGATCTGTTCTGAGCGGCCTTGAATCAGGTCTTAAGACACATTCGATCCCAATTTCAGGATCATTCCCCATAACCAACGAAGATACAGATTTTTCTGGCATTTTCAATACAATACTTAACGATGCACCAGACTCCATTGTAATCAGTGTATATGATTCCAGACAGATTCCTATCATCAGAAATCTTTCCGATGCAGGTTACCGTGGTCAGGTGATATTGACAGAAACAGGGTATATCAATTTACTTGAAAATGAGGAATCAGAATTTTTATCGATGTTTTCACTCTTTATGATCCCATCTCATTCCTATCTGGTTCCTGGAGAACGGACTGACAGGTTTGTGAAATCATTTAAGGACAGATTTGGTCAGGACCCTGAACGAACCATTGCCGGATATGGATATGATTCCATGATGGTTCTCGCATATGCGATCCGGCTTGGTTCAGAAAATGGAACTATTTCTGCCGATTCAATACAAAAAGGACTAGATGAATCCAGGTACTATGGTATTACCGGACCAAAAACGTTTGATTCGTACCATACCGTCCCTCCAGTCCTGGACCGCTGGTTTTTCAAAGACGACAAATTTATCCTGTTGATGACGTCACTGACCTGAAAAGACATGATCTGAAGGGGAAATCCGAAAAATTTTTGAAATTGAAGAAATCCAGAATTGGTATAAATTTATAGGATATACATCGATGAATTTGAATGTTTTTTCACAAAATTTACCGATAAATACATTGTTTCCAACAGCCATTGCCTTCCGGGTATCGTTCATGACAACGGCGGACACATTCTGGATCGCTCCCGTTTTCTATAGAGTTCCCTTTTAATTCTATGTATATACCCGTAAATGACGTAGTTGTCAGATTAATAGTATTCAAACCTGTATTGTCACTTTGAAATGATTTCAATCGCTCTCCTTCATAAAACTCAAGTGGTTTTGCCTTGATCGTGATATCTTTGTTTTCGCCGATTAGTGACAGATTTAAGATTTCAACCAATGATGTATTTTCATCTTCTGTACCGGAAAATAACAATACGGCATTAAGGGGATATGTCAATGTCTTCATGATATCGATCGGAACCAGAATACCATAATCCTTTTCTGATACATATAAATTCGGGACAATATCCCTCACAGTTAGCTCTATTATCTCGTCTGTTTCGTCTGTGATAGAGGCTTCGCCACCCTGTATGTAAGCTACATATGAAGGTGTTTCATCTGCAATACTGACTCCTGTCGTCAATAGAGCCATGAGGAAGCAAATTAACCCTAAAGAGAAAAATCGATTCATTATGTGAATCAAAGGTTTACATATTAATAGTTCTTTCGTTTAGGATTCCGTTTTTACAAGACTTTCGAAACGGACCTGACTGCATCAGATTCTAAAAAAGAAGAATATTGAATAGATAAGTATTTGGAAAGTACATTACAGATGATGATCCCGGATAAAATTATACTCCTTCTCCTTCTTATCGCCGGATTTATTCAAATCTCATCCGGATGCACGATATTTGTTGTCACTCCCGGAGCAAGTGAAGATGGAAAAATGTATGTAGGTCACACCAATGACGGATATGGTCCGGGACTAGTTGGTCCAAGCCCGGATGAAGAATTCTCTAAATTGGTCTATATTCCCGCAAAGGACTATCCGAAAGGTGCGATGAGAACCGTCTCCTATGATACAAAATCAGGGGGAGATATTGCCGGAGAATGGACCAGGGGAATACTCCCGCCAACGGGATTTATCCCGGAGATATCGCATACTCATGGCTATCTTGCTTCTGCATATGCGATAATGAATGAAGAGGGACTCATGTGTTCTGAAGCAACAGACTATGCAAAAACCAATCCGGAATATGATCCCAAAGGTAGGATCTTCTATAGCTCTGAACTCTCTAATATTGCCCTTGAACGGTGTAAAACACCACGTGAAGCAATATCCACAGTTGCTGAACTTATCGATTCTTATGGATATTACGGGTATGGGGAAACCCTTGTCTTTGCTAATGGCACTGAAGCATGGATAATGGAGATGTGCGGAGCTCCGGATTGGACCGGCGGTATCTGGGCTGCACAAAAGGTAAAAGACGGAGAAGTCTTTGCCGGGGGAAACATCTTCCGGATAGGACCGATAGATCCAACCAATCCAGACCAGATGATTTCAGAAAATGCGAAAGAAATTGCAGAACAAAACGGATGGACTGTTGAAGAAAACGGACGATTCAATTTTGCCAATACCTATTCTGCCGGAGAATTCACCCACCCCTATCATACATTCGGGAGGATATGGAGTATCTATAACCGAATCGCTCCTTCTGCCAAAACTTCGGCAGTATTCTCGGACTGGAAGGAAAAATCCTATCCGTTTTCCATTATCCCGGACCATCAATTAAATAAAACAGAGATATTCAGCCTGTTTCGTGATCATTACGAAGGAACAGATTGGGATCTGACATCAGGAATTGCTGCAGGACCCTTTGGAGATCCGTATCGTGAACGGGGGCCGGTTGATGAACAGGAGGGCACAATCGCTGAGAGGATTGTTCCGGGTGCCTGGCCATACCCGGTATCAGCAATAACCTGTGGATATAGTTATATCTGTGAATCCGGAAAGAACCAGACCGCTCCGGTTCCCGGTATCTGCTGGTTCGGGTTTGCCCAGCCTTATGAAACCTGCTATATCCCGGTATTCCCAACAATAAGCGAACTTTCCGAGGTCTTTTACCAGGGGAACCGCTCCGTATACGACCAGACATATGGATACTGGCCATTTTCCACCGTCACCAACTGGGCCAGGCTCAGGTATGATTCGATGATTCCTATTATCCGGGAAAAGCAAAAAGAGATAGAAACCAGGGAGATTGAGGATGTTTTAAACGTCTCGAAAAAGGGTCGGGAGATTATGAATTCTTCAGGGAAGGATGCGGCCCGAACATATCTGACCGATTATACACGGGAAAATGCAGAACAGGTAATGAGAGACTGGTGGAATCTGTCAGATTCACTTATCATCAGGTATTCTAATGGAATGATCTGGGATCCGGTGGAAAAGGCAGATAGTCTTGCCGGGTACCCGGACTGGTGGTATAATATTTCCAGATACCAATACGGGCCACGGGTGTATGACATTTCCGGACTAGAAGAGATTTCCGGACTTCAATATGTGAATAGTACGATATATGAGTCGTCGGATTCATTTCCATGGAGATAAGATCTTCAGAAATATCAGCATTCATTCGTTCAAATGGTAAGAATAGTAATTAATAGGAAAATTTGATGATAAAATCGTTTGAGAATATTCTAAACAGGTTCGATATTCTCCTTACAATACGGACAGAATTTTGGAGTTTTTGCAAATCGAAGTTCTGTTCCACAGAACGGACAGATACACATTGAATTATGTACCGGTGGATGAGTGGAAGGTCTGGGTCCGGACTCTTTTGGCATAATCTCATTTCCACACTGAGGACAAAACCTGGTACCCGGCTGAATCGAGAAATTACAGCTAGGACACAAAACGGTGCCCTGATTTGACATAAGATTCTGGTACATCTGAGGAAAAAGCACCATACCAGCCCCAATTCCGGCACCACCGGACGTACCAATAGATTCTGCCATTTTATCCATTGTCTCGAACTTTCGATATTCAAAACCTCCCTGAGATCTGAATCGTTCAAACTTATAGAGATCTTCTTTATACTGTTCTTCAGTATCAACATTCTCAATATTCAAGGAAATGAGTTCCACTCCTCTCTGCTTCATTAAATCAGAAATATTGACCATTACCCTTGTTGAAGTCTTTTCCATCTGGGAAAAGACATCCATATACGTATATTTCGCAAATTCCTGAATCAGTTTTTCATTTAAAAATCCTTTCAAATATTCATTCATCAGTGCCGTATTCAGAGAACTATCCCCCCCTACCACCTGGGTTAAAAACAAGACTGGGTCATCAATTCTAAACTGGAAATTACCATGTGACATCAATGGAATAGGGGCTTTAAATCCTTCAGCTGCTTTTACCATCGAACGGACACCCCATCTACCGTTAAAAATTTTCCGGGAAACGAAGATTACATTAACTTTAAACGGTGTCTCCTTGTATCCAAGTAAGAAATTATAGGTCCGGGTAAGAAGAGGCACATTTTGTGTGCTCAGTATATATCTGCCGGATTTGAAAACATCAAATAATTTTCCATCCCGTATGAAAATGGCGTATTCCCATTCTTTTACGACAAGTGAAGAACCCCACCGGATATTCTCATCAGGAAAACTAAAGAGCAGTTCTTCAGTCCCCGGGTCTTTCCATTCAATAACATTCGTATTCTGATTCATCAAATACCTCCATCCGGACTAATCCCACGGATTATCTCATCCCTGCAATCAAACAGGTTACTAAACTGGATAAGGCATGTTTCATACGTTTCCATACATTGAGAAAAATTCTCCACGTTTCTCTGTTTTATCTCGGTTTTCATTGTTAGAGAAATATCTGATATTTTTTTTGACTGCTCAAAAAGAGAAGCATCATAGGTGATAAGTTTTGACAGATCTTCTGTATCTATCTTAATTGCCTGCCATATTGCAGAATATCCCTGTTTTGCATGTGAAATTTTATTCGCAAGAATATCTGTCTGAATAATCGTCTGTTCCACGGATTTACCCAGGTTGAATTGGTCAGAATTGATAAGTTCTCTCTTACACCAGGTTAAATCATCAATAATCTTATGTAATTTCCGGAATAATTTGTCTCTTATCTGAGCATCAATCTCTCTTCTGACATCTTTCTCTTTGTATCCCCGGTATAATGGAACGTACCTGGAAATGTATTCGATAAGCGATCTATCATCATTCATTTTTGTGATAATTTCTTGAGCAGTATCCATTTTTTCCTCCATTAAAATCATACTCCTATACTGATGGTAATTCTATCACATCGCAAGGTATTGTAATTTTGAGACATCACCAATTGAACGTGGTTTGAGGTCTCCGATGTCGAGATTTAATCGAAATTCATTACCCTGAAGTTCTCCGGGAATGAAAATAAGTCCGGTAATTTTCGGTGCACTCAGGCCAAATTTCCTGCTTATATCTGGATTTTTTTCGAGCATACTATGAATATAGAAATGAACCATCTTTTCAACCTGTTTTTTTGATGTCAGAGGTGGTATTACCTTTTTATTACCCACAATTTTCAGGGAAGTAGACCGGGCAATCTCCTGCAAAATGTTATTTCCACAACTAATAGATTTTTCAGTTGCGAAAAGACCGGATAAAATACCACCTAAAGATCCGATATTTGTGTCCTTGGAAAAAACATCCGTAAGCACACAAAAAGGCCTGCTGTTTAATGAATCCGGGTCGGTTGGAAAGGTGGAGGATACAAAAATCGTATCCCTCGTTTCACACCCCTTTTTATTCAGAAAAAAACCTGTTTTAAAACTATATGGCAGGTCTATAACCCAGAAAGGAATCAGATATGAGCCTGTTCCCGGATGAAACCTGATCTTTCCCCGTCCGTTCTGTGATCTCCGAATCTTCTCAAACATTGAAAAAATCTGGTGATATCTTTCTGTGTCCTTGAATGTTCCTTTCCAGTATCCGGAATCATATTTTTCATGAGTTTGTAATTCCTTCATCAATTTTTCTATTATGGCGAGGGTATTTAGCGGATCTCCGGATGGATCCTCATCAGATGCCAGAATCATCTTTTTAATTACCTTCGCTACGGTTAATTCCTTTAGAATTGCCTGACCCATCAATGCCAGGTTTCTTTCGGTTCCAAGTGTTTTATTCCCCTCTTCCAGTAAAACAATGCCCTCCTCGATGATTCTTTTCGCTTCAAAACAATTTCTGTTCATAAGAAAATGAACTGAAAGGGATATTTTACTCAATCCGGAAAAACGAAGATGTAATGATTTAAATTTTTCACTATTCTTCATTGATTCTGAAGCGGTAAAATAATTAGATGCCATAAGTTCATACTTTTCAGGAGCATCTTTGGTAAATAGCCGGATATTATTAAGAATATAAGCAAAACAGAGAGAAAGAGAATCCATATCTTTTATGCATACACTATCCTCTTTATCAAAAATCAAGGGTTTTATTGAATTGATCTTCGCATTGAACTCAAAGACTTTAACCGGATCATCCTGGGATAGAATATCAGAACTTGTTTTAAATGGGAGACTCATTAATGGTTGGGCCATAATTCTTTGAGCGTTAAAAAAAAGGTGAGAATATTCTGATTCTATTGAAGGTTTGACATGAGTCGTGAAGATGGTATGTCGTGCTACCGGATCTACCTTTTCTGTTCCTGATAGTTCAAATCCGGTAGGAAGCGAAGTTTTTACCCATGCATATACCTGGCCCATTATCTGTTCAAGAAACGCATGTGCGTCTACCAGTTTTTGCGTCGTGCCACAACTAGAGCAGCGGATTAATTCCAATTCTCTGTTTTGAATCTCTAGAGGTGCTCCACAATGATTACAACGGAGAGAAAGGGTTTTTTCAGTTTTTATCGCATTTATCATTATGTAACTCCTTTCATTTCCTCATGATACTTTGAAGATGAGAAATTCGTGCATGTAATTCAGACTCAACCCGATGAATTTCCGTTAAAGCTTTGTTATGATATTCTACTGCGATTTCATCTATTCGGTTTGTAATCGCGTAATAACATACCCTGCATGCAAAAACCGCCTGCTTATCAGGATGCACTGATTGTAACAATTCTTTTTTTTCATTTTTCAACTGATACTCTGATATCTGCGTTTTCATGGGTAAATAATGAATATTTTTCCCATAGATCTCACGTCCACAAAACCAGCATATGACGCCTTGTGAGATCTCATGGATCTTCTGGTTATTTGTCTGTTCATCTTCTTTTTGCCCGAGAAGACTTCTCCAGTGTGAGGCCATCTGGTAATGTTCGACAGATTTTTTCGGGTCGGTCCAAACGATATGTTCAGCAAGCAATTCTTCACTTATGGCATAGAGAAAGTACGAACGTTCAACCCCGTTTACGTATCTGTTTTCAAAAAGTTCAGGAATATTTAAGGCTCGATCACCAATTGTGTTCTGGAATCCATGTGCAACAGTCCGGATTTCTTCAATTATTGAAAAAACGTCCTCGTATTGGCCTTTTGAAAGTTTTTCAAACAATGTCAGTTCTTCTCCGGTTAAGGAACATTCATCAATCAACTCAGAGACCTGGATCTTTTTAAGCCCAAACTTAATTTCCGGAATCGTAACTCTCTCAAGGGATGCTTTTGATCTGATATACCGGTCAGGGTTTTTAAGGTCTGACTGAATAGTCATCAGAAGAGAAAGTGACTTGCACAGGTATTCATCTTGAAAATTGCCTATTTTATTATATTTTTCCGATGCTTTCAGAAACGAATCATGGGCTTTTGCATATTCTCTCTGGTTTACATTACTATATCCAATTTCACGATAATCGTCAGCAGTTTTTAAAAACTTCATTTTATTGAAGATTATATGCCAATATTATTAAAGATACTTGTTTGAATTTAATTTAAAAAGACTTGATAATATAACAAAAATGAATCGTTTATACACAATATCATTCTACAAAAAACGAATATCACATAGGATAATCACGATGGACAATATACATGAATTTTCTCATATATGGGACTACTGCGGTTTTTACCCGAGCAATTTTAGTTGTTGATTTATACTTCTGTACAGAGTATATGTGCTCATACAGAAAATCCAGGATACTTCAAAGAACGAGAATTCCGTTCTTTACTGGAATGAGCAGGACATGAAAAGAGAGTTCTCAATCATCGAATATCTAAATAAATTTAATTCAACGGGATAACCAGAATGATTTGGACGATAATTGACCCTGCGGTATTTTTATGTATACTCAAATCATCCATGTGTATTTATCCTCCTTAACGGCGTTGAGAGAATTATGAAAAAAAATTACATCTTCCTTATTCTCATCCTTGTAACTCTTCTGATCATCATCCCTGCATCTGGTGTCGGACAGGGGTATAGAATTCAATTCCAGGGAAATCAGAATAGTATCCTTCCGGAACCACAAGACTATAATCTTTCAGATATCGAAAGATCAGATCTCCTCTTTATGCGGCAGGAAGAACAAATGGCCCATGACCTCTACATGGTCTGGTATGAGAAGTATTCAATTCCTATCTTTAGGAATATCGCAGACGCCGAAACAAGCCATGCCAGTGAAGTTCAATTCCTCCTTGACAGATATCAGGTTCCTTCTGATATGATAGGAAACTTATCATATGGATATAATAATCCGGAGATTCAGGCACTGGCAGATGCCCTGGCAGTTGGGGGCGTATGAACACTTTCTATCTAAAAAGAAAGAATCCGGAGATTCAGGCACTGGCAGATGCCCTGGCAGAGCAGGGAGCACAATCGCTGACTGACGCACTCAAAGCAGGGGTAGCAATTGAAGAGACAGATATTGCAGATCTTGACAAGGCTATCGCAAATACCACCCGGCCGGATATAATCCAGGTATATACCAATCTCCGGAACGGATCAGAGAATCACCTGAGTGCATTTACCAGCCAACTCTCTTAAAATTCTTTTTTCAGGGACTACACCGATGCGATGAAGGAAGACATGTGAACCAGGTGAACACTGAAAATAATGAACGATTTGAAATTGGGGAAAAAGAGATTTATGAGTTTTCCATTATCACTCTTCGGTCATATCGTCAGGTTCCTCCCCATGATCACAGAAATTATCCTCATCTAAATCGCTCCAGAGCGGACAGTCCGGACAACTGCAATGAAATCCTTTCAGACAGGTACCTGCAAGGGCATCTGCTTCTTCCTGTGTATCTTCATCGATCAGAGTCAAATTTCCTAAACTATCCGTGATTACCTTCTTCTCTTCGCTTTGTGTTGCAAGTAAGGGATCCTGGCATCCATCTCTTCCGGAAGAGGGTGCAGCCAGAACAAATTCGCTAATCATACCAAAAAGGCACAAAACCTGGAAAAATGTCAAAAAGTATTTCGTAATCATTGTTTAACTCCTGATGAAATCAGATTACGGGCCATTCTCCGGATAAATCCTCGAAACTGGTATACATGAACCATTACCAGAACGGTCATAAGTAATCCTGACCAGTCATGGATCTCGGTAATGAGTAACACAGGAACCTGGCGATATGTCAGACCCAGAGCAGATATCAGACCGGGCCATTTCATAATACCGGTAACCACACAGATGATGGTTGCAATAAGGAGGAGAAAACTGGTTAATCTGATGACTGTCTTTCTATTCATAATTCCGACTCCGCTTATCCCTACACGACTTACCTGAGCATCCGGATTCTTGACAATGAGAAACCCGGGAAAGCCGTATCTGAGGAGTATAGGAACAATGAATGATTGAGCATATAAAAAAGCACAATCATTCAGGTTCACCCTTTGAACCGGTTGGTTCAGGGGGTGAAAAAGACCCGGAAATGGACTGTTACACACAATCCCTTATCCCTTCTTAATGAAAAACTTAGAGTGCAAACACAATACGTCTGATTTTGAATATATGTCTAATAATGCGGTATCACTATGACACTTCCGGATATTGAGACCATACAAGGACTATCCAGTACCCAGGTATCAGACCGGATAAGGACATTTGGATATAACGAACTTCCGGAACACAAAAAAGACGGCATTATTGACATTCTTCTTGAGGTTTTCAAAGAGCCGATGTTCCTCCTTCTGGTAGCGAGTGGTCTTATCTACTTTTTCCTCGGCGATATCACTGAAGCCGTCATGCTGATGAGCTTTGTGCTGGTTATTATCGGAATTACGGTATACCAGGAGCGAAAGACTGAACGGGCTCTTGATGCACTCCGAAATCTCTCCAGTCCACGGGCTCTTGTCATCAGAGACGGTGAACAGAGACGGATTGCAGGACGGGAGGTTGTTCCGGGTGATATTCTCATCATTTCCGAAGGAGATAGGGTTCCTGCGGACGGGATTCTCCTCTCATCAAACAATATCACGGTTGATGAATCACTCCTCACCGGTGAATCGGTTCCGGTACGAAAGATTCCCTGGACTGAAGGACTGAAAGAGCAGGCTCCAGGAGGCGATGATCTGCCATACATATATTCAGGAACCCTTGTGGTGCAGGGTCAGGCCCTTGCAGAAGTCAGAACCACCGGCTCAGGGACAGAGATGGGGAAGATAGGGATGGTTCTTCAGGAGGTCGGACGAGGCGATACCAGGCTGAAACTGGAGATATCCACGATGGTGAAGGTCATCGCCACATGCGGCCTTCTCCTGTGCCTTATCATCGTCATCATCTATGGAATTGGCCGGGGAGACTGGATATCAGGGCTTCTTGCAGGAATTACTCTTGCCATGGCAATTCTTCCGGAAGAGTTCCCGGTGGTTTTAACTGTTTTTCTCGCACTTGGTGCATGGAGAATCTCACAAAAGCAGGTGCTGACACGGCAGGTTCCTGCAATTGAAACCCTGGGCTCTGCATCAGTTCTGTGCGTAGACAAGACCGGAACGCTCACCCTCAATAAAATGACCGTGCAATCCTTTTTTGCACACGATGAATTTTGTGACTATGATGGAGTTGGTGAAAATTCTGTTCCTGATTATTGTCATGAATTGTCTGAATACGCTATTCTTGCCTGTAAAAAAGATCCCTTTGATCCCATGGAGAAAGCACTCGTTCAGCTTTCTGAAGGAGATTTTGGGAAAACAGAGCATATTCATAAAGACTGGAAGCTCATTACCGAATATCCCCTCTCATCTGAACTCCTGGCGATGTCAAATGTGTGGCAGTCTCCAGACGGCCATGAGTTTACCATTGCTGCCAAGGGAGCTCCGGAAGCGATTGGTGACCTATGTCATTTTTCAAAGCAGGAGCAGAAAAAACTCGCAAAACAGATAGATATCATGGCATCACGGGGTCTTCGGATTCTTGGAGTTGCAAAGTCATCTTTTTCGCGTTCTGAACTCCCCAGTATCCAGCATGATTTTATATTCACTTTTCTTGGCCTGATAGGATTTGCCGATCCGGTCAGACCGGAAATTTCTAAAGCGGTGAATGAATGCTATGCTGCAGGTATCAGGATCATCATGATTACAGGTGACTATCCCCGTACAGCCCAGAACATCGCAAACCAGATAGGGCTTATGAATGCTGATAATTACCTGATCGGAGCAGATTTGGACAGGTTATCAGATGAGGAACTCAAAGAACGACTCAAAACTGCGACCCTCTTTGCACGAGCCGTTCCAGAGCAGAAACTGCGGATCGTCAATGCTCTCAAGGCAAATCATGAGGTTGTGGCTATGACCGGTGACGGGGTGAATGATGCTCCGGCCCTGAAATCTGCTGATATCGGTATTGCCATGGGAGGGAGGGGCACTGATGTTGCCAGGGAAGCTTCTTCCCTCGTCCTCCTTGATGATAATTTCACTTCTATCGTCTCTGCAGTTAGAATTGGACGAAGAATTTATGATAACCTCAAAAAGGCAATGGCTTATATCTTCTCTATCCACATTCCAATCGCCGGAATGTCACTCATTCCCGTCCTTTTTGATATGCCACTTATTCTCATGCCCATGCATATCGTTTTCCTTGAACTCATCATCGATCCAACTTGTTCAATTGTTTTTGAGGCAGAAAAGGAAGAACAGGATATCATGAACCGGCTGCCCCGATCTGCGGATGAACGGCTCTTTACACCAAAAACCCTCTTTCTCAGTCTGATGCAGGGATTTGTTGTCCTGGGTGTTGTGTTACTTGTGTATCTTCATTCCCTGATGAGCGGGCTTGGCGAGACAGAGGTTCGGACCATGACCTTTATCACCATCGTACTTGCAAACCTGCTTCTTATCCTGACCAACCGGTCCTGGTCAGAGACGGTAATCTCCACGATTCGGACACCAAATAAGGCGATGGGATGGGTATTTTTCGGAACGATTAGCAGCCTTGTCCTGATCCTTACAGTACCGGCACTCCGGGATATCTTCAGGTTTTCCCTGATATCAGCCGAAGGAATTGTCACCTGTGTGTTAGCTGCCGGAGTAAGTGTGCTCTGGTTTGAGGCCTGGAAACTTTGGAACTTACGAAAAAATCAGACCTCCCATTATTTACAGGGAATTTAAAAAAAAGAAGATCAGAACCGGTGGCCGTTCCCATGTCCGTGGGAACCTGAGCGTCCAGCATTACCAGATCCAGGCCCTGCATGATGATGCATTCCGGTTCCATCAAGAGGACGCACCCCATTGTTCGGACAGTTTTCACGGATACAGGATCCATTCCCTGACCCAGATCCATATCCAGCCTGATCCTGACCATTCTGATTGGAAAGACCATACTGATACCCGGTACCATCCTGAGGTCCGGTCTTTCCTGCACCCGATACCGGGAGAATTATCAATAGAATGACCAGAACCGCAAGAAGTCCGATACCTGCCAGGGTCATCGTTCTTCGGTCCACTGTTCTCACCTTTTATTCAGGTTTTTTCCGTACTGCAATCCAGTTCCATCACGTGGAGGAGTCTGGTTGTTCGGGCAGTCTGCCTGTGGGCAATCCGGATTCGGACAGACGCCAGTTCCTGATGAACCATCGCCACTATGTAGCATAATACCATTCCCATTTCCACCCTGTCCGGCTGCTGATACCGGAAAAGTGGCTCCCAGAGCGATAAGGCCCAGGATAAGGATTACGACAATTGCTTTCATATTTTTCTCCTGACCGCCTGAGCGGTGCATATACCCTCTTATGTTCCAGGAGAATATATATGGATAAAATAGGACTGGTTACCCCCCTGAACCTCAGGGTTGTATAGGGTAGACTTTGATAACCATAGCCTGCATATGAACTAGGAGAATATATGAATCCGGAAAGACCTGATGACCGGACTATCCTTACCAGCTCAGATCCTGAGTTTATATCAGAATTATCTGAGTACCTCGATGTTCTCGCAAGCCCCATCCGCCTTCATATCCTCTCATTTATCGGAACAAAACCCCGTACGGTCAGGCAGATCTCACATGAGATTGCGACAAGTTATGAGAATACAAAAAAACACCTGACAAAACTACTTTCGCTTGGGATCATCAGAAAGGAGATCGGAGTATCAGATGAACCAGTAAACCAGGGACAGCCGGTTTTTTATTATATGCTCGTCCCGGACGGTCTGAACCATGCTGCACACAATCTCACTATATTCAGCTCAGTAGCCGGAAAAAGTAATCCGGACCTATCAAAACAGGCAATAGCAGCACAAAACGGGCTGCACAATATTTTCCCCTCAGGCCCAGGACTTATTGTCATGAATGGTTCAGAGCAGGGAAGAACGATTGAACTGACCGGGACCATGTACCGGGTCGGAAGAATTGAAGAGGGATGGGACGGGATCGCTCCTGAACCGGCTGTTCTTCTGAATGATGAGTACCGCTCAGTTAGCCGGGTATCACGGCCTCATGTATGGCTCAAAAAACAGGCAGGATTCTGGACATTAGCAGATGGAAACAGTAAAGGGGGAACGTATGTGAATGGAAAACCAATCACTCATGATTTCGTGGTTTTGAAGGAAGGCGATAGAATAGAACTCTCACCCGGCACTCTTGGAGTGAACCTGACCTTTCATTCTGGAAAAAAAGATCTAAATCATAATTTATGAAAACAACCATATTCCCAGCAGATAAATCTCAGAAAAGAATAAATTCCGTTACTCTGCTTCAGATATTAAATCTGGCTCTCGCGATACTTTATCTTACCATAGAACTCTTCCTGGTATCTGTTCCCCAGTCACATGGTCATGGAGTCGGGATGGGGCATGGAGTTGGAAATACATTTACTTTCTCTCTTCCTTTGTTTTTGATCCTATTCCTACTTATGATCCTGTTTCATATTATTTCGGTTTTCCAGAATCGTCTTCAGGTCCGGTTCATCCTTGGAACAGGATTAGGTCAGGTTATCACAGCGACTCTGCTATCTGGCCTTCTTCTCTTTTCCCGTCAGTCTTTTAATCTTCTTAAGATTGAATATCCGTACACTAGTCTGATTCTCTTTTTCCTTACCGTCTCACTCATCCTTGGAGTGTATATGGTAATCGGAAAGGTAAGGAAAGAATATGGAAATGAGAGAGAAATGGATCGTAATATCTCTTCTTTTCCCCTTCCGAAAAACCGGTATAGGAACATAAGACCAATCGGAGAGGGTGGTGTTGGTACAATCTGGTATGCAGAGCGTATCGGTGATGGAACGTCGGTGGTGGTAAAAGTCCCCCGAAAGGAGGACGAAATGACCGGTCTTTCATTTATGCAGGAGATCAGTATCTGGAAAGATCTAGAACATCCCCATATTGCAACGCTTCTTTCTGCAAATATCCTTCCCGTTCCGTACCTTGAGATAGAATATCTCCCTGGATCAGTTGCAGACCTGAAAACCCCGATCCCAGTCGAACAAGCAGTTCTGATTATTCAGGGTCTTGTATCCGCTCTTTTATATGCCCATGGCCGGGGAGTAACCCATTGTGATATTAAACCCACGAACATTCTTCTGACATATGAGGGGATACCAAAACTCACCGACTGGGGTCTTGCACGGTCAGGAAGAGACCGGTGGTCAGTATCAGGATTTTCTCCCACATATGCTGCACCAGAGCAGCGTCAGATGAATTCAGAATGTACCGCCACAACAGATATATGGCAGGTTGGGATGGTATGTGCCGAACTTATCACTGGCAGACCGGAGATCCCATCAGGAACAGAACCCGTCTTTCAGACCGGAATAGGGAAGATATTGTTGTCAATTATACAGAGATGCCTGACTGCAGATCCAGCCGGACGGTATCAGTCGATCCAGGAACTTTCAGATGACATCGCATCCCTTTCCAGTATTTCTGTTGATAATTCTCTGGAAGTGGCAGCGACTGATAAGTAATCCTTTCTTCGTATTATTGTTCACCATCCATATAATTGTCAGTAATAATAATTCCATCTCCCATCATTTCCAGTAAAAAATCTCTCAAGCAATCCTTATCTGGACTCATGGACAGGTGAAGAGGACTTTTATGAAAGAGAGAGATCCTCATCATGATCCTTGAAAATGGAAGGAGCCAGCACTTTTATCGCTTCTTCATCGATAGATAATTGTACAGGGGTCCGGGTGACTTTCTCACCTCCCATGATCACGTATTTAAAAGGGTCCGTCACAATACAGGCGGATTGAACTTTAAATAATCTTGACTCGGGAAATTTCAGATGTCGGCCGAGAATAAATCCAATCCAGAATTTGAGGCCCTGCCATTCGCTGTCAGTTTCCATTGCAAAAATTAACAGCGTTTTATTGTCGATATGTGCATCCGGTGTTATCTTTCTTGCCCCGTAAAAACTACCATTCGCAATAATTAATTGTCTGGTGTGGATAGTTTTGGTTTGACCTGCTATCGTAATCGAACAACTGAATAACTCCTGTGATATTAGGTATCTTGTCTCATAGAGAAGATATGATATCATACCAAGATATCGTTTCAATCTTCGCGGTGTTGCTGAAATGATAGCATGTGAAAAACCAACCGTAGCGATATTTAAAAAATACTGGCCGTTTATGACCCCTATATCAACATCCACAACTTTCCCACACGCAATTACTTCAATTGCTTTTTCTAGTGACATAGGAATACCCATCGAGCGGGCAAAATTATTTGCTGTTCCAAAGGGCAGAATACCTAATACAACGTCCTGATGAACAAACAGATCAATGACAGAATTGAATGTACCATCACCACCTCCTATGATGATGAGTCGATATCCATCAGAAATCACCTCTGAAACCACCTGTTTCAATCGTTCCGGTTTACGGACAGGATATGAAGCAACGATGTCTATACCATACTTGTGAAAAAGATCAAGAGCCTCAAAAAAAAGTTTTTCACCTTTTCGTGAATAGGTATTCACAATAAGAGCTGCTTTTTTATCTTTTTTTATAATATCTTCAAGATCATATTTATGAACCCTAAC
This sequence comes from Methanospirillum hungatei, assembly GCF_019263745.1. Lineage (NCBI taxonomy): Archaea > Methanobacteriati > Methanobacteriota > Methanomicrobia > Methanomicrobiales > Methanospirillaceae > Methanospirillum > Methanospirillum purgamenti. The sequence continues at coordinate 581,682 of NZ_CP077107.1, forward strand.
TTTTCTTAGTTAACCCAGTATTGTAAGTTTCCTTCAAATATTTTTACCCTTTGTTTTGAAAAATATTCAATTTTTAAGGAGTTTAAAAAATGAACTTCTAGAACAGGGCAAAATATTTATAATTCTACTAATAAATTAACACAGTGTATTTTAACCCAGTAGTAGGATATGAATATGATCCCTGATAAGGTGCGGCACACCCTTCAAAACTTGAAAAAAAATCTTCAACATAACGTAGAAATTCATCAAATCAAAGGTGGTTTTTATGTTTATCGCGCTTCAAGTGTGTATGATCCACAAACAAAAAAATCGAAAAAAACGACACACTATATTGGATCCATAACTCGTGATGGTACGTTTAAACCCAAAAAAAATTCAGCCTCAAAAATAGTTTCAAACAGAGAAATATTTGAATATGCTAATGGGATGCTAGCCTATTCATACATCAAGGATCTTGAATCATTATTAGAAAAATATACTCCATATTTCAAGGAATTAGTCACTATGGCTATCGTAAAAGCCTTAGATCCTAAACCTCTCAGATTAATTGAATCACGATGGGAAAAGTTAGATTTATCCAATCAAATCAATGTCAAATTGTTGCCTAAACATTTAGGAGAGGTACTTCACCAAATCGGTTCTGAAGTTGGCTGGTGGTATGACTTATTTGCAGAATTAGCTTCAGACGACGATTTGATATTTTACGACTTAACTGCGATTATTACTTATTCTGAATCAATAAAGTTAGCTGAAAAGGGATATAATGCAGACCATGATAAAAACGAACAAATTGGGGTTTCAATGGCATTCTCATCGAATACCGGTCTTCCAATCGGATGCGATGTCTCATATGGATCTATGAGAGATATAAAAACAATAAAAAATTTCTTAAATCGATTTAAAGACAACGATATTGGATTAATTTTGGATCGGGGCTTCTCTTCGTATTCATTGTTGAATGAACTAAAAAAAAGAGGTATTCACTACCTTGTCCCATTAAAAAAGAATTCAAAATTCTTACAAAAATCTAAAATAGTATGGGATGGAGGGTTTTTATATCGTAATAGAGGGATTTTGTGTACGTGTGTTAATAATCAATATGGTTACCTCTACCTTTATATGGATCCCTTATTGAAGGGGGAAAAAGAATCTACTTTACTAAAAAATTCACTTAAAAGAGGCCTGAATGTAGGTGAATATCAAAATAAATGCGAATTTTCGGGAATAATTCCAATATTATCTGACATTGCTAAACCTCCAGCAGAAATTTTTCTTTTATATAAAGAGAGGGAAGATGTGGAACTTGCATTTGATGCATTAAAAAACCCAATAGATTCAGATAAATCGTATTTGCAGTCGGAAGAAAGTGTTAGAGGTTATTTTTTCATATCATTATTGGCACTGAGGATATACTTTTCAGTTTTAAGAAAACTTCGCATATTAAACTTAAATCAGATTATCTCTGTAGAAGAAGTCTTTTTTGAACTTTCAAAAATTGAGATAATTCATGATGCACGTGGAACAAAAAGTTTTGCACAGATTCCTAAGAGAGCAACAAAAATACTCAGCCTCTTCACCGACCAAATACCTATGGGTTAAAATGCCGAGTTCAGGTTATGAATCATAATATCAGTTGATAGTAAACAAAAAAAAGATGAAAACATTAAATGTTTGATATTATAGCTGTTTTAATAATATCAGCAAGATAGTCTCCGGTAAGATTGGAAATTGCCGAAGCATTCAGTTCTGGCATTACCAGAATATCCTGTATGATGGCTTCCTGGTGTTGTAATGCAGTTAATGCCTTATCCCGGATTGGGATGATTTTTTCAGATACTTCAATAGATTGTAAGTGCTCAATCTCCCCTTTTACGATACCCTGATACCCTTCCAGGTTCAATCGTGCCGCGTCCCAGTCCTGTATCCTGACATTTTCATTGATCTGTGATATCCGGTTCACTATTTCGTTCTGAAATTCCTGAAGAGAACTTAAAAACGCGACATCATGTTGATTTATGAGAGATGTACATCCTGCCATAAATAATGAGCCGATAAGAACTATTACAACCATAAAAACGCAAAAAAAAATTCTCATTTTAATCCTCGTAGATGTAAGAAGAATTATTTTCATTGATTTGGTCATAAAGTTTACGATCGTGAACAATTTTTCACATCTCATTCAGCATATCGTACCAAGTTCACGATCACGTCAAAAGATCTCCTTAATGTCCACTCCTTTAGGTTTTAGAAAAACGAAGAAATAAAGAACGTCCTAAAACCTCCACTTTGAATACACGCCATAGTTTAAGCCAATTTTACAGGATTGGTGCAGATAGTTGGCATGAAACAAGATTCATACCATTTGACCAAACATAGGAGTGCTAGTGGTGCCATCATTAAAACCTCAATATGCATGTATGATTGATTCTTTCAACGGGATCGATATTTTAGTGCAAAAAAATTATTCAGGCACATTACATATCCCTGATTTTAACAGATGTTCCCCCGTATTGGGCTCTACGTGAATCGTAATACATGCCCTTGGAAACTCCAGTTTCAGATCTCTTTCCAGGTGCTCGGTAAAATCATGAGACTGTTCCACGGTGATATCTTTATCTAAAACAAGATGCAGATCAATAAAAATCTCCGGACCTGCCCTCCGGGTTCGTAATCCATGGAAATTGACATATTCAGACTGATGTTCACAGATAATAGAAGTGATTCTGGATACTTCCTTTTCAGAAAGACGGAAATCAATCAAGTCTTTATATGATTTCATGGTCAGATCATATGCCGCCTTCATAATGACCAGAGCAACTCCTATTGCAACAATTGAATCCAGAAGATGAATACCTGTCAGCCATATGAGGAAAAGACCAGTCATTACTCCAATCGAGGTATAAATATCAGTCCGAAGATGCCATGCATCACTCTCTAATGCAATCGACTCTGTTTTCTTTGCAATTTTCATGAGCCGGGTGGAGACAAACGTATTTACACCGGCTGAAATCCCCATGACAGCAATACCTGCCCACATGAGCAGAGGGTTCATCGGTTCATAGGATGGCGTGAGAATTTTTTGGACCGCTTCATTGATGATAAGAATTGCGGCGATAAAAATCAAAATCGCTTCAATCATTCCAGAAACAGATTCATACTTCCCATGTCCGAACTGGTGTTCTTCGTCTGGTGCCTCTCCGGATTTTCTCACCGAGAAAAAAGCTATAACTGAAGCCAGAAGATCCATCCCCGAATGAATCGCTTCAGAAATGATGCTCACCGATCCAAGAGCAAATCCGACAATGAACTTCATGATGACAAGAACAGAATTAGAACATACCGAGAGAAGGGCAGTTTTTTCTTTCTCTTTATTGAGATTATAATTTTGAGATGTCATGGATTATCGATAATAAGTTGAAAAATACCTGAAATAGTGAGATGTTTTTTTATAAGCGATTGGTGTACCGTATGAGGTTGGTTTTGTAAGAATCAGGTATAATAAAGGACTTTTTAAGGCCTGCATTTCTCTAACACATTATAATTTATGCAAAAAAACATGTGATTGAAGAGATTCTGACATGATAGTATAATATCTTTTTTTTATGACATTTCAAAAAAGATCATATCATGGGTATGAACTACGACAGACAGAGAGGATTGGATTTAGTCTCACATTACATGGAAATTACCACACCTACCACCGGAAAGAGAGGGCAGGAGGTGTGACTCCGTAAGCGTTACATGATAAACCGGGTAATAACTCCATGTATCTTCTCTGACGGAAGTGCATAAAACTGCACAAAGGGAGGAGATACCTTTTTAATTATTCCAAACAGGTTCCAGATCATCTTGTCACTCATGATATTTTCAATCCCGTAGAAAATCGTCTTTTCATTAATTCCATGCTCACGGAGGAGTGATTCAACATCAAGAAACTCCAGGTAACCAGTTTCGATACTAAAAAATGACAGTCCTTTCTCGATCTCCTGCTGAAAATAGGTACTGATTCCAAAGGGATGATTTGTCATACGGATGGAGACGAAAATATTCGACTCATACAGGATATTATTCTGAAAAAAGATGGTCCCAATGTAGGGAGAGACATATTTAAGATCAGATGTAAAGTACAACGCAGCGCCAGGAATTTTACATACCGATTCGTACAACTCGTTATACCTCTCGGCAAACCGGTTATAGGGAATGGGTTTCAGAGTTGTATAGAGCTTTTTCTGTCCGGTGATGAAGATCACGATGATCGCGAATGGAACACCTGCAAGGATAACCGACCAGTAACCTCCATGAGGAAGTTTTGTCAATGATGCGAAAAGGAAGGTTGTATCTATGAGCAGTAAGAGTGACATAATCCCAACTTTCACACTATCTTTTTTCTTATAGAAGATGAGGAGGAGCATAAGGGCAGATATGGTCATATTTCCAGTAACGGCAAGTCCATACGCAGCTCCCAGATGTTCTGAAGACTGAAATGTGATCATGACCAGAAGCACGGAGATCAGGAGCAGCCAATTGACAGTATCTATGTAGATTTGCGATTGCATAGAGGAAGAGGTGAAATCAATCTTCATCTTCGGAATGATCCGGGTTGTCATCCCTTGGTACACGATGGAGAACATCCCACTTATCATCGCCTGTGACGCAATTATGGTCGCACATACACTGAGCAGGAGGAATGGGATATACAGAATGCCGATTTGCGTTGAAACCATGGAAAAGAGGACCGACCCCATGGACCCATGTTCGAGTACAAATGCTCCCTGTCCGAGATAACTGAGCATAAGAGCTGGAAAAACGATATACCAGGCTTTCATTATAGGTTCACGACCAAGATGGCCCATATCAGCATAGAGTGCTTCTCCGCCGGTAATACATAAAACAACTGCAGATAATACAAGAAGTGAGATAATTCCATGTTCCAAAAGGAATTCAAGAGCATAATGCGGGCTTAAGGCAAGCAGTATCTGTGGATTGTGGATGATTGCAATACAACCGGTTATAGACAATAAAAAGAACCAGAGCAGCATTACCGGGCCAAACATCCATGAGATCTGTTCTGTTCCCCGACGCTGGATACTAAACAGACTGATAGCGATTACTGCTGCAATACCGATAAGAATCATCCCGGGAAGATTCTCAAGCCCAGGGACAAATGCTATTCCTTCAACTGCCGAAAGAATACTTATCGCCGGTGTAATAACGCCATCACCCATAAACAGGCAGATGCCGATAATTGCAAGAAATGATATGGGAGGGACCAGGGATGATTCTTTCAGATGCGATAATAATACCTCTTTTAAGACGATTGTCCCCCCTTCACCCTTGCTACTTACACTCATGGCAAGCCAGACATACTGAATCGTGATAACAAAAAATAAACTCCAGAATATCAGAGAAAGAATGCCAAAAATATTCTGTTCTGATGGTTTTATAACAAGGAGAATGATACTTATTGTGTATATTGGACTGGTCCCGATATCTCCGAATACCAGGCCCAATGATTTTATTACCCGGGAATCAGCCAGGTGAGAAAACATAAGTTATCCTTTCCATAGGGACGTTATATGGTTTCTGGTTTTTCAAAATGAATGGATAAGAGTTATTTTTCATCAAACGGTATCAAAGTACACAGCACCTTCTCCTATCCGGGATGAATGGACATCGATGTTAAACCAGCCACCTTCTCCCCATTCTGTCCCGATACTATTCTTCCCGATGAAAAACTCTCCTTCTTCATCAGCACCCCATCCAACCAGGATGACCGCATGATTGGTCTCATCACTCTCTTCTTCGCTGTAAAAGATCCCTCCACTGTACTCATCAAAGGCATCGTCATCATCAACACCAACGCCAATCGGTCCTTTCAGATAGATGGCGGCTTTTAACTCTTCAACGGTAGGGAGTGATACTTCAGCATCATCAGATTCAGTAGTTGCGTTGACATAGGCCCATTTTCCTGCTGTAAACCGCTCTAATCCGGAAAGGTTTTTGCATGCGTCTGAAATTTCATCATAGGGGTAATTCTGTTCCAGCACCGTTCCCACAAGGCCATCCGGACCAGGAGTATCTACAAGATAAGGCATTGCGGTCTCAAAATCCCCTCCATCACAGCCGTCATCATCATGGTCACAGGATAAGAGGTATTGTTCGGAGAGATCGATGTTCAGATTTGGATTATCCTCTAATATCTTCACATGGGATTCCAGAATTCCGATGACTGCATGAGCCCAGCAGCTTCCACATTCTTCACCCTGGTCCTTTACCGGTGTGGTCCAGTCCCCGTTATTATCTCTCCAGTCAAAGAATTCCGGAAGGTCGGTCGGGACAGTAATCGGTAGGGTTTCCTTAGCTATTGTAGTGTTCACCGGTTTACTTTTCAGGCTCCGTATCTTCTCCTTCTGTTCAATAGTCAGGTTTGAGAGAGGGATATTTCCCGATGTCCACTTATGGGAGAGCGTCGGAATGGAGGCGGGATCTTCAAGATAGGTGTCGGAATCAACCTCATAATCAGATGCTGAAACAGAAAATACAGCACAAAGACCCAGAATCAATACGAGGATACATAATTGCAGGAGAAATCGTGATTGGGGTGACATACTGTGGTATGTGATGGGGGAATGGATATTTCTTCGCTCGAACGAAGAGAATGACTGTTCTACTCATACAGGATACATTCCCTTACTTTCCCCTAAATATCTCCTCTTACGAGAACCCTGAATACCTATATACTAATGACCCCTAATCCCTTTCCAACAAGTGAGTATACATATGTCCCCCCAACCCATTCCCGATCTTTTCATTATCGGGGTATTTCTTATATCCCTCACAATTATAGCATTCTTTTTCGGAACCTACCTATACCATGTCTTTTCTGGCAGATATGCAAACACATTTGCAGGACAAATTGAACGGTGGATATACAAACTGACCGGAACAGATGATGAAAACGAACAGACCTGGCGTGAATATGCACGTGATCTTCTCATATTCAACCTGGCCGGAGGAGTTCTCCTTTTCATACTTCTCGAAACCCAGGGTGTGCTACCGATAAATGTACAGGGCTTTGGACCAGTTGAACCCCTGGTTGCATTCAATACTGCAGCCAGTTTCATGACCAATACGAACTGGCAGACGTATACCGGTGAGGTGACTCTATCATACCTCTCGCAGATGGCAGGCCTTACCGTGCAGAACTTTCTTTCCGCAGCGACAGGAATATGTGTTGCCATCGCGGTAATGCGTGGATTTGCCAGGAAAGAGACTTCAAAATTAGGAATCTTCTGGGTCGATTTAACCAGAACAATTATCTATATCCTCCTCCCCCTGGCTTGTATCTTTACAGTACTTCTCGTATCTCAGGGAGTTATCCAGAATTTTGATCCTTATGTTCAGACAACCGGATATGGAACTGCTCCAGGTCAGCTCATCCCCATGGGTCCGGTTGCATCACAGGAGGCAATCAAGGAACTGGGAACAAACGGCGGAGGATTTTTCAACGCAAATTCAGCGAATCCATTTGAAAACCCTACTGCTCTGACAAATCTTTTGGAAATATTTTTGATTCTTCTTATTCCAGCCTCCCTTCCGTTTGTTTTTGGCAGGTTTTTACAGAAGAAACGAGAGGGATATACTCTCTACGCGGTTATGATTCTGCTCTTTGTAATCTCTCTTGTTATTCTGTACGAGAGTGAATTCCTCGGCAATCCGGAGACAACTGCACTAGGAGTGAGTGGAGCCCCCATGGAGGGGAAAGAAGTCAGATTCGGCCTCGGAGGATCGGTTCTTTTTGCCGCAGCAACGACCGCCACCTCATGCGGAGCCGTAAACACCATGCATGATTCTTTGACTCCCCTGGCTGGAATGATACCGCTTGTGCTCATCCTTCTTGGTGAAATCGTGTATGGAGGAGTCGGATCCGGATTTTATTCAATTATCGGTTTTGTTATCATTGCGGTATTTATTGCCGGACTTATGATTGGGAGAACACCCGAGTATCTTGGGAAGAAGATTGGCATCTTTGAAATGAAGATGGCGATTACTGCAATCCTTACCAGTGGAGTAATCGTCCTCATTATGACTGCACTATCCCTTGTAATTCCGGGAGGGATTATGTCAATGCAGGATCCTGGGCCACATGGATTTTCAGAATTATTGTACGCGTGGGCATCCATGGCAAACAACAATGGGTCAGCATTTGCCGGGTTTGATGCCGCAAAAACCTTTTACCTGGTTTTCGGATCCGTCGCCATGATTCTTGGCAGATTTATCCCCATGATTGCCCTTCTCGCCCTGGCTGGATCAGTTGCCGGGAAAAAGACCCTCCAGGCTGGTCCGGGGACTCTACCAACAGATACTCCCTCCTTTGTGCTCTGGATAATCATGGTCATCCTCATCGTCGGAGTCCTGACATTTTTCCCGTTCCTTGCTCTCGGGCCGGTGGCGGTATGGTTTATTCTCACAGGAGGGCTCTAGATGACCAGAAAAAGAGTATCTGCAGTCAGTTCGTTTGATCCCCTCCTTGTCAGGGAGGCACTATGGCGGGCGGTTAAAAAACTCAATCCTTATGAGCAGAAGGATAATCTGGTCATGCTCCTCGTGGAAATAGGGAGTATTATTACCACGTTCATTTGTATTCTGTCACTTCTCGGTTTTGGGAGTGAGTCAGGACTCTTTGTTGGCCTCATCACATTCTGGCTCTGGATAACGGTATTGTTTTCTAACTTTGCAGAAGCACTCTCGGAGGGACGGGGAAAAGCCAGAGCATCATCACTTCGGCAGTCAAAAGGAACAGTAATGGCGTATAAAGTAACTGAACCGAAATTTGATGCTCCAGGATCCTCTATCTCATCTGATGAACTCATGCCCGGTGATCTGGTACGAATTCAGGCCGGTGAGACAATCCCGGCTGACGGTGAAGTGGTTATTGGAGCAGCTCTGGTGAATGAATCAACCGTAACAGGAGAATCTGCCCCCGTTATCAGGCAGTCAGGAGGCGATCGAAGTGCAGTGACCGGAGGAACACTGGTTACGGCAAATGAAATCATCATCAGAGCAACCTCCAAACCAGGAGAGTCAGTTCTTGACCAGATGATTGCAATGGTTGAAGGAGCAAAGCGGAGGAGAACCCCGAATGAAATTGCCCTGAATATCCTTCTCATCTCGTTAACCCTGCTCTTTCTCCTTGTAGTCATTACCCTTCAGCCAGTATCCGCTTTTAGTGCCAGCATGACCGGCACAGGTTCACCTCTCTCTATTACTGTTCTGGTAGCACTTTTTGTCTGTCTGGCCCCGACAACCATTGCAGCTCTCCTCCCGGCAATTGGTATTGCAGGCATGGACAAACTCTTTCGGAGAAATGTTATCCCTCTTTCAGGAAGGGCTATAGAATCTGCAGGAGATGTCACTGTTCTCCTCCTTGATAAGACTGGAACGATAACCTATGGAGACCGACAGGCGGTTGAATTCATACCGGTTGATGGAATAAACCAGAAGGATCTGATAATTGCAGCTGCATTTGCCTCCTCTGCTGATGAAACCCCGGAAGGAAGAAGTATCATCACGCTTGCTGGAAACCTTTTACCAGAAGGGCTACCGGATGCTACTGGCACCAGATTTATCCCATTTTCTGCTCATACCAGAACAAGCGGGGCAGAATTAGGAGATAATCTCTGGCTGAAAGGAGCCTCTGATGCGATCTCCCAGCATGTTGAACAAAACGGAGGGATAATTCCGGATGATATCAGTCTGAAAGTAACCCGGATAGCATCATCAGGAGGAACACCACTCGTAGTCTGCAGGAACAATCAGGTTCTTGGTGTCATTCATCTGAAGGACGTTTTAAAGACCGGTATCAGGGAGCGATTTGTAGATCTCCGGAGAATTGGTATCCAGACGATTATGATAACCGGAGATAATGCCCTTACTGCTGCTGCCATCGCTGCTGAAGCTGGAGTTGATGATTATCTTGCCAGTGCCAAACCTGATGACAAACTGCGTCTTATCAGAAAGTATCAGGATGAAGGTGCAATGGTAGCCATGACCGGAGACGGAACCAATGATGCTCCGGCTCTTGCCCAGGCGGATGTAGCTGTCGCGATGAATAACGGGACCCAGGCTGCACGTGAAGCAGCTAATATCATCGACCTTGACAGTGATCCCACGAAACTTCTTGATATTGTCCAGATCGGAAAGGAGATACTAATGACCAGGGGAGCACTGACCACATTTTCCATAGCAAATGATATCGCCAAGTATTTTGCCATTATTCCCGCTGCACTTGCAGGAATCTATCCAAGTCTTGCAGCTCTCAATATTATGCATCTTTCAAGTCCTGAATCTGCTATTTTATCAGCCGTGACATTTAATGCAATTATCATTCCTCTTCTGATTCCTCTTGCAATCCGGGGAGTCAGGTACCGATCTATTCCAGCCTCAAAACTTTTCACATCCAACCTTGTTATCTACGGATTTGGAGGAGTGCTGGTTCCGTTTGTCGGGATTAAACTTCTTGATCTGATTATCACCGGAGTGATGCAATGACCTGGTATCGAATCTTCATCCGGGCTTTTCTGTTTCTCGGAATATTTACGATACTTTTGGGAATCGGATATCCTCTTCTTGTAACAGGGGTTACATCCGTTTTATTCCCATTCCAGAGTCATGGCAGTCTGATCTCAGATGATTCCGGAGATATTGTGGGATCTGAACTCATCGGAATGGAGTTTTCCGGACCGCTCTACTTTGAGGGAAGACCTTCAGAAGTCAATCCCGGTACATCCTTCATCCTTCTTTCCGGAGGAACAAATTATGGACCGTCAAATCCCCAGCTCTTTTCCATAATCCAAGAACGAATGAACGAATGGAGAGCCAGAGGGGTTACCGGAGATATTCCTTCAGACCTTATCATGGCATCAGCCAGCGATGTAGATCCCCACCTCACTGTTGATTCAGCACTTGTTCAGGTGCCTTCAGTTGCACATGCCAGAAATCTCTCTCCGGATCAGGTACAAGCCCTTGTCCTTCAACATAGTATACAAGACAGGGTTTTTTCGGATCCCTATGTGAATGTCTTTCTCCTGAACCGGGCACTAGATCAGGAAGCACTGGAGGAATGAAAATGGAGAGAGAAGAGAATGAGCGTCCGGATCCTCAGGATCTTCTCACCTTTGCAGAATATGAAGAGAGTAAAAAAAGCAGAGGGTCTCTTATTATTTACCTTGGATATGCAGCCGGTGTTGGAAAGACCTACTCTATGCTTTCTGATGGTATTCATGCAAGGGAAGAAGGCACAGAAATTGTTATCGGGTATGTCGAGACCCATAATCGTCCTGAAACGGATGTATTAGCCGAACGCTTAGAGGCAATTTCCTGCTGGATCCAGCAGTATCGCGGAATCTCTCTTCGTGAACCGGATGTAGACCTGATCATCCAAAGAAAGCCTGATGTAGTTCTCATTGATGAACTGGCCCACACGAATGCACCCGGTTCACGTCATACCTATCGGTACCAGGATATCGAAGATATCTTACAAGCAGGAATTTCTGTCTGGACCACCCTGAATATTCAGCATATCGAAAGTCTGAACGAAAAGGTATCCCTGATTACAAAAGTTCCAATCAAAGAGACGGTTCCGGACACGTTTGTTGCGAAGGCCGATGAAATAAGAGTTATTGATATCTCTCCTGAAGGTCTAATTAAACGGCTTCTTGAAGGGAAAGTGTATGTTCCAGATCTGGCAGTTCAGGCAGTGAACCGGTTCTTTGCCAAAGAAAACCTGCTTGCCCTCCGGCAGTTTTCACTCAGGTACACAGCACAATATTCAGATATACGGATGATGCGGCTCATAAAAACGAAGAGTTCGTCAGATAACTGGCCGGCATCAGAACGAATTCTGGTCCCCATCCGTCCGGGTCCGAATGCTGAAAATCTTATTCGGGCGGGTTACCGGTTGGCATACCGGCTTGATGCTGAATGGACTGTTATCTCTGTTATCGAAGAGAAAGACACAGATCTTCCTCCTCAGGAAGAAAAATGGCTCATTTCAGCACTTGACACGGCACGAAGACTGGGAGCCACCATCATCAGGTACCGGGGAGATGATGTGGCAGCGGATATCATCAGATATGCAAAAAGAAATCATATCACGACGATTCTCATGGGCAAACCAAAGGGATTTAATGTCCTGTTCTCACCAGTATACCGGATTATAAGAGGGGCAAGGGGAATTGATATTATCCTGAATGATTCCAGAGAAAATGATAAACCAATTCCAATCCCGCGTCAAATAGGAGTCCGGATTAAAGAAGAGTACATTTCAGGAGTTATTCTTATAGGCATTATTACCTGTGTAAATTATCTTCTGACCGGGATCATCAGTTCAGATAACCAGATGATCATCCAGCTTATTCCGGTTATTATTATTTCATTGTTATTCCGGAGAGATGTTGCACTAGTGGTTGCAACAGTTAGCATACTCATTTTTGATTTTGCATTTGTATTGCCCTATTATACCTTTGCGATAACAGACTGGGAGTACTTCATCTCATTTGTTGGATATGTGGTTATTGCTCTGATAATCAGTACACTTGCGACACGGCTTCGACATATTGTCCCCCAGATTTGGAAGAGTGAAGCCCAGATTGAGGCAATCGGAACTCTTTCACAGGCTCTTGCTGACAGCACAGACCGGAAAGAAGTATTTTCATCGCTCATTGAACATATCAGTCGTATAGGTCCTGGTCGATATGCCATATTTACTGCTGGTAAAACCGGGGTAGTTATTCTGGCTCAGCATGGAGATATTGATTTGACAGAAAAAGAATCTTCGATTGCCTGGTGGGTACTGGTTCATGGACAGTCTGCAGGGAGAAGTACTGACACTCTTGCAGGAGGAGATGGATACTTCCTGCCAATAAAAGGAAACCAGCAAACTTTTGGAGTGATAGGATTCTGGTTTGATAATCCGGAGGAGATGCTTAGTGCAGATAATAAAGAGATATATGACTCAATTGCATCACTTGGAGCATTAGCACTGGAACGGGTAAAAATTAAGTGAATTATTCGTTTATAGTTCCTTTGAGTTGGCATTTAATTATTAAAACCCTCAATTCAAAGGATGTGATACTTGTAGAAAAACCATTAATGAAATATTCGCAAGTATTAAAGAAGTACTAGAACTTTGCTATAATAATACACCATTAGATATCCTAAATAATTTTGTCAGATTTCGTAAAGGTGAATTTGTACAGGGTGCATAATGTTTACAACTATAAAAGGGAAAAAAATTTATCTCATTTCTCAATTCTCTAAATTATACTTTCAGACAATATGGATCTCATGAACAGATGATATCTAAAGGTAGAAGATACACAACCATAATGGTTCATACAGGTGAGTCCATACCCTAAGAGCTATTTCTAAAAAATATTCGGGATGATCTTGAAAGAACACTCGAAGAATTCAACCATGACTTCGATGATAATACAGGAAGAACAAAACGATTTACTACCCTAATATTTTTTTTCTTAAAACTCCTGGTTTATTACCTTTCTTCCCCAGATATAAAAAAACCACTGTTCTCTTCTCATTCCAGTCCCGAATCATCCCTCATCCCAGTCAGTTCACCTGATAATCCTCTTTCCCAACACATGAGGAGATCCATATCGGTTCCTGAATACTGGTCATTCCCCCCCTTATAGAAAATCAGTATCAATTAATGAGACCAAACACTCTCAAAAATAAATCTATTAAAGAACATTACGAGCCATTCCAATACCCTTACTTGGTTCCGGAAGTACGAATAATAAAATATAATACATCTGGTAACCAATTGATTTAAGCGGTTATAGTTTGTATTTCATGTACTAAATAAATTAGTCATAAAATCTGAGCTCCGGGCTGATTCCTCGGTCCTTTGATGAATACAAATTATTCCGCCTTTATTCTTAAAAACGCTCTTTCTTCTCGTTTTGTATGAAATAATTTATTCCAGCGACATTTTGTTTATCTCGTACTATTACATGAAAGTGAAAAGACCATGAATGGAATGAAGTGCCAGGTTATGAAATTAAAAAAACCGGAACGATTCCTCTATTTTCCATAGCAATAACTCCTTTATGTCCTGAAAATCACTTTTGGAGAGATAGTAATTGGGCGAAGAAATACAATATCCAATCAGAATGAGTATCCGAAGTTGAGACAATGAGGTAGAATCATCCATGAAGGAAGAACTCGGGAAATCCTTCATGAATTCGGGTTGATTCTACACTCATCACGACAAATATGTGCCCGGTTGTGTGATTACGGGCAATATTATATCACATTAAAGATACAAAAATCTACTGATATACCCAACTGGTTTTTAACATAATTGGTGGAAAGAGACACCTTGAGTTCAACATTTTATTTTAATAATGTTAATAATTGAAGAAATTTAATTATTTTTTCTACGCGACATTATTCCATTAACTCTAATATGTCAATTAAAACCGATCTTAAGATTCAAAAAAAGATTGTACCGAAAAAATACTATATCAGAATAGAACGTTATCGAATAAACGTAAATGCAGATTTCGGCTCTTTACAGATAGGACAACGCCATGTATTCGGGAGATCTTCAAAAGACGTCCCCGGAGGTATATTCTGAGTCGGATCGCCCTTATCCGGATAATAATACCACCTACAAGGATCACATCGCCATATCCCTTCTATTTTTGTTGTACTGGATACTACCCGTTTCATATCTTCTTTCACCTAAAGATAGTGGATGATTATACAACTCCACATATTAAGACCAATTTCTTAGTCATTATTAGTATAACACTTTTCTCTTGTGAAAAAATGAGAAAAAAAGGTAATTAAATTATAAAAACAATCTCAAAAATCTTTTCACCAAGAATACGAGCCCTTTACTGATGATTCTTATCCAACATTAGAATGGGAATTTTTTTCTGGTATTTTCATGAAAATCCTGAAACTTTCATTTTCCATATATCTCAATATTAGTTAATACAATTGATCACCAAATGTAATTGGGCTAAAATCGAATCATTCAATATCTTAAAAAACAATCTTTGGTAATCGGAGTTATCTCATGTCATTCCACTGATGGTTTCACTCAATTATGACATATTGGCTTACAATCGGAACATGGGAAGGGTGGAACACCCTTACCCACAATGGAATCCTGGAAATTCCTAAAAGAGATAAAAAAAGATTTGAAAAAATTAAAAATGGTGATAAAGTTCTTTTTTCACCAAACTGGATTTTAGACCAGAAGGTTTGCTTCTCCCAGTGGTTGTAGGATCTGCAATCGTGAAACAAGTAATCCAAAGAACCCCACCAGAGGAAATTACGATTACTCGTGCTTGGGAAATGCTTGAGCCCTGTCGGTGTCAGATGAAAAATATTTATGAATTTTCAACGCCGGTTCCATTATATCCACTCGTACAGGAACTACAATTTATTGGGAATAAGAAACGATGGACGATTTATTTAACTCATGCATTACAGGAAATTTTAGAAAAAGACTATAATTTCATAGTTTCTAAACAAACACGTCATCCAATTCAAAAGACTCAGTAACCTACCAAATAGTACATGTGATCTCATAAAATAGTAATCAGCTTCTTTTGTCTCTTTCCCAGAGGGATTTTCCTCAACCAGGTAAGATTTTTAAGAAGAAAGACACAAGGCTGGTGGTCCTTTCCGGTTATTACTCCGGAAAGGAAAAAAGCATTTGTACGAAAAATGTTAGGATGATTACTCATCCTTGAATATGTTGATATAAATAGAGTCAGTTCCGGTTGCATCAAGCCGGGCACGCTCTGCCTTCTCCTCAACAAATGCGTGGATTGGCGGGGTCATATCCATACCCGGAGTGTGCTTGAACTGCTTTTCAATCTCAACCTGTTGTGAATGCATGAAGAGAGCATTGCGAATATCCATGGAACAGAGTTCTTCACACTGACCACAGTTGATACAGGAGTCAGAAATGTGTGCAAATCTGATCAGATGGAACATGAAACCTGGTGGAAGCTGACCTGGAGTGATGTACCATGGCTTCTTGGTTGAACATTCAACACAGTAACAGATGGGACAATTCTCAACACAGGCGTAACACTTGATACACTTTGAGGTCTCATTCATCAGGAGTTTTAAGCGTTCTTTGCCCTTTCCAAGTGCAGTAAAGTCTTTTTCACGCCACTCGTCACCGAGCTTGAGCATGGCCTTCTCGACCTTACCACGGATTTCAATACCCTTTGGATCGGCTGCTGCAACTTCAACAGCACCTTTTGCCTGTGCATCGGAGAGGAGCTTTGCACCCTTCTCTGAACAGACTTCAACAAAGGTTGCCTTTCCTGCCTTGTCTCCGATGACTCCCCAGTTCCCACATGCAAGGTCTGCCTGGCGGGGGATTTTCATCTTACAGCGACGGCAGTTGGACCGCCGACCGAATCCTTCTTCTTCAAGTTCATCAATCTTGATGCCCTTGTGTCCGCCTTCGTACTCAATGATAAACTGACCCTTGTCGATCTCTTCCTTATGGACGGTATCAGGGTTGACCCCGAACTTTTCAGAGATCATCTTCCGGGCACTCACCGGGCTTACCGAACCACCACAGTTGACACCAATCATGACAATATTGTCAAGATTTATCTGGTTTCTCTTTGCAAGCTCGTAAAAGGCCATGACGTCACAACCCTTGCAGGTTACGGCGATCTTCATGCCCTTTGCACCGTCGGCATAGTTCTTTAAGATCTTTGGAAGCAGGAGGGTTCCACAGTGTAGGGATCCTGCAGTGGATGCAACTTCTGCCGGATCGGTGATGAATGCCGGGACTGCATCATAGATATCCTGGCCTTTTCTGACGGCAAGGACAGCGTCTACAAATTTATTTTCCAGTGCATATTTCAGGAGTGCAGTGACTGCTCCACCACATTCTCCCTTATCGAGGATATCTTTGTCTTTTGCCCAGACATAGCTCATATCGCCTTTTGCTGCCATGTTCAGGCCTCCTGAATCTTCTCAACCCGAACCGCACAAGCCTTGGACTCTGGGATCTTGGCAATGGGGTCGAGGGCGTTGATGGTCAAAACGTTTGCTGCACATTCGACGTAGTGGAATGGAATGAACATAACACCTGGCTTGATATCATCAGTGACACGTGCAGTGATGGTGATCTCACCACGACGGGTTTTTGCCTTGACCATTTCCTTGTCTGCTATTCCGAGTTTCTTTGCGTCGCCGGTGTTAATCTCAATCCATCCGGTTGGCTCTTCACGTTCAAGATCTACAGACCGGCGGGTCATAGTTCCTGTGTGCCATTGCCAGATGGAACGTCCGGTGGTCAGGACATATGGATATTCTTCATCCGGAACTTCCTGAGGCCACTTGAATGGAATTCCGGTCATGAGACCTTTGCCGTCTGGCATTCCAAACTTTTCTCCGTGAAGAATCGGAGTTCCTGGGTGTTCCTTGGTCGGACATGGCCAGTGGAGTGCTTCTGGTCTGTTGAGGCGCTCATAGGTCATTCCTGCGTAGGAAGGAGTGAAACTTGCCATCTCGTTAAATACTTCTTCTGAAGTCTTCCATGGGAACTGGGCTCCATATCCCATCTTTTCTGCGATGGATGCGATGATCTCCCAGTCACCTTTTGCCTCTCCTGGTGGATCCTGTGCTTTTCTCCACATCTGGACACGGCGTTCGGTTGAGGTCTGTGTTCCGTCCTTCTCTGCATAACAGGCTGCCGGAAGAACAACATCAGCAAACTCGGCGGTCTCGTTCAGGAAGATATCCTGGACAACAAGGAAGTCAAGAGTCTTGAGTGCATGCTCGACGTGGGTCAGGTCTGGATCAGAGATCATCGGGTTCTCACCCATGATATACAGACATTTGATCTCGCCTGGCTTGTCGGTCAGAACGTTCATCAGGGTAGTGACTTCGTACCCGTTCTCACCTTTTGCAATGCCATCAGGGAATTTCCATCCGTCAGCGAACTTCTTCTGGGCTGCTTCGTCGATAACTTTCTGGTATGCAGTATAGACAACCGGCAGACATCCCATGTCACAGGCACCCTGTACATTGTTCTGTCCACGAAGTGCATTCACACCGGTTCCAGCACGTCCGAGGTTTCCGGTCAGCATCTGCAGGTTACCACAGGACTTGACATTGTCAACACCAGTTGTGTGCTGGGTAATACCCATGGAGTAGAGAATTGCACTTGCACCTGATTTTGCAAACCATTCTGCTGCAGTCTTGATCTTGTCAACCGGTACACCGGTAACTGATGAGACATTCTCAAGGCTGTACTCATCCTTCATGACCTCTTTCTTGAGTTCATCAAAACCGTTACAGCGCTTTTCAATGAATTCCTTGTTTTCCCAGCCGTTCTTGATGATCTCCTGCATCATACCATTCATGAGACAGACATCAGTTCCGGATCTGAACTGCAGGAACAGGTCTGCCTGTTTTCCGGTTGCGGTCAGACGTGGGTCGGCATAGATGAACTTGGCACCTTTTGCCTTTGCCTGCATGACACGGCGTCCGATAAGCGGGTGGCATTCAAAGGTGTTTGAACCAATGATAAAGACACACTTTGAATCGGCAATGTCACCGATGGAGTTGGTCATTGCACCGGATCCAAAGATGTTTGCAAGACCTGCAACCGTGGATGCATGGCAGAGACGGGCACAGTGATCAATGTGCTTGGTCTTGAGGACACCACGGGCAAACTTCATCATGGCGTAGTTGTCTTCATTTGAGACACGTGCTGATGCAAGACACATACATTCATCGGGGTTGTAGGATTTGAACTTCTCTGCAATGAGCTTGAGTGCTTCATCCCAGGTTGCTTCTACAAACTTTCCATCCTTCTTAATCAGTGGTTTTGTCAGACGGTCAGGAGCGTTGACGAATTCATGGGCATAGGTCCCTTTCGGGCATACCTTTCCTTCGTTCACCGGAGAGCGGTGGTAGGGAGCAGTCCCCACAACCTTTCCGTCCTTTACCACGAGGTTAAAAGAACAGCCGGTACCGCAGTACGGGCATGTAGTCTGGACATACTTGAGATCCATTTCGATTCCTCAGTGATATAACAAAGTCTATAGCAGCTGATATAATAGTTGTGAAAAAATTCCGATAAATGGTGATTAGGAGTGGACATTGACTGCAATAATTTATTTTTAATGGTGAACCGATCTGAGCTAAGAACCAAATACTTGAAAAATTAGTGAAATATTGAGGAATTATGCAATAATAATCCTTTAAAAAAGTTAAATGAAATTGTTATACTAACTGAAGCCTTCGGCTGGTATTGATACATTGTTTTCATACCATTCAGGATCAATGGATGTATGCTCCTTTAAGAAATTTCCTGGGCGAGAAAATTCTGATATCTGATGTAACTACTATGGTATCCAGATAGGAAGGCAATTCCAACCATATAGGGAAACGAAAAGGCTTTCTTCAACCTAGGTTTATAATTCAAGTATGAAAATTGTTGGAATAACTTCAAGTCCACGAAAAAGCGGGAACACTCAGAGACTGGTAGAGCATATACTTACTGGAGCACAGGAAGCTGGGGCGAAGACAGAATTGATACGTCTCTGTGACTTCGACATTCAACCATGTACCGGTTGTGATGTATGCAAAAAAGACGGAGAATGCATAATACAGGATGATATGGAAGAAATATATCAGAAAATAAAGGAATCAGATATTGTTGTATTTGGCTCTCCGATATACTGGTTTAGATTAAGTGCTCAGGCTTATCCATTTATCGACCGGATATATGGCCATTTTACTCCTGATTTCTCCTGTGATATGCCGAAAGGGAAAAAAATTGTTGTTGCCCTGACATGTGGCGGTGAGGATATTGAGGATATGAATACGACCAATGATTACCTGAAAAAAGTCTTCCAATACATAGGGTTTGTTGATGCAGGGTTTATCTGGCAAAATAATTGTAACAAACCTGATGATCTTTCCAATTATCCGGAGAAGATCATGGAGGCAAAACAATTGGGAAAATCTTTGGTTCCATAAAATAAGTTTACAACATCCTAATTTTTTGCTATTCATTAGAACAACTACACATATAATAAATTAGGGTCTATCACCCATATAGAACCGAGAAATTGACCTGAATGAATTTTTTTCCGAAGTTATTCAATTGTCTTTTCTTCCTAAATACCTGAAATGACTCTGCACGTTGACTGATCTACCAGTTGAGAGCACTTTTCCCATAACTCTCTATTGACACCTTTCAGAGCAGCAAGCAGTTCTACCAAATGAATAATACCTGCCTTCTCCTTATCACACGTTTTCCCGAACCGGGGAGCACGACAATTATGACAGATAGAAAGAGCAAACCGGTTCATCGCCTCCATATCTAATTGCTGCCCGTTCAGCTCATGTGCTGCAGCATCCGTCGAACCACATGGGGAACCACGAAGCGGGTGACACCAGACCACCCGTTCTTTGTCCAGTATCAGATAGAAAACCGGCCTGCCGAAACCTTTTGCATACTCGTTTATCTGCCAGAACTTCGTGTTCGGAAGAAGCGAGCACATTGTCTCCGGACCGATAACAGCCGGGTTTATCTCCCTTGCCTGATTAATGAATCCAGGGCCCAGATTCACCCCGAGAAGAATGGGAACACCGGTTTTCACAAGTTCCATTGCAATATCAGGATGCCGAATATACGAGATGTAGAGATCACAGGGAGGAATAGTAAGATCAATCTCATCAACTACCGGTGAAGAGGGAAAAGGGAGGAGGATCCACTCGGTTGGAAACCTTCTCCGAATCTGCTCAAAGGCCCGTTCTCCATATTGACCATCACTCACAATTCCAATCTTCACAACTATCAGGATATCATTTGCAGGGAATTTCAATAAAGTTTGAGATAGAGAATTACCAAGCCAGAGCTCCGCAGGGGTTTACATTCTCGTCAATCCACTGTGTAATCTCATCCCGTACAATCCGGAATATTGCTAATTGCTCTTCATCAGAACCCATAGATAAGGATGGATCAGTAAATCCCTGGTGGATGGTTCTCCTCGCTCCAGGAAATAACGGGCAGACTGCTTTTGCTCCATCACAAACCGTCACAACGATATCGATATCAGTATCAAAAAATTCCAGGAGAGGCTTTGAACGTTGACCTGATATATCAATGCCGATTTCTCTCATTACTTCAATGGCGAGAGGATGGACTCTGGTTACTTCTGTCCCTGCGCTATATCCAATATACCGATCTCCATACCGGTCCATGAGATATCCCTCTGCTATCTGTGACCGGGCAGAGTTATGGGTACAAATAAACAAAACGGTCAGATTATTCATGATATGAGTATTCTTAAGTGAACCTTTAATCGGATGATGGTTTTTACTATATTCTCTATAGATATCATAATTCATCGAAATATTGAACTTCTCATCAGGGAGATAAGATATACGATGAAAAAGGCCGCTTGCAGCACGAATTGTGTGGATTCTGCAATTCCAGCCAAAATACCCCCTGAAGTTCTTGAACCTTTGATGACCATCGGTGGTCTGGAAGGATTATCGAACCGGATCATGCCCCGTAATGCGGTTTTACAAAACGTCTCTCTCTTTAAAGCTCTCTCTGACCCATTCCGAATAAAGATCCTTTCCATGCTTTCAGTCCAGCCTCTTTGTGTCTGTATTATACGGGAGTTGCTTGAGATATCAGATACCAGGCTATCGTATCACCTGAAAAAATTAAGCTCAATGGGACTGATCGAAGGATCATCACAGGGAAATTGGATTATTTATGAACTTACTGATCTCGGAGCAAAAGCATTGTCCCTTTGTTCTGAAGAGAAGAAAAATATTAAAAAGAAATAATAGTTCAGATACTTTATTTTGATATATTGTCCAAAATATGAGCACAGATGAGAAGGTTACTATTTTTCCTTTTTATTAGTTTTTTACTATCCGTTCCAATATTAGCAGAAATCCCTGGAGAAAATGTATTAGGAACAGACCCTCTTATACTTCCAAATATTGCGAAATTCTATTTGGAGCCGGATTCTTATGTGGGAAATATTGTAAGCATAAAGGGAATTGTTTCGGCATCATACCCAAAGGAACACAGGTTCATTCTTTCCGATTCAATAGGCTGCGTAACCTGCTCGGCTGTAAGAAAAAATTCTGAAATCCTTCCTGTCACCTTTTCAGGAAAAATTCCTGACAAAAGAGAGATCGTATTAGTGGTAGGAAAACTGATCCGGGGAGAAGGCGATACTTTTTCAATCAATGCTACATCGGTGAAAATGTAAATTTTTTAAGTCATTCCAGCCTTTAGCAATACATATCAGGCCGAGAATGATAAACACCATTGAATGAAAACCATAAACCATAGTTTCAGAACCATAATCTCCGGCAAAAATCCGCATCCAGAAAAATGGACAGACTATTCCAAAAAGAGCAAATATTATCCCAAGTTTTACCAGACTATTGGCCTGCTGTATCGTTTCAGACATCTTTCCCCTTATTCCAATAAGAAATAGTTACCGTTCTACACGGATATTCATAGGAAATTTTATTGTATCATTTTCCGGAAAAGAGTCTCGTTATCCAGGAGAGAAATCCGGGAATTGTTTGGGTGTTTCTCTTTTCCTGATACCATGTGGTGAGTGTTTCTGTATACGACGCAATGTCAAAAGAACCTACCAGAACAACATCCCCTATGAAAACCGCTGGATAATGGATATTGACATTATCGTTAAATTTCGTCTTATACTCGGTAAACATGGAACTATTGGCAGAACTATTGTAAAGATCGTGGTATAAAACAGTAATATCCGGGTTTTTAACAGTAAATCCATTCAGAAACTCAACTGCTTCCTGACATGATCCACAATGAGTATTATAGAAAAACTGAATCGGAAATGGGGATGAAGAAAGGTTAGTCGTATTATTCATCGTAGCAAGAAGCTGATCTCCTGGGATCTCTGTACTGTCCTGAAGAAATACTGATGCTGATCCAACCTGAATGAATAAGATGGCGACGGTAAGAAGACTATATATCAACAATTTTTGAACTACCATAATACCTCTGATTATCATACATTGAAATTTCAGATAATACCTACTAAATAAATGAGCATTACAGCTCTGATTGAAACTCTCATATAAGTTGCACTACTATATGGTGTATTTACTACTCAAATGCATAGTAAAGGATTCGTCTTTATCCTGGATTTCATACTGCCCGAATGAGCGATACTTTTTTCCTCCATGTGATTTCATATATCTTTGAAATAGATGCCCCGTCGAACATCCCAATCCAAACCATGCCCATGTGACGAAGAATTTCCTGATATACCGGAAGATATCAGATTAGGTGTCCAGTCCCGGGGAGGGATGCAAGCAATATGTAGTTCAACTCCGAAATATGAACAACTCACCAGTCAGGCAAAAATCCATCATGCTCTTAGTGATTTTATTCGATTGAAAGTACTTCATCTTCTTGCAGTTCAAACACTCTGTGTCTGTCTCGTTAAAAACTGTTTAAACATTGCCGATTCGAAACTCTCTTATCACCTGAATATTTTAAAAGGTGCCGGCCTCATTATACAAGAGCCACAAGGTAACTGGATTCGGTACTCTCTTTCAGAAACAGGCAGATTTTTTATCAGTTTTCATACCATGATCGAACATTCCGAATATCCCCGGTAGCAGAGAGAGAGGTATATGTACTAATGAAGTTCAAATGATTTTGAATCACAATCGTGATATGTTATGAACGCTTCACAAGAAAAATCTACGATTTCACCAAAACAGTCAAAAGGTCTGGGTTTTTTTGAAAAATATCTGACGGTTTGGGTTTTGGTCTGTATCGCTCTCGGAATACTTCTCGGCAGATATGCTCCGAATGTCTCAACTTATCTTGACAGTTTGTCAATATACATTGGAGAAGCGCCCATAATTTCAATTCCGATAGCACTTTGCCTGTTTTTTATGATGTATCCTATCATGGTCAAGATAGATTTTTCTGAAGTGCTAAAAGCGGGAAAGAACATTAAACCCGTCAGTCTGACACTTTTCGTGAACTGGGCAATCAAGCCGTTCACCATGTATATTATCGCCACGTTTTTTCTGGGATATGTATTTCTTCAATTCATCGGCCCGGATGCAATAGACCTTGTGAAAATGCCATTCGGAGTGGATCTTCCAGTTGGTACCACATATGGGGATGGAACTATCGTGATGGAAAACGGGGTGAAAATGCTAGAAATCCCATTATGGAGGAGTTATCTCGCCGGATGCATTCTTCTTGGAATTGCTCCCTGCACAGCGATGGTTCTCGTCTGGGGATATCTTGCAAAAGGAAATGATGGCCATACGCTTGTTATGGTTGCGATAAACTCCTTATCCATGCTGGTATTATATGGTCCGCTGGGGGGTTTTTTCCTGGGAGTTGGACAACTTCCGGTTCCATGGGAAGCATTAGCATTATCTATTGCAATTTATGTTGCCCTTCCCCTCATAGCCGGATACATATCCAGAATTCTCATTATTCGCTATAAGGGAGAGGAGTGGTTTAAAACGAAATTCATCCACTACCTTACCCCGGTAACGATCATTGCGCTATTAGTTACATTAATCCTCCTCTTCAGCTTTAAAGGGGAGGTTATCCTGAATGATCCCCTTACGATTCTCTGGATTGCAATCCCGCTATTCATCCAGACAGTTCTCATATTTTCGTTGGGTTATATCCTCTCGAAAACCTGGAAATTTACGTATGAGGATGCTGCTCCCTCTGCCATGATTGGAGCATCAAACCATTTTGAGGTTGCAATTGCAACGGCAACGATCCTTTTTGGAATTTCTTCCGGTGCAGCTCTTGCAACCGTTGTCGGAGTTCTTATAGAAGTTCCGACCATGCTTATGCTCGTAAAGATCTGTCTTCGGACCAAAGGATGGTTCCCCGTAAAAAAGCAAAATTTGGCATAATTCTCCAGGTTTTTTTATTTTTAATGATAAAGTAGTTCAAGAAAGTTTGTAATACTTTGAACTAGAATCTATAGTGAATTGATGTCACATTTGTGATTATCGCCAATGTGGAGATTTCTGAATGAGAAAAACAGATCATCTTAAGATAATCGGAGCACTCATTTTATGTGCCCTGTTTCTGACTCTCTTTGCTGGATGCACCGGAACCAATTCAGGCAATGAATCGCAGATGAAGAGTGAAGTACCTTCATCGTCAGCATTACCAGATATCACTAAGGTAGAACTCTACCATTTTCATGGAAATCAGCAATGTTATTCCTGTGTGACCTTGGGAGATATGGCTGAAAAGGTTGTGAATACCTATTATCCTGATGAACTTGCATCAGGAAAACTGGTATTTGGTCATATAAATGCTGAAGATCCACAAAATCGAGAACTGGCAGAAAAGTATGAAGTGGTGTCTTCATCCCTGATGATCGGAGTATCCACGAAAGATTCTTTCACGAAGCAGGATCTTGTTGGTGCATGGTATAAAATTGGGGATGAGAATGAATATACCACCTATTTGACTGGAATTCTGGACCCATTCCTGAAAGGTGAAACATCTTGAGCGATCTGATGTCATTTATGGAGGCAATGGGAAGTAGTGATATTCCCCTTGTCGCCGCTTTTTTCATCGGTCTTATGATGGCTATCAGTCCCTGTCCCCTGGCCACGAATATTACTGCCATTGCATACATTTCACGAAACCTCTCATCCGGCAAGCACACGTTCCTTGTTGGATGTTTATACACCCTGGGAAGATCGCTCGTATATATGGCGATAGCTGCTCTCATTGTTCTGGGCGGCCTGAAAGTTCAGTCAATATCACTTTTCCTTCAGCAATATGGCGATCTCCTGCTTGGACCGATCCTCCTGATTTGTGGAATATTAATGCTTGAGATTATTCCCATCAGTATGAAATTCGAACATGAAGGTCTTTTAAATTTAAAAGAAAAACTCTCAAAAAAATTTATTGAGAAAGGATTTTTCGGAAGTTTCCTCTTAGGTATTTTATTTGCTTTAAGTTTCTGTCCGTTTAGCGCCGTCCTTTTTTTCGGTATGCTGGTCCCACTAGCCCTTAGTGCCCAGGATCCAATTGGCGTCCCCCTCGTGTTCGGAATAGCAACCGGACTTCCGGTGATCATCTTTGCAGCCCTTCTTTCTACGGGTGTTGGCCGGTGTGGAGCGATGATGAACAAAGTTCAGGTTGCTGAAAAATGGTTCAGACGGATTGTTGCGGTACTCTTCATCTTCATCGGTGCATACTATACCCTTAATGTGTATCTTCTGGGATAATGATTGAATTCTTAAAAAAAATGTAACTATTCAGTCGGCTTAGGCTAATGCAAGATTTTGAGAGAGTAACGACTCTCCACTAATATCTTTGGTTCTATTTGGTGACCATGGAAAATTATGAAATGCTGAAACAATTCCTTCAATAACATTAATTCCATTTTTTCTTATAGTTGAGATGTAACTTCTGATCAGAGCAATCGCACTGGCTGTATCGAAGCTTCTAAATCCACCTGATATTTTCATTTTTACCTTCATCATACGAATATCTCTCTCGGCCTGATTATTGTCGAATGGAACGAGAGGATCATTTATAAATCTCAACACACTCTCTCTCCACTCTTTTAGCCTTTCGAGTAAGTTTCGTACAAATCCCTTTTTCTTCCTGCCCCTTTTTACTTCATCTACAACCGGTGGAGGATTTTCATCCAGTCCTATCTGTATCAATTCATCGTATGACTCCATCAGACTGGTACGAATGATTGGAGGAATAGGAACCCCAACTCCATGAAATATCTCTTTGTTTTCTTTTGCCCCTAATAATAACTCAATAAGATCATAAGGCCATTTTTGAGAGGTTTCTTCTTCAACCCGGATGAGTTCTCGGATAATATGAGCACAACAAAAACTGTGTTCGCAGGAATAGGAAAGATAAGGACCCCAGAAATCATGAACACTAATCCCATGAAATTCAGGAAGGATTCCAATATTATCCATTCCTTCTTTACCTCTTTTTCTCTGAAGGGAATAATGAGTTAGGTTAGGAGTACAGGTCACATGAAGCCAATGAAGTTTTCCTTCTACTCTGACTCCAGTTTCATCATTATGGATTACGGGCTCATTTTGAAGAACGTTTACAATATCATCCTTAAATGATTGTAATTTCTTCGCTAGATTGTGAGTTAAATTTACGATTGTTCCAGGACTAACAGAAAAACCGAAAAGAACTGAGCAGATTTCAGTTACTCGTTCATAAGGGATTAATTGATGATGAGAAAAATAGGTCAGATAAGATTTGACTCTGGATCCATATTGAACTGGATGTGTAACATCTTCGGGAAAATCCCCTGATGTTTTTAAACCACAATGAGGACAGCAGATAGTGAAAGACTGATGTTCTGTTATCTCGATTGTGGGAGGAGGGGGAAGATCAAAAACCTGTCTTTTTTCAATGCCGAGTATTTTTCCAGAAACAAGGCTATGTCCACATTTGGAGCATTCATGAGGTTTATGATATTCGATATGATCTGGATGAGGACTCTGCCTTAAGGTTGTCCCTTTATGGCCGGGTTGACCTCCCGGATATTTCTTTCGAGAATCTGATTTATTTCGATTCTTTTTAGCATACCCATCAGAAGATGGTGGTTTTCCGCTATTTCGACTATTGAGGTTTAGCCTGGATTCGAGTTCTTTGACTCTGGATTCTAATTGATCAATTCTTTCATGTAGGTGAACAATATATGCAATTACTTCAGGAGGACATTCAAGTATTTTGGCTTTGAGTTCTTCTGGAAAGTCCATTTGATAATTTAACGTTAATAGTCATTATAAAAAGATCTTTCGGTAAAAATGAATTTTTAGAAGAAGAGGACTAATATTAGAGTAGGTTTTCAGATGGACGGGATAAGGGCGCTGAGACCGGCTGAATAGTTACAAATTTTTTACAATTTCTCTATGTTCAGTTTCATTTTCAGTATCAAAAAGAATACTCTCTACATGGGGTAAAATATCATTAATTGGTATATCTAATTCGCTTTTTAATAATAAGGATAAATATAAATTTCTTACATCCAGATAGGGCACAATATGTTTAGTAATAAACCATTCTGCAAGAATTAAGGCTTTTTCGGGACTCCAATTAAATGTGACCGAAATTAATAATTTCGCGGCATATAAATCAGAATTTTTTTCTACATATTCATGCATAACGGAAATAATATTGATAAAAAAAATTGTCCTTTCTTCTCTTTGTTCAGGATCAATTTTATTAATAATATCTAGCCATTTAATCCAATTATTTAATTGGTAATCCTTACGAAAACCAATACCTAATGAAGTTTCAAATGTCTTACGGAGATATTGTAGTGACTTTAGCTGATTTTTAATTATCGCACATATTTCAGAATAATCATAGAATTCGTGGATCCTTTGATTTGTATCATAATATTTCTCGGGACGTGATAAAAAAGATTCTTCAATTAAATTTACTTTATTGTTGCACCATTTTTTATCACCGCTATGTTTATAAATAATTTTTATTATATTTTCCCAGACTAAAGATGGCCAATATTTTTCGTTATCGGGCTTTTCCCATTCTTTGTCAAGTAGTAAATATAATACTTTTATTCCATTTTTATGGTTAACCACTGAATCTACAAAAAATTCAAAAAACTCTTTTTGACATTGATGAATAAAGTATCCATTTTTTATTCTACGATTGAGTGAAAAATTTTGATAATAAAATCCTAAAATGGGGATAATTAATTCTGATATTTGTTCAGGAGGCAATTCTTTATTTATATCTCCCATCACAGAAATATAACTCAGTGTATATATATGTCTTTTAAAGAGAAAAAACAATATTTCCTCTTCATTTTCATTTGATATATTCAATTCCAAGGGTTGATAATCATATCCTAGCAAAAATTGAATTTTATTATACCGAATAAAACTCTCAAATTCAGAAAATGGGTTAGAAAAATTCAAAAAATTAATATTTTCTGGACATTGGACATGTTTTAAATATTTCTGTGCAAAAGTTTCGTCTTTTTTAATTTTTAAGGCATTATACAAAAAATAAATTATTCTCTCTGCATTAAACTGTTCATTTTCTGGAAATAAATAACTATCACCAATAACATCCTTTACTTTCTCTAAAAAATACTCTGCTTCTTCTAAATTATTAATTAATATACAAAAATCTGAACTCCAAATGTTGAGATTAAATACAATATCTTTATTAAGAGATGAGGAAATTTTATTAATTTCATTATTGATGATTTTTACATCTTCCCATTTGTTTAGTTCAATTAAGGATATTCCTACTATAAAGAGTAATTTTTGCTGAAATTTTATTATATTTTCAGTTGATAAATCATGGGATTCATTAAGGTTAATTTGTTTACAATTTCGGATTAATTTTATTATTTCATCTATAGTTCGAAAATATGGGGCCGATGAAGCCCATGTAAGTAATGTATCTGGAGAATATTTCTGGAAATTATTATAGGTTTCTGAAGAAATTAATATATCATATGGTTCAGATAACTCAAATATTAATTTAGATATTTGAAAACTGATATGATTTAGCGTTTTTGTTAGTTTTATTCCTTTTATCTGTTCAATCTGTAATTCATTTCCAGAAATGAGATGCTCTATACATATTTCTGGATGTTCTTGTAAATGGTGAAAAAGGAGAGGAAAATATGAAATGTCTTCTAAATAGGATTTTCTTTGTTCATATTCACTTCCAATTAACATCAGACGAATAAATCTGTGATAGTTATTTAAAATTTTTGCCGAATCTAAAGCAAAAATAATATCATTCTTAATTTCTCGGATCGCTCGGAAATTTAAAAATTGCTCTCTGAAATATGATGCCGTGCTTATTTCAATAACTTTTTGATATTCTTTTGCATTAAATAGATGAAAAATTATATCCCAAGAATGAATTGATGTTTTAGGTTCTTGAGATGCTTGATTTGCTAAAATTTTTTGAAAATAAATTGATTGTGATTCATCAATTATTCCAGACTCGATTTCTGAGGTTTTTTTAATTATGAATGAACGAAAACTGTTATGAAAGAAAAACCAAAAACCTGACTCCCCGACTTTAAAATAATGGGAAAAGGTCCTTCTTAATTTAGATATACTTTTTCTATCATACCAAGTATTAAACCATTTTAGATCAATTCCTGATTTACATCGTGCGATTAAACCTAATAGTTTGATCAGATCAAAATCATCTTTCAGTTCATCCCAATAGGATTCATATTGTTTTTCAATATTCCCTGAAAAGGGATTTGTCTTATTTAAAATATTAGATATTTCTTCATTGTCTTCCGTTTCCAGAATTTTGTTCAATAAATAAATTAATGATAGTGGATGACCATTGGAGAGTAAAAAAATCTTGTTAATTTGATCTATCTCTAAAGGAATTTGAATAGGTGAATTTTTAATAATATTTCTAACTTCTTCGAGATTTAGGGATGGCATTTCAATTATTCGTTTATCTCGAATTTCTGATTTAACGGCACTTGGAAAAATTTCGTCGGTTTGGCTTCCAAGAATAAAAATAATCCCATCAGGGATTTTGTTTGGGTCAGGAAGATCATTTAAAAGAGAATATTCTGGATGTTGTTCGCGAGAAATATGATCTAGTCCATCGATTAAAAAAATAGTTTTTCTTTGATTTTTTTTCCATTCTTCGTGCAAGTACTGCATTTGGTTGTAAAACCGTTTCAGAAGAATGGTTCTATCAAATGAACTTACACTACCTCCAGAAGAAAATCCCTCATGATCAAGTTGCAGTGATATATCATGAAGAAAATTTTTAGATTCTCCTCTAAGATTGACAGGTTCATATGAATTTGGTATATATGAATAATATTTTATAACTAATTCCGATCGATTTTTTAAAAATTGAGTTAAGAAGGTAGATTTCCCGGAACCGGGTGTTCCAATAAGTCCTATGTATCCTTTATTGATATTGTTAATTAAATTGTCAAAATCAGTGTATAAATTATGGTTTTTTTGGTATAATCTTTCATTTATTGGAAATAAATGCTGGTTAATTAAATCATTTCTACTTTCCCATCCAATTATGATTAAAAATTCTTTTAAACTATATTCTATAGTTTTACTTGGATCAGCAACCAAATCAATTAATTTTTTTGAGATATTATTTATATCGTCTATTGTTGAAAATCTATCTTTTTCAGGTAATTCTTCAAAATTTGGAATATTATAACCAAATTCTAATGAACAATCTTTTACAAAATTAATAAACTCTTCAATAGTTTCAAGTTTAGAAGATTCATAAAATTTTTGAAATGCAAAATCCCATTCATCAGGAATCTGAAATCTAAATTCTGGAGACGAATTATGAATTTTGTTCCATATTTGGGCGATAAAACTAGCAAAATGTAACCTGTCAGGATTGTTTTTTTTACATGAATTTATTTTATCATTGGTCGATGGATAATTTCGATGAATAAAATGAACACAAATTTTTTTACTTGGAAATTTATTCTTTAATCGTTTCCAACCATCTGCTAGTTGGGCAATATAGCAAGGATTACCATCAATAGGAGAAATGAATTTATTATATGTAATGGAAGAAGGATATTCACTCCATTTTATTTGATATGCGTCAATTCGGTTAATTGATAAAATTTGAAAATCATCTACTCGCCCTGCATCTGGATCAGCAATTTTTATTGATACTAGATTTCCGGCTTTTATTGCTGTAATTATCTTTATTGCTGCTATTTCATATTGAGGTTTATAGCCAATTATCGCATTTCTTTCACCTTTTGATGGAGGGGGTTCGGATGGCATTTATTAATTCTTAATTTTTTATCATGTAATGATTTTCTTTTTGCATTTTGTATGAAATATTTTTTATATATTATTATAATTCAATGTTGAAAAAAATTTTTGTTTCTATTATCGAGATATACTTATTTGCAAAAATCTTTAGTTGATTGAAAGTACACAAAAGTTTCATTAGCGAAGTAAATTTGATAATAAAGATTAATTCTTGAAAAATTAAAGAAAATAATTCTAATATTTAAAAATTCAGAAATTTGTGAACATTCAATTAAATTATCAGTTCGATTCTTCTCCCTCCCCCTATTCCATCCCCATCACCTCACCATCCTCCCCCACCCGGACCAGACTGAGCACCCTCCGGCTCTCCCGGATGTACCTGATCCAAATCCCGGCAGTTCCGATACAACTCACCACCGAAATCCCAAGAGAAATTCCTGAAAGAATTATCTCAATCACCGAGCACCATCCGTTCGGTCACGTTCATCATTCCTCCGACATCAGACCCAAACCGCACCGTTCGGTTCCCATCATCAGATTCTGCCCTCGTAAGCAAAAGCCCGGATCCGTTCACCTGAAATCTGGCTCCTAACACATCACTCAGTTCCCGTGACGAAACATACCTTCCCCCGGAAAAAAGGCCGGATGCTACAATCTCACTCCGTCCAACTGTCACATTTCCCGGAAGAGTAAACATACACCGGGAAGCTTCATCAGATGAATTCGAACCACGATCTGAATACTCGTCAATCCCCATCGGTCCGGATGATTCCTGCGAGGTGAACACCTCCACCGAATCACCAAGATGAAGAATTCGCATGAGCGAGGAGAGATCGGTTGTGAAAAAACTCCCGGAATAATGTTCATCTTGACCCTGAACAGACGAAGAAACCCAGGTTGCTCCGTCACACTGAATCGAAGACGAGATCTCATCGGCAAATCCTACCGGGCTGAGCAGAAAGAGGATGATGAATCCGGAAAAGAATAACCGGTTCATATATGCTCCGAAGAGAATCAGGCCAGAGCACCCACGGTATCTGCCCAGGTCTCAATAGTGGTCAGAATACTGTCGGACTCATAGCTGGAAACAGAGATCCTGTCCCGTTTGAATGCGACGTTGAAGAGTTCTCCATTTGCAGCATGACATTTGAGCGTCACACTATACCCGTCATCTGAACTGTCATGAGATGCAGTTCCGCCCATCGCAGTACTCAGTACGGTGTTCGCAAGGATTGTTGAGATATTCGTATCAAAACCACCAGAACTTGGGGCTTTGACAGAGATTCGTCCCACCTGTTTTCCCTCATTGTTCTCATACACAACTGTTCCGGAATAATATTCCGAGCCCTTCATAATCGCCGGATTGGTCTCTCCGCCTGATTCATAGCTCGTGCATCCCCACGGATTATCGGCGAGGATATCACCGATGATAGTATTCATTGCATCCTTACTGGCAAACGGAGTAGCAAGTACCCGTTCTGCACTTTTGACAACTGATTTTGACACAAAATCTGCCATATTCGACGTACCCCTGCCGTGTGCACACCGGCACAATGAGATTGAGAGGAGAATAATATAGGATTTCATCCACTCTCCAAATCATTAGAGTATCAAACCTGTTCTGCCGATTCAGGGCAGGAAAAGATCAATTGATAGCATCCCCTCCGGATAGTTGCCTTGGTTCCCTGACGAGAAATACCGGGGCTTTGCGATGTTCTCCGGACAGTACTTTTCGAACCCGGTCTGCAGGTGTAACATAAATCATGTTTCCAATCGTCAGGTAAAATCCCCGACGACTTACTGACAAAGTAGCAGTACCACATTGGTTCATCGTTTCGGATACATACACCGGGGAATCTCCTAGACCGAAAATAACCACATGCACGCCATTCAGGCTGATATCAAACATCCCTGACCCGTCAATCACAACCCGGAGATTCTCTTTGGCAAGAAACATACGTCCGGATTTTTCAAACGAACGGTTCCGTAGATCAGGAGCCGGCTTTTCTGATATTACAACAAATTTCATTTTTCTTCTTCCAGTGGACACTTTTTGAGATATGATGGCATCTGGTTTCCCAGGGCACAGAATCTTCTTCTGGTAATCACGTTCGGATCATTCTTATTCTGAAAATTGTGCCAGACAAGATACGGACATTTTTTGATCCGGCAGTCATCAGTAACAGGCCGTTTCATTCCGGATTCTCCCTCGTGTTCCTGGCAGATTCACGCTTGTAACAGGACTCACACAAACCGATATGCGACTCACGATCAATCCAGGCAACCGGAAGAATATCACAAAGAGAGCACCGTCCCCCGGTCTCTCTTCGTACCATCGAACTGGTCTGAATTACACCGGGAAGGGTAACAAGACGGGCAACATGACTGCTCACCGCCCGATGATAACATGCTTCACAGAGCATAATCGGCGGATTATTCTGCCCTTTTCGCATCTTCTGTGTATACATCGTGGGTTTCCGGCCACACACAGCACACCGTTCCTGTGACGGCCATCCGGTCAGATGCACAAACTCATGAGGATCGATCTGTGAAATCTGCAGTACCGCTGGAATGCTGCACTGTGCTGCAGGGATCCGCTCAAATTCAGGCGTTGGTTTTGAAATCTCTCGATTATCAGAAGAGAGAAGGGAATCGTGTTCTGCAACCCTGAATTCACAGAGAGTATCATCCACAGAGAGCGGAGAAGAGTGCTCTCCCCCCGTGAGTTCTCCTTCTGCAGCATACAAAGAAAGATCTCTAAGTGATGATGGATGTACTGTATTTAGAAGAATATTCGCGCTGCTTTCATCTGCTGCAGGTGCAGCACTCCTGCAGAAATGACCCTCTTTTTTCCGCACTGCTTCCACACAGGAGCCATCATCCGGTGAGGAGTCAGGCTGCTGACCAGCCCCTTCTTCCGCTGAAACAGAACCGGGATCAAAAGTCTCTTCTGACTGAGCCGTATCACCAGATCCATCTTCTTTCTCCTTCCGAGAGCCTGCATCACCGCCCTCAGGTCCGGGATCTCTAAAATCCTCATCCACGGCAGGATCATCTTTACGGAGGGTAACCGTTCCACGAGTGAGCCAGGACTCATAGAGTTGCTGGTCCCAGGTGAATACCTTGAGCCGTCGCGAAACCGTCTGACCATTCTCTCCGCTGGTGATCGCCCGTTCATAATACGAGATCGCCGGACATTTTTCTAAAAGACCGGAATACACACTTCCCCGTGACTGGTATCCGTTCAACAATTTGTAAATTGATGAATTTGACCATCCGGTTATCCGTTGCAGATCAGGGACCGTCATCTCCGTGAGATTGAGTGCCTGGATGGCAGTGATGAGAGAAGCTTCCCGTTTGGTCAGTTTTGT